>CAJUAT010000056.1 GCA_910584525.1 uncultured Muribaculaceae bacterium | reverse complement strand
TTTATATCTTAAAAGACTTTTTATGTTTTTGAAATAAGTTTAAATCACTTCAATAGAATGATTATGATATTCCGAGCGAATTGAAAAATTTCTGAGATTTCGATTCCACATTGCCAGGAGCTTCCAGGCACTGTCAATCTTAATTCAGAACTAACATTAACACCTTATATTAACAGACGCTTATGAAAAGACCATTAATCGGCCTGATCGGAGCAGGGTTGTTGACCACCGGCATACTGGTGGCCACGGCATCGGATCCGGGCAGCCCCGACAGCAATGGCTCCATGCTCTTCAGCAAGGAGAAAGCGGCTCTGGCAACGCAGACATTGCCCGAGCCTGTAATGTCAGTAGCCAACGAGGCTAACCTCACCTCCGCGACGCCTCTCTACGGCGAGTACACCGCCGAACGCACCATGTACGGCTACACCAACGTGTACTATCTTCCGGGCACCGTCACCATAACCGCCGGCTCAGGCAACAACGAAATCAACATCCGTAACCTCGCCGGCAACGACGAGACGGTAAAGGCTACCGTCAACCTCAGCGACAACACCGTAAACATCCCTGGCGGCAGCGACTTCGGCACCACTCCCGACGGCGACGTGCTCAAGGGTTATTACGTGGACTACGATGTGATGAAGTACGACCCATCAAGGCCCATCACTGGAAAGATTCTCAACAACGGAGTAATCCAGTTCCAGAAAGGTATGATGTTCCTGTCGGTGCAGGGTCCCAACCAGGGTGGCCAGATCATGGTTACCTCCGAGGAGATCAGCAAGCTCAACGCCACGGCCGTCAACACCTCGCTGATGTTCGATAATCCGGAGCCTCAAAAGATACATGTGCGCCGCACCAGTCAGGGAAGCATCATGATCAAGAACTTCTACGGCATCATCGGCACCAGCATCAAGGCCACCCTCGACTCCGTGGGCAACGTAAGCCTCAACACGGGCTCCAACGTGCTCAAGGTCGGCACCACGACATACAAGAACTATGCCGTCAAGACCCTTGACGAGACCACACCGGCCAACTGCGTGATGGAGGGCACCTCGGTGAAGATGAAAGGAAAATACGAGGGGAACACCATCACCTTCGGGCAATGGGGACTGGCGGCAGGCACCGCGAAGACCGCGAAGAAATACGACATCATCACCAAGACCGTGATCACCTGCGAGGATGCGTTCACTCCCTACAGTGCCGCCCTCACTCTTCAGGGCGAGGGTACGGAAGCAAGCCCTTACCTGATATCCACCCCCGAGGACCTGCAGACACTGTCGCGCGTCACCAACTACAACGCGAATGTTGTGGCATCGCGTGTGGCCCTCAAGGGTATCTGTTTCAAGCAGACCGCCAACATCGACATGTCGGGCATAGAAGCTTTCGAGCCTATCTCGCAGCAGGCTGCACAGGCATTCGGCGGCATCTATGACGGCGGCGGCTTCACCATAGCCAACCTCAGCGTCGACGAAAGCCGCAAGGATGCCAACCTGGCTGCCGCCCTCTTCGGACAGCTCGCCGAAGGCGGCGAAATCAAGAACCTTACAATAAAGAATGCTCTCATCAAGAGTGTCAACAAGGACGTGGCCGCCGTGGCAGGTTACTGCAAGGGAAAGATTTACAACGTCACCGTCGAGAACGCCAACCTCCTGGCCCCCGGGTCAATATATATGGGACCTCTCGCCGGCACACTCCTGGAGCCGGGTATCGTGGAGAACTGTACCGCATCGGGCACCGTCAAGGGTAACGACATGCTTGGCGGCGCCGTGGGCAGCAGCAATGGCGGTCATATCGTCAACGTCACCAGCTCCGTCATCCCCGAACCCTCCATGCAGGCATCCTCAACATGCAAGATTGGAGGTATCTGCTCCAACATCACCCGCGCCACCGGCCTTATCCGCAACTGCCTCTACCAGGGCACTCTCTCCGGCAAAGCCAACGAAATCATCGGCGGTATCGCCGGCTACGCCACAGCCTGCACGCTCGACAACAACATGTTCGCAGGCATCATCAGCCACTCGCCTCAAAAGGCCTCCAGCGCCAAAGTGGGTGGTATCGTCGCCGACGGCGACGGAGTCATAATCACCAACTGCCACTCCGCGGGTACCATCGTGGCCGGCCAGACTCCCAACATCGGCGGCATCGCCGGTCAGCTCGACGACAAAGCGCAGGTCAACACCTCCCTCTCCACAGCCTCTGTGGTCTGCGGAAATGCCGTGCGCGGCAACGAGATAACCTCAACACCCGCCGACACCACCCTCTATTCCGTAAGCAATTCATATTACGACAACCAGGCAGCCTACAACCACGGCAAGGGAGGTCTCTCCACACGCGCGCTGATTTCCGGCACGCTGCCCGAAGGCTTTTCCGCCGACGCCTGGACGGCCGCCAACGGCGCTTATCCCGTGCTCAAGGCCTTCAAGGACTACAGCTACATCGCCGTGTTCAGCTCTCCCATGGTGCTTGCCGATGGCGAGAACATCAAGGATGTTCACTCGGCATTCACGCTCACCACAGGTCCCGCCGTGAACTGGACTTTCATGAACGGCAGCAACCTCAGCGACACCGGAAACGGCCTTAAGATCTCCGGTTCCAACGTCAGCGTGACGGCCACCGCCATATCCACCGACGTGCTGGCAATCCTGTCGGCCGACAACAGGATATATAAGCTCTTCCGCGTCACCACGGCTCCCGCCATGTTCGAAGGCGCCGGAACTGCCGAAGCTCCATTCCTCATCAAGAACAAAGCTGACCTCGACAAGATGTTCGCAGCCGTCGACGAGGAGGGTTACGACTTCACGGGCAAGAACTTCAGGATTGTCAACGACATAGACTTCACCGGTATGCCGGCCACCTTCAGGGCCTACTCCAAACTTGGCGTCGACTATGCCTTCAACGGTACGCTCGACGGCGACGGCCATACCTTCAGGAATCTGGTGATCGGTATCACCGCCGACACCAAGAGCAACAATTTCGCCGGCTTCATGGCCTATGTGGGCAAGGACGCCACGGTGAAGAACATCGTCTTCGACGCCACCTGCCGCTTCGAGGGTGGCAGCAATGTGGCTCCCTTCATCCTCAACGGCGGCAAGCTGGAGAATATCGTGAACCATGCCGACGTGACGGCTTATTATCAGTCGGCCGCCGGCATCACCTCCATAGTAAGCGAGGGAGCCTCCGTGACTGGCTGCTATAACGACGGTGCCATCACGAGCGGCGACATGTACGTGGGCGGTATCGCCGCCGAGAACAACGGCATCGTCGACGCCTGCCAGAACTCCGGCAAGGTATCGTCGAAGCTGCTGACAAATGCCGTTCTCACAGCTCCCTTCAACAGCGACGCCTCGCGCTGCTGCTATGCCGGCGGTATCGTCGGCGACAACAACGCCACAGTAACCAACTGCCTCAACCAGGCTGTCATCGCCGCCACCTCCAACATCGGCGGTATCATAGGCCGCGACTGGGCCGGCGACGACTTCGTAGTGAAAGGGAACCTCAACACGGGTATCGTCGACGACAGCGAGAAGGCCCTCACCCACGGAGCCATCTGCGGTACTTCCGCTGCCAAGAACATCTCCGACAACATCTTCGACCGCCAGTTTGGCGCCAACGCCGGTGTAGCCAACACCACCCCGGAGACCTGCATGGGTCTCACCACGGCGCAGCTCACCGCCGGCACTTGCCCCACACAGCTCAAGAGCGACCTCTGGCTCTGCGAAGCCGGCAAGTATCCGGTGCTCAAGGCTTTCGCCGGCCAGCCCGCGTCCCGCTTCTTCGCCGCCGGTTACGTCTCTTTCATTACCGAACCGCGTGTGGAGAGCCGCTTCGACAACCGCTCGGAGGCTCTGATAAACCTCCCAGAGGGTGCCAAGGCTTCCATAGCCACCACCGACTCCTACAAGATTGAGGGCAACAAGCTGCTGCACGACAAGACTACCGCCGTACAGCGCGGCACCCTTACCATCACCGACGGCAAATACACCATAGAGGCCTCCCTCTTCGCCACTCCCAAGCTGCTGGCCAACGGCTCCGGCCTCAAGAATGACCCCTGGATCATCAACAATGCCGCCGACTGGAACACCCTCGCCATCTATTCCGAGGAGAACCATGCCCCCTTCTTCGGCGAGTACTTCGCCCTGGGCGCCGACATTGACTTTGCCGACGAAGGTCTCGTGGTATGGTGCGGCGACGACCAGACATACTTCGAGGGTTCACTCGACGGACGCAAGCACACCATCAAGAATGCCTCCTTCCAGTCGACCGACAACAAGGCCGGTTCGGGCAAGGGTCTCTTCGGTTACGTGGGCGCCAATGCCGAGATTTTCGACTTCACTGTCGACAAGAGCTGCTCCATCGACGGTTACCAGCGTGTGGGCATGATCGCCGGCATATCCTCGGGCAAGATCCACGACATCGTCAACTATGGCAACGTCACGGCCAACTCGATGACGGCTGTAGGAGGTATCGTCGGCTACGGCGAGGAGGGCGCACAGGTTTACAACTGCGAGAACCATGGCGCCGTAACGGCTCTCAAGAACAATGCCGCCGGCGGTATCATAGGCAACTATGAGGCCGACCGCGTGCTCATCCACCACAATGTGAACCGTGGCAAAGTCATGGCCAAAGGCTCCTGCGGCGGTATCATCGGCTCTACAAAGGGTAATCCCGGTTACGACAATGTCAACTATGGCGAAGTGGAATCCACCACCACAAACGCCGGCGGTATCATAGGCTACCTGTGGACGCAGAAAGACGAGTGCATCACGGTGCTCAACTGCAAGAACTATGGCGACGTCAAGGCGGCCACCACGAGTGCCGGCGGTATCGTGGCCCAGCTCTTCCGCCAGCAGCGTGTGGAGAATTGCGAGAACCATGGCAACGTGACGGCAGGCACCAACGAGGCCGGCGGTATCGTCGGCACAGCCGCCGACTATGCCCATGAGCTTGTGAACGTCACCAACTACGGCGCCGTCAAGGGCGCTGCCAATGTGGGCGGCATCATCGGCAACTCCAAGAGCACCCTCAAAAATCCCGCCACGCTCCGCGGCGCCCGCAACTATGGCGACGTCACCGGCACCAAGAACGACGTGGGTGGTATCTTCGGTATCATGAGAGGCTTCACTGTGGAGGACAGCTTCAACGCCGGAAACGTGTCTGGCACATATGAGGTGGGCGGTATCGCCGGCTATGCCTACTATGACATCGGCGGCAACCATATCCGCCGCTGCTTCAACGTTGGCGCCGTAAGCTCCACGGGCACATCGGCCACCACGGCATGGAAGATCGGCGGTATCATAGGCTACGGCCCCGCCGAAATCACCGACTGCTTCAACGTTGGCGACATCTCGGGTTATGCCAATGTGGCAGGTATCGTGGGTCTTCCCTACAAGGGGAAGTCGGAGACGGAGCTGGGCACGCAGGTGGTGAACTGCTACAATGTGGGCCGTGTGGAATGTCTCGACGACACGAAGGCCAACACGTGCGGCCAGATACATGGCGATGCTGCCACGGCTGTGACCCTCGTGAAGTATTCCAACTGCTATTACGACCTTCAGATGGCCGGCATGGGCGGAGCGGCACGCGCCGACAACGCCGATGCTCGCGGCTTGAAGACCTCGGAGATGTTCACGGCAGCTCTCGGCGAGGCTTTCGCAGCCCACGACAAGGGTTATCCCATGCTCAAGGGCTTCGAGAATGAGCCTGTGGCCCATCTGGCTGCCGCTGCCGTAGTACTCGCCGACGAAGACCATGCCGACAATGTGTCGCATGCCTTCACGGTGACCATGCCCGGCAACGTGACATGGGGCGGCAGCGTCTTCACCGTGGATGCCGACGGCAAGACCGCCTGGAATAACGCCACCCCCGGCAACCGCCATCTCCTCACCGCCACCTCCGGCGACTTCTCGCGCAATGTGGCTCTCAACCTCGCCGTGGCCAGCGGTATCGGTGTCATCGACGCCGACAACTGCACCGACGATGCCGAGTTCTTCGACATCAACGGCCTCAGAGTCATCAAGCCTTCCAACGGTATCTTCATCATGCGGAAGAACGGCAAGTCGTCTAAGGTTTACTTGAAATAACTGAAATATGATTGACGGGTCTCGGTCCGGAATCGGTTCGGGACTCTATATTTTTAAACTCAGAATATGAAAAACAGGATACTGATTTCCCTTTTGACAGGGGCGATGTTGTCAGGTGCGGGTAGTGCCGTAGCCCGGGAGCTGAGCGCCGGGGAGGCGTTGCAGCGTTACCTCGACGGCTCCAATGGCGGGATACGTCGCGAGAATGCGGTCCGCAATGCATCCTACACTCTCGAGCGTAGTGTGACGAGTCAGAAGACGCAACGTGCCGGTGCCTATGTGTTCACGGCTGCCGACGATTCTTTCGTGGTGCTGTCGGCCGACGACAGCCAGCCTGTAGTCTTGGGATATGGCAGCGGCTATAATGGTGCCGACCTGCCTCCGGCTTTGCTGTGGTGGCTCAACCAGGCTGCCGCCGGCGTCGATGCATCCCTTGTCGGCCCCAAGGCGGGTAGAGAGGCTGTGGCTCCCCTCGTGAAGACCACCTGGGACCAGGGTACCCCCTACAACAACCTATGCCCCGCCTCCGGCTCCCAGAGGACTTACACCGGCTGCGTGGCCACATCCACGGCGCAGGTGGCCAACTATCACCGCTGGCCTGTCAAAGGTACCGGCGAGCATTCCATAACCTATGGCGGCAAGAAGCTGACATTCGACTATGGCGCCACAACCTTCGACTGGGCCAACATGCTCGACAGCTATTCGGGCAAATACAGCACGGCACAGGCTGACGCCGTGGCCACGCTGATGTATGGCTGCGGCATTGGTGTCGACATGTCTTACAGCATCTACGGCTCCGGTGCATTGTCGCTGAAGATCCCCTACTTCCTCCGCGACAACATGGGCTACGACAAGGGAGCGGCAATGCTTCTGCGCGACTATTACACGGCTGCCGACTGGGACGACATCATCTATGGCGAACTTGCCGCCGGGCGCCCTGTGATCTATGGCGGACAGTCGAAAGAAGGGGGCCACTCCTTCATCTGCGACGGTTATAAGTCTGACGGCTATTATCATATCAACTGGGGCTGGAGCGGCGTGTCCGACGGCTACTTCCTGCTGACGGCCCTCGACCCCGACAACCAGGGTGCCGGCGGCTCCGGCGACGGTTCCGGATTCAATACCAGCCAGGATGCAATCGTCGGCATTCAGAAACCGGTGGAAGGCTCCGCGATGTTCCTCCCTCTCTATGCCATGGACAACATCCTCTACGACTCTTCGTCGTACATGGTGGCTTTCAGCCGCGGTATCTTCAACTATTCCCCTGTATACACCAAGTACATACCGGCTCTCAGGCTTAGCGACAAGGCGGGCAACGAGTATTTCGCCGAGGCTACCCCCGACTCCATCAAGGGAGTGTCGGGCACAAGCATAAGCGGCCTTAAAGGATTCAGTCCTGTGTTCGACTCGGCAGTGCCGGCCGGTTCGTATGTGGCCACGCCTGCTGCCAGAGACCCCGGCAGCTCTCGATTCCAGAGCATTATGGTGAAGCCTGACTTCACCAACTCTCTCAACGTGAGGAAGGGCAAGAATGGCCTTGTGACCTTCGACGGTTCCGACCCTGACCTCGTAAGCTCGTATGTCATGGTCAACTCCATATCGCAGGGCTCCGACCTTATCTCCGGGAATAACGGCTATATCACCGTGAAGTATACCAATCCGGGCAGCTCGTCGGTGTCGAATCCCATCGCCTTCATCTTCACGAATGTCAAGACGGGCCAGGTGTTTACATTGGGCAACTACACTCCGTCTGTATCCGGCGGGAGCACCATCACGTCGCGCACGAGGGCCACTATCCTCTACCCCGATGGCAAATACAGTGTGCGTGCCGTCAACCGTCAGTATGCCATGTATGCCTCCGATGCTTTCACGCTCTATATCGGCGTGCGTCCCACATCGGTGAAGATTGACAATACGGCTGCCGATATAGAGGTCGGCAAGACTGCTGATCTTACGGCCACGGTCATGCCGTCGAATGCTTTCGACAAGTCTGTGACATGGAGCAGCTCGGCACCGGAGATAATCTCTGTTGACGCCAATGGCACAATCACAGCCCATGCTGCAGGTCAGGCACAGATCACGGCGCGTACCATCAACGACCTGGAGGCCGTAGTCACCGTCACCGCATCGATACCGTCGGGCATCGAGGGTGTGGACGCTGACAGCGATGCTCGCTGGTACAACATGCAGGGCGTCGAGGTGAAGAACCCCACCAACGGCATCTTCATCCGCGTATCCGCCGGCAAAGCCGCCAAAGTCATCCTCTGACCCTCCGCGGTGGCTTCATCAAAGTGCAGGGTCGCCGACCCTGCCGCCTATATACCGGTCTAACCCCCAACCCCACCTGACTCGCCGTGGAGGCTGACACCGTCCGCTATCGCGAACGGTTGCTCAGCCTCCCGGCTCGTAAAGGTGGGGCTTAGACTGCATATACACAGCAGAGTCGGAGACTCTGTACTGACCGTATAAAAATGACTTATAAGTCAATTATTTTAGGGATTGCCACAATAATAAATTAGCGTTCAAAGTTATGATAAGAAAAAGCTCCTCGCAATGACTATTGAAACTGTATCCAAACCAAATTTATATGCCGTAAAGTATGGTGGCGACAAAGAGAATATTTATCGCTGCATACTCAAGGATTTCAGAAATCAGCAATATACCGGTAATTATTTCAGCCATTTCACCGACCGGATAAGCGACTGGGTTGTTGATACTTATGGATATGACAAAACCGAGACAGATCTGTACATGTACCTGGTTCAACAACAGTCGTATGACATTGAAACCAGAATCAGGGACTGTTGCTACGACTTTACAGCCGGCAGAGGTAGAAGTCTTGACGACATATTCATCCCTTATGACAATAATGAAACCAGACATAATCATACCGGGAAATACCTGCGACTGAAATGCTATGGCACAAAGGATTCACTGATACGGATATATGCCTTGGAGATAGAGCCGAACTGCGACTTGATTATATATGGAGCCATAAAAATTACGAAACGGACCCAGGACAGTCCGGCCTTTGACCGCAAAGGTAACGACTCGACAGTCCATGATGAGCTGGAGAAGCGGGTGAAGTCGGTCAGCAGGTTTCTTGAATCCGAAGGGATTGTTGATTATCCGGGATTGACGCAATATATGGAGGAGGATCATGAAGAAGAATGAGGAGACACGACAAGGCGAGATAATACGCATGGATGCCGAGAGGCTGCGGGCGATAGCGCGGCCGGAAAAGGAGACTGTCAAAAGGCGTGAGGCCAGGGAAATAGCCGATGCCGACTTTCTGACCACAGCCTTCAACATAGCCATGCAGATGCGTCGCGGCATGCGTCTGGCCGGCATCAACCAGCTGCAGCTCGCTGAGATGATGGAGGTAGACCCATCCGTAGTGAGCAGGTATATGCGCGGCAAATCAAACATGGAGCTCAAAACCCTCGTCAAAATCGAAAAGGCTCTCGGCATAAACATCATCGACAGGGAGATAGCGCCGAAACGCAAAAAAGCCGCCAAACCGGAAATGCAGCTTAAAGTTGAGATCCAGATCAGCTATCAGGAAAGCCATGTCGATGAGATGACTATTCCCAAAGTTGCTTACATCCCCGACATAACCGACAGTTATAAATCCATAAACCGTACGCAACGCGATGTCGTCTTTATGAAAGACATCGAGCTTGTAAAACTAAAAAAAGAGATGGCATGAACATATCATATAAGTTTCTGGACCTGCGGACCTTGGAGTTCGCCTACTTCGACGAGAATCTCAACGGGGATGAGGGACGGATGGAGATAAAGACCTCCTTCGGCTATGGAGTAGACGCGTCCACACACCGGCTCAGTTGCATGCTGGAAGTGATGTATTCCATAGAAGACAGGCCGGTGATGAAGATAAAGACTGGAGCGACCTACGAGCTGGATGCCGAGTCGTTCGGCTCTTTTGTCAAGGGAGAGACGTTTGAGATGCCGGTGGAGCCGGTGCGGCATTTCAGCAGTATGCTGTACGGAGCCACGCGCGGTATACTGTCGTGCAAACTTGAAGGGACACGCCTGCAGCAGATGATACTTCCGCCCCGCAACCTCGACACGACCATCGCGGAGCCGCTGCACATCGCCCTAAGAGAATAGTGCAGGGTCGCCGACCCTGCTGCCTATATGCAGTCTGGTCCCCACCTAACTCGCTGTGGAGGCTGACACCGTCCGCTATCGCGAACGGTTGTTCAGCCTCTCAGCTCGTAAAGGTGGGGTTAACCATGTCTTGCCTCTTCGAGGCAGTGTCATAGGTATAGTATGGCAACAAAGTAAATGTGCATTTGACCCTTGTAGGGACGCACGGCTCGTGCGTCCGGTATAAAGCCATTAACTTCAACGGATGCGGACGCACGAGCCGTGCGTCCCTACAGCAACGCAGCGCATCCACATAATGCTTATGGGATGGATGCACACCTGCCTCGGAGTGAGAGATGGATGTTGCAGCCTGCCTCGGAGTGAGAGATGGATGTTGCAGCCTGCCTCGGAGTGAGAGATGGATGTTGCAGCCTGCCTCGGAGAGGCAAGACATGGTTAACCCCACCTTTACGAGCTGGGGTCGACAGCGCCAGCCGTCGGCACAGCGAGTTAGGTGGGGTTCAGACTGCAATATACCCAGTAGAGTCGGAGACTCTTCACTGACGGGTCAGTTATATGATACACAAAACACACGTCCTGCGAAAAAAGTCAGGGGAAATTTCCGTATATAGGAAATAATCCGTAATTTTGTCGGCGAAAGGATAGGGCAAAGAGTGCCCTGACTGCGGTAGGTCCGTCAATGCGACAACAAAAAGCCGCACGCGGCACAAATAACGACAATCAATAACAACACGATATGAAACAAAAAATACTACCCACCCTCATGCTGAAGACGCTCATCGCCATCATGGCCATCTTCGTCCTCGGCATCACCGCAAATGCGGAAACCAAATCTTATACAATTAACTTTAAAGTTTCTGCTGACAAGCAGGATGGAACCGCCGCATCTACAACTATCAACGCATCGACTATTGTTGCAACAGCAACTGACGCCAACTACGTTACCGGTAAACTGACTGCGGCTACCAAGGCAAATTACAATTCGAAATATGGAATAAATGTTGCCACAGGAAGTGCTGCAGGAAGTCTTGGATTCAACCTTTCTGACATAGCAAAAAAGAAAGTTTCTAAGATAGATATCCAAGCTGCTCCTTATAATTCATCCAAAACATATTCACTAAATGTCAAATTGGGGGGGGCCAACAATGCGTCAGCAACCCAGAGCTTTAGAGTAACCGGCGGACTTAACACGTATTCGGCCAATATCTCCAACCCCATAGATGTAGAAAACATAACCTTTTCATGCGCTAAGGGGAATCGCTCCTACATCCAATCTATCACATTGCATTATGACGGAGGCTCTACTCCCGAACCGGAGATCAAAGTTTCCACGCCGACCTTCACTCCTGCTGCCGGTGCAGTAGAAGCCGGCACCAAAGTCAGCATTGCCACATCTACTACGGGTGCAACCATCTATTATACTAGAGACGGCACAACCCCTACCGCATCATCCACTGAATACACTACTCCCATCACAGTCAACGAAGCCATGACCATCAAGGCCATAGCTGTAAAAGAAGGACTTGAGAATTCGGAAGTGGCAACTGCAGAATATACAATCGCAGTACCCTTTGTTTTGGTTGAGGATTTAAGCAATCTCAGCGAAAATGCAGAATATGTGATTTGCGCTTCAGGCAAAGCGAAAGCAATGCTTGCACAAAAATCTAGCAACTGGTCAGCCACAGATGTAAATATACAAGATAAGATGCTGACTTTTGGCACCGAGGCGCCTCAGATATTCAGCATAAAAAAAGATGGCACCAACTACAAAATCAGCTACAAAGAAGGCTCTTCCATTAATTATCTTACAAATAATGGGGGAAGCAACGGTCTTAAGAGTGACGATACGGGAAATCCAATCACGCTTACGATGAATAATGGAACCGTAACTGCCACTTTCGATGTTACAACAGCAGGTAAATACATTTACTATAATGGCACAGAAAACTCCGGTAACTTATTTAGCGCATATACATCTACCAAATCCGGTGTTTTTGAAAATCTGCGCATCTTCATGCATAAACTCGGTCCTGCCGAGCCTATCATGAGTTTTGCCGACGCTGGCCCGATAGCTGTAGATTACAGCGTCAATCCGAAGCCTTTCACCAACAAGATGATTACCAACAGCGACGGCCAGGTATCCTACTCCTCATCCGCCGAAACCGTGGCTACCGTGAATGCCGACGGCTTTGTTACCGTCAAGGGTGCCGGCTCTACCGTCGTCACCGCTACCGTGGCCGCTACTGACAACTATAAAGAGAAGTCGATAAGCTATACGCTGAATGTCAATAAGGCTACTGCCACCCTGACATTCAAGGATGTTCCCCAGATTTTGAAACAGGGCGAGACTTACGACCTGCAGTTCGAAACCAACCTCCCCGCTGACCTCTACAAAGATTTTGAACTGGAAGATGCATATGCTGAGGGTGAGCCGCGTTTTGTGACTTTCAGCTTTGATGAAGCCACCAAAGTCTGGAAGATGAAAGCTGTCGATACCACTCCGGTCAAAGATAACGGCACCAATGAAGGTACTATGATTGGCGTCAAATTCCCCGGCAACAACAATTGGAATGCCTCTGAAGAGGCGGTCGAAATTATCACTGTCATTGAAAATCTCATCCAGGCGCAGTGCCAGTGGAGTGCCGAAACAGTTATGGCTCCCATCAACAACTTCACAGCTCCTGAGCTTCAGAATGTGCCTACTGCTCTGAAAAACAAGATACTCTACAAGTCGTCGAACGAGAAGGCCATAAACGTAAATGAGAATGGTGAAATCATAGTCCGCACTCCCGGCAAGGCTACAATAACCGCTTCATGGTCGAAGACTTTCGACAACACCAATCTCAAGACCTACGAGGCCGGTGAGGTTTCCACAGAAATAGTCATCAGCTCTCTGGCCGGCTTAAATAGCCCGATACCTGTGCCCGAGATTTCCACCACCGGCACCGGTGACTTCCCGCTCAGCTACTCATACTCCGACAACAACGGTTTCTGGTACGGTGGCTACGACAACACCAGCGGCGGCTTGCTGACCATCACCCTGACCACCGCCACCGAAGGTGCCCAGATTTACTACAAAAAGACTCAGGGCCCAGGCTACGACCCCGATGAGTCTTCCGTCAACAAAGTGAAAACCCGTGCCGGCGAAGATTTCACCCTCTACTCCGCACCCATCGAGTGTGGCGGCTCAGAGCAGGGCAAACTGGAGTTCTACGCCAAGACCGCCGACAAGCAGTCGAACACAGAGACATTCCAGTTCAGCATCGTAACAGGCATTGATGGCGTCGATGCCGACAACGACAGCGACGCCCGCTGGTTCAACCTGCAGGGCGTCGAGGTGAAGAACCCCGCCAACGGCATCTACATCCGCGTAGCCAACGGCAAGACAACCAAGGTAATCCGCTGAGATTATTCATCCCCTCATAAAAAAGGCCGCAGAGATTTCTGTGGCCTTTTTTATGAGGGGGGATGTGACGGATGTGATTTAAGTGGCTTATGTGAGGGATGTGATTTATGTGACTTATGTGGCTTATGTGAGGGATGTGATTTATGCGACTTATGTGGCTTATGTGAGAGATGTACCTGCCGCTTCTATGAGCACTCTGAATATCAAAAAAACTTACCCGACTCTCCTGTTCTCCTGTTCTCCCGTCAAAAAAAGAAGCATGCCTCGTCAAAAAAAGAAGCATGCCTCGTCAAAAAAGAAGCATGCTCCCGTCGGGCAATTTGGATGAATGGGGATTTTTTTATATCTTTGCGGCGATTTCGGAAACGAGTCAACAAGCGAGAGAGAAAGAATTATTATTATTATTAACCAATTTAATGACTGAAAAAGTACAGACCCCGATCGCAGACTTCGATTGGGAAGCCTACGAAAACGGCAGCACAGCCGGCGAGAAGAGCCGCGAGGAGCTCACAAAGACCTACGACGAATCTTTGAAGACGGCAAAAGAGAACGAGGTGGTAACCGGCACCGTGAAATCGATCAGCAAGCGCGAAGTGCGAGTTGATATCGGCATGAAGTCCGACGCCATCATCCCCATCAGCGAATTCCGCTACAACCCCGACCTCAAGGAAGGTGACGAGGTTGAAGTCTATATCGAGACTCTGGAGGACAAGAACGGACAGCTCCGTCTGAGCCACAAGAAGGCATGCCAGACACGCAGCTGGGACCGCGTAAACCAGGCCCTCCAGAACGACGAGGTTATCAAGGGCTACGTAAAGAGCCGCACCAAAGGCGGTATGATTGTGGACATCTTCGGAATCGAGGCATTCCTCCCCGGCAGCCAGATAGATGTACGCCCCATCCGCGACTATGACATCTATCTTGACAAGACCATGGACTTCAAGGTTGTCAAGATCAATCAGGAATACAAGAACGTTGTCGTGAGCCACAAGGCCCTCATCGAGGCCGAGCTGGAGGCTCAGAAGCGCGAGATTATCTCCAAGCTGGAGAAGGGTCAGGTGCTCGAGGGCAAGGTGAAGAACATCACCAACTATGGTGTGTTCGTTGACCTTGGCGGTGTTGACGGTCTGGTACACATCACCGACCTCAGCTGGGGCCGCGTATCGGATCCCCGCGAGGTTGTGGAGCTCGACCAGGACATCAAGGTTGTGATCCTCGACTTCGACAACGAGAAGAAGCGTATCGCCCTCGGTATCAAGCAGCTCATGCCGCATCCTTGGGACAACCTGGACGCCAGCCTGAAGGTAGGCGACCACGTGAAGGGCAAGGTAGTGGTTATGGCCGACTATGGTGCCTTCGTAGAGGTACAGCCCGGCGTGGAGGGTCTTATCCACGTGAGCGAGATGAGCTGGAGCCAGCACCTGCGCAGCGCCCAGGACTTCCTGAAGGTCGGCGACGACGTGGAGGCAGTGATCCTGACTCTCGACCGCGACGAGCGCAAGATGAGCCTCGGCCTCAAGCAGCTCAAGAACGACCCCTGGGACGGCATCGAGCAGAAGTATGCCATCGGCTCGCGTCATAAGGCCAAGGTTCGCAACTTCACCCACTTCGGTGTGTTCGTAGAGATCGAGGAGGGCGTTGACGGCCTCATCCACATCAGCGACCTCAGCTGGACACGCAAGATCAAGCACCCCAGCGAGTTCACTCAGGTTGGCAACGAGATCGACGTCCAGGTACTGGAAATCGACAAGGACAACCGTCGTCTGAGCCTCGGCCACAAGCAGCTCGAGGAGAATCCCTGGGAGACCTACGAGAACGAGTTTGCCGTAGGCACCATCCACGAGGGTGAGATCACCGAGGTGCTCGACAAGGGTGCCGTGATCAGCCTCGACCATGGTATCGAAGGCTTCGCCACTCCCAAGCATCTCGTGAAGGAGGATGGCAGCCAGGCCAAGCTTGGCGAGAAGCTCGAGTTCAAGGTTATCGAGTTCAACAAGGACAACCGTCGCATCATCCTGAGCCACAGCCGCATCGCCGAGGATGCCACCCGCAGCGAGAAGCGCGAGAAGGCACCCCGCCGCAGCGAGAAGCACGAGAAGAGCGAGAGCATAGCTCCCCAGCAGCTCGAGAAGACTACTCTCGGCGACCTCGGTGCCCTCCAGGCTCTCAAAGAGCAAATGCAGAAGGAAGAAGGAAAATAATTCCACACACATAAGGAATCCACAGCATAATCCGAGGGGAACCGCTACCTCTATGGCACGCCCCCTCGGATTTTTTTATTTTACACTAACACTCACAATCAATGAAAACAACATTTACCTATTTCATGATGGTAGCAGCCATCCTGGGCATGTTGCTCACGGGCTGCAAGAAGGACGACCCTGACGTACCCAACAATCCCGACAATGACAGGGAGCACGCCGACTACGGCTAGCTCAAGGGGAACCTCATCTGCGTGGGCAAGACCCGCAACGTAACCTACACCAGCGCCATTCTTCTGGGTACTGTAGACTTCCCCAAGATTACCAGCGACCACACTTACGGCATCGTGTTCATGCCTGCCATGACCACTCCGAATTTCGACTATGAAGGAAAACTCCTTCTCAACGGACGCAGCGACAAATACGACAAGGAGGAGTATGTGTGCACATCCAAGCAGATCAACAGCTCGGCAACCGACGGCAAGTTCGAGAAGGAGCTCGTGCACCTCATGCCCGCCACCACCTACTATTATCGCGCCTATGTGGCCATAGGCCAGAATGTGAACTATTCCTCCGTGGCCACGTTCACAACGCTCGACCCGTCGCAGGAGATGACCATCTCCACCTCCGACGTGAGTGCCCTCAAGGCAGTATGCGCCGACATGAACGGCATCGTCAATGTGGGTAACCTCCGCGACGTGAACGAAGACCAGAAATATGGCTTCATCTTCACCGATGCCAAACAGATGGCTACCGCCGAGACTCTCACATACGAGTGGTATAAGGAATGGACTGCCAACCATTTCGAGACCGAGGAAGACTTCGACAAGCCCTCTCAGGTTACAACCTCAGAGAACATGAACGGCCGCATCACCTGCAATGTCGACGACCTCATCCCGGGCGTAACATACTACTGCCGCTCCTTCTTCTACTGGAACGGCAAGTACTTCTACAGCCCCGATGTAAAAACATTCAAGACAGTGGCTCCCTCGGAGATTGAGGTAGGCATGAAATCCACCGAGAAAATCACCGCCAACTCCGCTACCCTCAACGGCACCGTTGCCTACACGAAGATTGGTATAGACCGTCTGGACTGCGGATTCATGATTTCCAAAGATTACTCCAATGCGTCGGAATTCGACATGAACAGCGAGGAAATCGTGCCATGGTCCGAACGTTACAGTTATCCCAAGGCCAAAATCTTCTATGTGGAAACCGAAACCGACAAACGCGACTTCCAGAAGACAATCTCCGGCCTTACCAAAGAGACCGTCTACTATGTACGTCCTTACGTAGAGCTGGTGGAAGTGGAGAAGAAAGACAAGGATGGCTCCATAAAGAAAGAGATGCTCTATTCCTACGGAAACGTGGAGCAGTTCAAGACCATCAAATGAAGTGATTTAAACTTATTTCAAAAACATAAAAAGTCTTTTAAGATATAAAA
>CAJUAT010000055.1 GCA_910584525.1 uncultured Muribaculaceae bacterium | reverse complement strand
TCGTTTTTTTATGCCCGTATCTCTGAAATTACATACTTGCGAAACTTAAATAATTTTATAAATAACGAAAGGATATTGGTCATAGCTCCAGACGGCGGGGTGGAAAAGCAATTGCAGAGCCTTAAGATACTGTTCCTGATTGTCTGCGGCGGCTACAAAAAGTGACCGATATTTTTCGGAAGCAAGACTCACAATTTTCCATTTGTCTGTTTTTTTATCATATTCATCATTCGCTCCTCCCAGGTTTGCAAAGAACATCCAGCGGTCTCTCCATTGCTTGAGATAAATGCAGGGAAGGGTGAAATTGTTCCATGAATATTGACTGACTTTGTCCTTGGTTTCATAGTATTGTAAAGCGAATACCGGCTGGCTCCAATCGTTGAACTGTGGTTCGTCCATGATAAGAAAGGAGCTTGGATATTGTTTACCCTTTGGTGATATTCTGTCTGAGAAATGACTGATGGTCGAGTTTATGGCGGCGAATGATTCACGGTATCTTGGCAGCAAGACGAAAATAGACTTTATATCGCATGTCTTGCCGTCGGAGCCGATAGTGTCGAGAGCCGCCTCCATCATACCCTCGCAACCTTTGTAGGAACCCATCATCACGATGGTGTTGAATCCTGATTCCTTTAGTGCCAGTGTGATTTCATCAAGTAATGCGTCATATTCGGCGGAACCGACGTATCCGGGAGGATTCTCGCATAAGGTTGTGTCATCACAATCCAGAAGAATCTGGAAATCACGGGGCACGGGCGACCATGCCACAAGTGGCAGATGTCCGGGAGTCGGGGATATATACGGGTCATTTGATTTGTCACCTATGGGGAAAGAACTGTTTCTTCCCGTCAATAAATCGAATTGACGGTTGTCCGAGACGGGATTATTCCTGTTCATAAATTTTTATAATTAGAAAATGATAATAAATTTGGTGCGTGTTTGATAAAATGTTATCTTTGCATGGTATAACGTTCAAACGCGCGTAGTTGTTCTATTCTGTTTTTGAAATTTATAATCACGATGAAAAAGAATCTGATAGTCATAATAAACATTGTCATGGGTATATTGACATGCAATGCTGATGGGGTATATGAGGAGAGAGGTTTGTTGTACGAATTAGACGGCGATACAGCTAAAATAATAGGTCATAAACAGTCGTGGGTATCAGGTGTGGGGGTTTTTGGGCCGGGATATGCTGTCGCACCGGATTCCGTCTTCGTTGATTCAAGATCAGATGAACATTGCAAAAGATATATAGTTACTTCTGTAGAGATATCAAAAAACTCCGATTACTACAAAGGGTCTTATCCCAGGTATGTCTATGCACGGGGTCTAGGTGGTCTGCCGGAAACTATATATATCATACTTCCGTCGACGGTAAGACGAATCGGAGAAAAAGCTATCCGTGAAAATCATCATTTAGACAGGATAGAGATGCCCGGAGTCGAATATATCGGAGACGAGGCTGTCGCAGAAAATGGATTATTGGCTGATCCAATAGAGTTGCGCCGTCTGGAGATACTTGGGAAACGGGGATTCCAGGGATGTTGGAAACTGACGGAGATCCGTTTCGGTCAACGGTTGCGCCGGATAGGCGCGAATGCGTTCGAGGGTTGTGTCGGGCTGAGGACTGTGGATATATGCAGTCCCGACGTATGGAGCAAAGTGGAATTCGAGACGGAGTTGTCGAATCCGATAGCCCTGTCGGGACATTTCAACGTCTTCGGTAACGAAGTGCGGCATCTGGACATAGACGTCCGGAAGGGTAAAGTGTCTCCCTATGCTTTCCGGAAGTCGCGGAACCTTAGAAGCGTAAGAGTCCGTAACGCTGCAAGGGTAGGGAGGTCTGCCTTCGACAGCTGTGTCAATGTGAAGGACATCTGCCTCGATGTTGACAGCATAGACGACAGGGCATTCGCCGACATCAAAGACGTGCGGAGAATCTATGTTATGAGGGAAGAGCCGCCGCAGCTTTCGCCCACTGCCTTTTCCGATTATGACGACGTGCGTGTCTATGTGCCCCGGGGAAGTCTGGCGAGGTACAAGGAATCAGAGTACAGCTGGCGGTTGTTCCGCTATATCCGGGAGAGTGACTTCAGCGAAGTCGAGGAGCGGTTCAGGGCGGATTATGACGAAGTCCCGTGACATGGAAGGGAATCCATGCATTATATTCTCCAGTACTTTATGATGTGCATGCTTCCCGGCAACAATCTGACATCGATGGAAGACTTGTCTTTTGTCTTCGATGAATGAGTGTCGGATTCAACGGGGAATATATTTTCCGGAGTTACTTCCGGCACTGGTGGATTGACAGGGGGAGTAACGGCAGAGTGTTCGAAATTGTCGAATACGGTCAGTGTCGCATAGTTATCTCTGAAATTTATCGTTATTGTGCCTTGGAAATTAAAGGCGTCATGATTTACAATTACGATATATTTGTTCAGGACGTAGTTTGTGACAGGAGGCAGGTCGATGCTGCCGGGTTCTTCTGAATTTGCGGGTTCTACAGGATTCTGAGTGGGTTCGGGATTTCTCGTCTCTATCATTGACAGCAACATGCCCTCTGATTGAGGATTGCTGAAGCTGATAGATGCTATCGGCCCTAGACTGAGTCCCGGGTTCTGAATCAGACTGAATAGGTTGGTCAAGCCTTCATATTCTTGCGGAATTTCACCTGGGAAATAATGGGCATGGTATCTGACAGTTGTGCCGAGGAAAATTTTTTCGAGCGAACGAACTTCATTTATGACAGTTCTTACGTTCTTCCACAGCTGATTGTCGCGGTAAATAAGGGATACTGAAGATAATCCTGGAACGGGGCTGGAGGGAACGGCGGCTTTCAGGGGAGAATCGAAGACTACATCGCAATCCATATTCCTGTCGAGAAACTGTCGGCTCAGTCCCATTCCGTATTGCCAGCATACGAGGCCTTGCGCTCCTAATGCCAGAGCATTGAACGCTGAGTATCGGAGCATCCCGATAGTCGGAATCGGATGGAAGTAGTCAAATTGTTGAAGAGAGGCGTTCCAGGGTCCGGTGGCGGATGTGCAGAGGAAAGCCCAGAAAGGTCTTTGCGTTTCTTTTGACTTCTTGAGGAAACACTCAAGGATATGATAGTATTGTCGTGTTCTTTTCGACAGGAATCTATGGTTTGTCGTATTTGTCATATCCGTAAGAGAGGAAGAACTGTCGAAAGAGAGGCCGGCGGCGGTGCAGTTTTCTTTATCAATCACGAAAGGGAAGAAGTCGCAGCACCATAAACCGGGATGGAACAGCAGTTGCATTGCTTCCAGATATTGTTCCTGATTTTTCGCGTTGCCGGAGAACTGACTGCGGTAAGGAGGTTCTCCGGTATTGTCGGTGTTCTCCAGAGGATAGACTTCCCATTCTCCGGTATCAGGATTATAGTGGTCGCCTGAACTTCCGAGATTTGAGAAAAATAACCATCGGTCTCTCCATTGCTTGAAATAGATGTATGGAACGGTAAACATATTCCATTCAAACCGGTCGACATCGTCTTTGGTGCCTTGATATTGCAACCCGAATACCGACTGACTCCAATCGTTGAACCGAGACTCCCCCATAACAAGAAATGCGCGGGGATAAGATTTTCCTTTCAATGACTTTTTATTGGAGAAATGACTGATCAGATCTTCCATTGCGGCGAATGACTCGCGATATCTCGGAAGTGTTACAAAAATGGAAGCGATATCACAGTCCTTCCCGTCAGTGCCGATGGTGTCGAGAGCCGCCTCCATCATACCCTCGCATCCTTTATAGGAACCCATCATTACGATGGTGTTGAATCCGGACTCTTTCAGAGAACTCGTGATTTCTTCAAGGAGTGTGTCGTATTCCGGAGAACCGTCATAGCCGGGAGGATTCACGCATAATTCCGTGTCATCACAATCCAGAAGAATCTGGAAATCGCGGGGTACGGGGGAGAATGCGACAAGAGGGAAATGGTCGGGAGTCGGAGACAGATATGGGTCATTGGTATTATCTCCGATTGAGAGTAATGAATTGGCTTCACCTTGGAACAAGACCTGTTTTTTGTTGATGGAATCTTCGGAGAACATGACGAATGCTTTTTTATTGTTAATTGTTTGTATAATATGAAATAAAGAGTTATCTTTGTGCAATAGAACAATCCTGAGTAATAAATGGTTTGGTTCAAATTTGCAAATGGCTATAGAATTATGTGGATAGACTCTGTTCATGATATTTTATAATGCGGTAACGGCGCATTCGCGGGACTGTGCAGTCATGAAAGAGTTTTGTATACAAATCATATAACATCATCAATCTGTAGGAATGAAGAAAGTTCTGATAATGATATTGCTAATCGTTGCGGTAATGACTGCAACATCGGTTTATGGGGAATACAGGCAGTTTGAATATAATCGCATCAGATACATGGTGCATAATGAAAATGGAGATACCGTATCCATATGTGGTTGGAACCCAATCGAGAACGGTGTCAGAGTTAATCTGCCGAATCCGCTCATTTTAGACTCGATCTGCTTTGATCCGGAAGGCAGGAAGTATGTCGTGACATCTATCGTTGGCCGTATAGGTGGCGGGGGGGGACTCACACGTATTGATAATGTCACGACAATGATACTTCCGAAAACAATAAGACGAATAGGATATGGTATAATTTACACGGGATATCCATATACTTGGTTCGGACGCATCAGTAGGAATGACAGCTTGAAAAAAATAGAGATGCCGGGAGTGGAGGTTATTGACAAGTATGGAATGAGAGATAACCCGACGCTTGCCACTCCGTTGGATCTCAGAAATCTCGTCAGCCTTGGAGAAGAGGCGTTAGGGTGGTGCTCTCTATTGCCGGAGGTGCGCTTCGGTGAATCATTGAGATTCATAGGTCGCAACGCGTTCCAGAGATGCAATGGTCTGAAGACCGTTGATATAGCGGATCCCGATAAATGGAGCAGAGTCAGATTCGAGGATGCCTCCGCCAATCCTATTGCAATGACTCATGTATTCAATGTATATGGCAAGGAAGTGGGGCATCTGGACATAGACATGGGGCAAGCATCGGTGTCTCAATGGGCATTCGCCGGGGCCGCTAACCTTAGAAGTGTCAGGATAAGAAATGCAAAAAGGGTTGACAGCCGGGCTTTCGACAGCTGCGATAATCTTGCAGACCTGTGTCTTGATGTGGAGATGCTGTGTGATGAGGCCTTCTCCAATAACCGTTCATTGCGCCGTGTATATGTGTTGTCGAATCGGCCTCCGCGAGCTTACAGGAATGTTTTCTCGAATTATGACAACATAACCTTGTATGTGCCCCAGGGAAGTCTGTCGGCATACAGAAATACTGAATACTGCTGGAGCCTGTTTCAAGACATAAGAGAGAGCGACTTCAGCGAAGTCGACGACTTGTTCAGGGCTGATTACGAAAAAGGGCCGTCATCCCTGAATGGAATCGAGAGGGACAACGGCGATGGGGATGACGGTGATATAGATTTCAATCGTCCGGTTGAGGTGTACAATATGCAGGGGCATCTTCTGTCGCGAACAACAGAAGGACTGCGTCCCGGACTTTATATCCTGCGTCAGGGTAGAAAGTCGAGGAAGGTTATCATCGGCCGCCCTTGAGTATCTTTATCAGCGAGTCAAGACCCGATGAACCGGTAGAATTACCATTGCTGCCGGTGCCGGGGTTGTTTGAATTTCCGGTGCCGGTATTGCTGCCGGAGTTTTTACCCGTGGAGTCGGAATTGCGGTTTGTGGGGTCGAAGATGCTGCCGCTGTTGTTTTGTGCCGGGGCGTTGCCTGTCTTGTCGAGGCGGAAGCCGACGCAAAGGCCTTCGTAGCTGTCGAGGAGCGAGCCGAGGGTGGTGGCGAGCTTGTTGCCGGTAAGCCGGGCGATGCTGCTGATGAGCGTCTTGAACTTCGTGGCGTCGAACATCAGGTTGAGGGAATTGTACGACTTCTGCGCGTAGCATTTTATGGAACCCAACTTAAAGGAACCCAGGGCCGTGATGTTGAAGTTGAACACGCCTTTTTCGGAAGTCAGGGTGATGTTGCCCTTCAGAGTCATGAATTTGAGCTTCATGGAGAAGGAGCCGTCGGTGCCTATGGATACGGCGCAGCCGTTGAGACCATACTGCTGGTAATATTGGGCCATCTCCTTCTCGATCATGGCGGCGGCAGCTATGCCTCCCGCTTTCTTGAGGAAATTGTCGGTGGTGAAGCTCACGGCAGGTCCGTTGGTGACCCATTCGCCGGCAAGGTCGGCAACGGTGATGTTGCTCGACGAGAATACTCCCTCCAGCAGATTGCCGATGGTGTTGGAGCCGCCGTTGCCCTGGCTTCCCCCGGAGTTGCCCCCGTTTTGGTTCTTGCCTCCTATCAGACCTCCCAATATGTTACCCAGATCCTCGATGCTTTGCGCATTGGCAAAATTTACCATGCCTGCCATCAGCAGCAGGGCCATAAGTGTCCTTTTTAATCCTTTCATTACTCTTTTTTGGTTTATTTGGAATAATTTCCTTCTTTGTATTTGTTCCATTTGGGACAATTATCCCTAATATTATCGTTAAATTATTATCGGGGATAATAAAAATTGTAATTTTGTATCCGGAAACTGTCGTGACCCGAACCGCGACAAAGCGGCAAGCAGGGCACATGAATACAGAACGTACGACGCCGGCCATATATTGAGACCGCGTCAAGAGCAGAAGTTTAAACAGAAAATAACAAACAACAATAACAATGAGAAAACTGATGACGGGATTGTCGTTGATATGCATGGCGGCCGCAGGCGGTCTGATGTCGTGCAGCGACGAGAGTCCATGGGGCGGCGGCGAAGGAGATTCGGGAACGATATCCTTGCGCATGACGTCCGACAGCCGGGTAATGCGGGGCGGCACGCGTGCTGACGACACCATGTGTCCCGTGATTCCCGATGCCAATGCTTTCGCAATATCGTTGAAAAGCGCGGATGGCTCTTATTCAAAGACATGGGCCAATATCGACGCTTTCAACAAGGAGAAATCATTTCCTATGGGCGACTATAGGATAGAAGCCACATATGGAGATATGGAACGCGAGGGTTTCGAACTTCCATACTACAGTGGTGTCAACGATGTTCATGTGTCACCGGGAGCCAACAGCGATGTGAGCGTGTGCGCCACGCTTGCCAACGCCATGGTTTCCGTGCGTTATACCGATAAATTCACACAGAACTTCAGCGCCTACAGCGCGGCTGTTCAGACGGCAGGTCACGACTGGGTGGTGTTTGCCCAGAACGAGAACCGTCCCGCATTCATCGACCCTTCCGACGGCGAAGTCAAGATGAGCCTTACGCTCACCAACGCCTCAGGCAAGCGTGTCACCATCGAGCCGGCAAGCTTCCAGGCTATGCCTCGTCATCATTACGTGGTGACCATCAATGCAACGGGAAGCACCGAGTCGGGCGACCTTGCTCTTGACGTGCAGTTCGACGACGAGGTTGTCAACGAGACCGTCACGGTATCTCTCGGCGACGAGCTGTTTACGGCACCGGCTCCCGAGGTGCGTGCCAAGAACTTCACCGACAAGGAGGAATTGTCGCTGTTTGAATACGAGACCATTCCCGTCAGCCCGCAGTTCGACATCTTCGCTTTCGGCGGTTTCGGCGGCGTTACCCTCACCGTTATCAGCAACAACGGCTACACGCCCGCATTCGGCAGCAGCGTGGAGCTCCTCAACGCCCCCGACCTTACACAGCAGCAGCTTAAAAGCGCCGGCGTCGACGTGGCCGGTCTCTTCCGCAATGCCGACAAGATGGGCGTGGTGAAGATAAAGAACTTCATAGAGAACCTTCCCGCCGGAGAATATACCGTACAGCTGCAGGCCAAGGATGCCATGACACGGCTCTCGGAGCCCGTGCAGCTTACCGCAAAAATAGGCAGGGTCGACTATACGCTTACGGGCGAAGGCTCTTTGGCGTTCCGCGGCACGGAAGCTGTGGTTACCGTTTGCTCCAACTCGCAGCTGATAAAAGACAAGATAAGCTTCAAGGCTCCCGACGAGCACAACAGGATGGTGGAGGCGAAGGTCAAGAGCGTCGAGACAGTGACGGCTCCCGAAGGCTCGTTGCCCTATGCGTATCGTTTTGTGCTGGAAGTGGCTCCGGTGTCTGCGGCATTAATAGATGTGGAGGCCACATACGGCAAGCTTACGCGTAGCGTGTCGCTGAGTGTGGCAGAGCCTGACTACACGCTCGACTGCGATGGCTTCGCCCGCTTTGCTGTTATTCGTGTAAACGCCTCCGACGCGGCCCTTCGCGACTATATCGTCAAGAATGGCGCCCTCTATAATGGAAACACCCAGATAGGCGCCGGCAATATCAGAAGGGATGCCGACAACGGCTTCATCACCGTGTCGGGTCTTACACCTTCGGCTACCTATGACGCCCTCAAGGTGTCGCTCGGCGCCTTCCGCAAGGATGTGCCCTCTTTCGCCACGGAGGCGGAGGCCGCCGTGCCTAACGGCAACTTCTCAGAGGCTGACGATGCCCTGCGTCTTACGTTCACCGACCTGCAGGTGGGCGGAAAGTACATAGTGGGAGCAATTGATAAATACCGAAATGTCGTTAACATCAACCTCCAGCAGCCTGCCGGATGGGCATCTCTCAACGACCTTACTTTCTACAGCGGGTCGACGTGCAAGAACTCATGGTTTATGGTGCCTTCCACGTTCCTTAACAGCGGCATGGTCACCCTCCGCTCCGTAGGCTACAGCCATAACGGCACCGAGCCTGCCATGACGGGAGAGTTCTGGACCACCACCTATTACAACACCAACTCTCCCGCCAAGTCGGATCTGAGCATAAGTGCCGGCGAACTGTTCCTGGGCAGCTACAGCGTGGCCGGCGGCAAGAACATGGGTATGGCCTTCTCATCGCGCCCAGTCTCGCTGCAGTTCGACTACAAATATACACCCGTCAACGGCGAGCAGGCCGAGGTAGAGTTCCGTGTGACCGACGCTCAGGGAAATGTCATTGGAACAGCATCCCGGAAGCTGTCGGCTACGCCCGACATGACCACGGCCACGGTGGCTATACCGTCGTATCCCTTCGGCAAGAAGGCGGCAAAACTGTACGTGTGCTTCCGTTCCACCGCCGAGGGCGTCACTCCCGAAGTGAACATTCCTTCCGGATCTCAGCTCAAGGAATGGGAAGGAACGCTGCCTGTGACTCCTTACAAACATCATCTGCCCGAGAACACGTACCATACGTTTGCCGTGGGTTCGGTTCTGGTTCTCGACAATGTCAAACTCGGATACACGGAGCCGGTGACAGTGACCAAGGCACCGCGCCGCAATCTCAAAAAGAAGTAAGATGAAAAAGACATATATGATATCGATGCTTGCCGCAGGCATGATGCTGTCGGCATGCTCGAAGGATACTCCTTTCGGACAGGAGACCGAAAAAGGGGAGGTGTTGAAAAGCGCTCTCGACATGACGGCGAGCGGCGGCAATGTGCAGGTGTCGAAGAAGTCGACCCGCGCCGACCTGAATCTCGACGATTTCAAGGTGGCCTTTGTCAAGGCCGGAAACACAATAGCCTCATCCACCTACCGTTACGGCGACATGCCTGACGTGGTGACCCTTACCGCCGGCACCTACAAGGCTGTGGCAAGCTATGGCGAGAACCGCGCGGCCGAGTGGGAAAGCCCGTATTATCTTGGCGAGTCGAAGGATTTCGATGTCAATCCATATGACATAACCTCCTATATCGACCCCATAGAATGCTCGTTGCAGAATGTGAAGGCCAGCATCGCCTTTGACGCCTCGCTCGCCGGCGTGATGTCGTCCGACTCGTATGTCGAGGTAAAGGTTGGCGACAACAACGGACTGCATTTCGGCCTTGAGGAGGCTAATGCCGGCAAGGCCGGTTATTACAGACTCGACGGCGAAACCACGCTCGTGGCCACGTTCAACGGCACTGTCAACGGGTCTCGCGTGGTGGAGACCAAGAGTTATTCCAACGTCCAGAAAGGATACTGGTACAAGATTACCTTCAAGCTCCACAATCCCGGCGGTGGCACCGGCGGCACTGTCGGCGGCGAGGTGGTTGTGGATGCCAGTGTCAATGTCGACGACGTGAACCGTGATGTGAAAGTTGCCGATGATGACCCGCTCGACGATAGCGAACGTCCCAAGGAGGATCCCGAAAACCCCAATCCTCCGGAACATGGTGAAGCTCCGCAGATTCTTCCGGGCTCCGAGGGAATGGTGTTCGACACTCCCTGGAATGTCACGGCATCGACACCCTGCGCATTCCGGATTGTCAGCACTGCCGAAGGGGGCTTCCAGGAGCTTACCTGCGAGATTATCTCCAACAAGCTCACCCCCGAGGAACTTGCCGGAATCGGTCTGCAGTCGCAACTCGACCTCGTGAAACGCGATGCCGCCAATGACTATTGGCCCGCTCTCGAAGGCCTCGGTTTCCCCACCAACATGGGCGGCAAGAATGAGGCAAACTTCGACATCTCCACGTTCATGGGCATGATGGCCATATTCGGCAGCGAACGGCATGAGTTCAAGCTTCATGTCAAGGATGCCAACGGTGAGACAACAAAGAGTCTTATACTTCAATTCTGACCGCAGCTATGAAATGGATTAAGGAAATAGCCTTCGTGGCTATGGTATGTGGTGCCGGACTTATGATGGGGAGCTGCTCGCTTGACGCTCCTTTCGGCGATGGCGGCGAAGGCTCTCTGTCAATCACCACCGAGATGAACGGCGACGTGACACCAACACGCGCTGTCCCCGTCGACAATGATTACCTGCGTCAGAACTGCATGGTATATATAGAAAATGCACGTGGCGTGATGCGCAAATACAAGGGTGTTGACAATATCCCCCAGAGCATCAACCTCAAGGTGGGCAATTATGTCTGCAACGCCTGGGCCGGCGACTCGCTGCCCGCATCTTATACCGCCAAGTTCTATCGCGGTCAGCAGAACTTCGAAATCACCACCGGACAGAATACGTCGCTGTTGATGAAATGCAATATCGCCAACGTAGTGGTATCCGTGGATCCCGGGTCGCTCAACGTCGGCCTGACCGATATGAAGGTCACTTTCAAGACGTCACGCGGTTCGCTGGCTTTCGATGAATCGACAATCCCCGACGGAAAGGGTTATTTCATGACTCCCTCTCCCGAGGTCAAGGGCAAGGACCCCGAGGCGTATGCCAGGAATACCACCCTCACCATCGTGATCGAGGGCAAGAAGAGCGACGGCACACCCTATTCCAAGACAGAGGTTGTAAAGGATATTAAGCGTGCCCACGAATATGCGTTGCTGGTCACCAAGGAAGACAGACCTGTAGGCGAGGGTGGCGCCCTGATATCTATCGTGATAAAGGAGATACCCATCATCGAGGATACTGTCGAGGTATTCGAGGCGCCTGTGGTACGTGGCGTGGGATTCAATGTCGAAGACCAGGTGATATCCACCGACAGGCAGTTCAAGGATACGAAGGTATACGTGCGCGGATATTTCGGACTCAGCTCGCTGATAATGACGCCAAGCGCCAATTTCTCCGGCCTTGAGACGGGCGTCAATATTCTGGACGCCGCGGTACGCGAGAGCCTTTCTTCCAAGGGTATCCTTGTGGAGCGCACCGAGGCTACGGATGCCGAGACAGGTGTGAAGGTCGATGAGGTTTACATCACCTTCCGCGCCTCGTATCTAAATTCCCTGGCAGCAAGCGATACGGAGTATTCCGTAGGTTTCGAGGCTACCGATGGCCGTCATTTCACGGGCAAAGGTACGCTCCATATAGCCAATACCGACAAGGCCATAACCCATATCGACGATGTGGTCACGGAGCCACAGCCTTCCAGGGAGGAGTCGCCGATGGCTGTGCTGGCACGTGAGGCCACGCTCACTGGTATGCTTTACAATCCGGCGGCCGCAAGCTATGGCTTCCGTTACAGGGTGGCCGGCACCGCCGAATGGCAGACGGCCGAGGCCACACCTGCCGCAGGCAAACGCCATCGTGCCGCCACAAGAGCTGAAGGTGTAAGGTACTCGGTGAAGATCACAGGCCTCCAACCTGCTACCAACTATGAATACAAGGCTTTTGCCGATGACTTCGAAGCCAAGAATGTATATACGTTCACCACGGAATCTCCCTATGTGTTGCCCAACGCGTCGTTCGAGGAATGGGGCACCTATTCGGCCAAGACACTGTTGGGCACCAAGACGGTGATATTCCCGGGCACCGGCAGCGAGCCTACATTCTGGGATTCGGGCAATGAAGGTGCCGCCACCGCAAGCAAAGTGGTGACCGACAAGTCGTCCGACATGGCCCATAGCGGAACCTACTCCGCACGTCTGGCATCCACCTCGGCGTTGGGTATGCTTGCCGCCGGCAACATATTCATCGGCGACTATGTGAAGACCGACGGCACCAACGGCGTTCTCTCGGAGGGCCGCTCCTATAATGGTTCGCACCCGTCGAAAGTGCGCGTATGGGCAAATTACAGACCCGGTGTCGTGGACATAATCATGAAAGGCAATGAGGGCTTCCTCGACTTCGCCAAGGGCGACAACGACCATGGCCAGATATATATAGCCATAACCGACGAGCCCATAGAAATCAGGACGAACCCCGATAACCAGAAGCTCTTCGACAAGAATGACCCGCATGTTCTGGCGTATGGCGAACTGACATGGCGCGAGGCCTTCGGTCCCGACGGCCAGCTGCAGATGGCCGAAATACCTTTCACTTACTATGACAGGGCCCGGACAACTCCGGCGCGTTATATAGTGATCGTGAGCTGCGCCTCCAAATTCGGCGACTTCTTCTCCGGCAGCTCCAAGAGTGTAATGTATCTCGATGACTTTGAATTGATATATGAATAAGGTAGTCAGACTACTGTTGACAATATCAGTGATGACTCCGGGCTTGATGGCCCGGAGTCAAACTGCATATACGGAAATGAGTGAAGAGCCGGAGGTCAAGGCCGATACTGTGCACATCACTCCGGCGATGCTCGACTCCATGCGCAGCAACCGGCCTATCGAAAATTTCGAGCGTAAGCTGGAGTCGGTGAGCTTCGTACCCAAGGGTCAGTGGATTGCCGGCCTGTCGATTTCTTACTCGCAGTCGAATCAGAACAAGTACCAGTTCCTGGTATTCGAGAATCTTAACGGTGATACCTATTCATTCAAGGTGAGCCCCAAGTTGCTCTATGCCATAAAGGATGATATGGCCATAGGATTCAGGTTCTCGTATCAGCGGGCGCTTACCAAGCTGGAGTCGGCTGATGTCAATCTGGGTACCGACGCGCAGTTCGGCGTAAAGTATCTTTACTCCCTGTCGCATAATTATTACGGCACGTTGCTCTTCCGCAATTATTTTTCGCTGGGGCGGTCAAGACGTTTCGGACTCTTCAACGAGATACAGCTTGAGCTTGGCGGCGGACAGTCGAAATTCACCAAGAACAGGGGTGCCGACCTTTCCGGCGCTTACGAGCAGAAGTTCTATGCCAATATCGGTATAGTGCCCGGTCTGGTGGTGTTCCTCAGCAATTATTCTGCCGTAGAGGTCAATGTGGGTGTGCTCGGCTTCAACTATACCCACACCAAGACGATAAAGGACCAGATCTATATATCCCACAGGAAGTCGCAGCAGGCTAATTTCAGAATCAATCTTTTCTCCATCACCTTCGGAGCGTCATTCTATATATGAAGTTGCGGCATTACAGCTTCCCAAGACCTATGAAAAGGAATAGAGTCATAATAAGTATAATCGTGGCGGTGATGGCTATAGCCGTGGCACCGCCTGCAACTTTCGGCAAGAAGATAGTGATACCGGTGACGAGCAAGGTCAAGCGCGAGGCGCCGGCAGCCGCCGGGGGCGACAGTGTCGCCGTGGCCGCCAGACCTTCCTCGGGCAAGTATATCTATGTGTCCGACTCCATGGAGAATGATGTGCTCAGAGTGCTCGAGGGGCATTCCCGGGTTATCGACGATGACATGAATCTCGACCTCGATGAAAAGATTCTTCATCGCGGCGACACTCTTCCCATGGTGCTCAAACAGATTAATCTGGGCCGTTATGACCGTGGACTGTCAAGTCTGCTGTATATCCCCAAGGGGGCATGGTCGTTCGGCCTGACGGCAAGCTATGGCGAGCTTGAGACAAAAGACCTCGAGATTTTCGACCTCCTGTCGGACATCGACATCAGCGCCCATGCTTTCTCCATAAAGCCTTATCTGCAGTATTTCATACGCAACAACCTCGCCATAGGTCTGCGGTTCGGATACTACAACGCGCGTGGCGACGTCAACTCTTTCAAGGTGGATATCGACGATGACATGAATTTCAACCTGTCGGACATCATGTACAAGGCTGAGTCGTATACCGGTGCATTCTTCGTGAGCCAGTATATCGGTCTTTCCCGACATGGCAGGTTCGGTATCTATAATGAGGTGGAGCTTGCTTTCTCCTCCGGCAGCAGCAATTTCCAGCGTCCAGTGGAGGGTAAGCTGCGAAACACCCAGACCACCTACATGGATGCCCAGCTGAATTTCTCGCCCGGCGTACAGTGCTTCATCATGAAGAATGTGTCGTTCCATGTGTCGTTCGGCGTCTTCGGTTTCAAACTGAGAAATGAGAAGCAGACGGAGGATGGCGTGAGCACCGGCAACCGTTTCTCGTCAAGCGCCAATTTCCGTTTCAATATCTTCAACATCAACTTCGGTATCGGGGTGCATATCTAATTTTAGAAGCGATGCATAAAAAGAACAAGAGGTATGTCACGGCGGCGTTGCTGTCAATTGCGGCGTTGCTCCCATCGTGTATAAAGAATGACCTGCCTTATCCGCAGATTGTGCAGAACATCACGTCCATAGCTGCCGAGGGACAGGTAAAGACGGCTTATATAGATTCGGTGTCGCTGGAGGCTACCGTATATCTCGGCGAACAGACGGACATTCGTAATGTGCGTTTCACCGAGTTCACTGTCTCCGAGGGTGGCACATGCCAGGAGGATCTCCTTTCGGGCACATGGGATTTGTCGAAGCCTCTGATAGTCACGATTACCAGGTATCAGGACTACAATTGGGAGATACGTGCCGTGCAGGATATCGTGAGGTATTTCGAAGTAGAGGGAGAAGTGGGGGCGAGCATCGTGGATCCGGAGGCCCGGCGAGTGGTGGTGCATGTGCCCGAAGGCACTGACCTTGCCGACCTCAGGCTGCTCCGATGCAAGCTTGGCCCCGAAGGTGTCACCACCATCACCCCGGCCCTGAATCCGGGCAGGCTGGATCTGTCGTATCCCCTGCGCGTGGAGGTGGAGGCGTATGGACGTACCGAAATATGGACCATTTATGCGGAGATTTCGGAGATGGTGGTATCAACCACTCGTGTCGACGGCTGGTCGCAGGTGATATGGGCCTACGGCAGCGGCCCCGCCGACGCCGATAACGGATTTGAGTATAAGCTGAAATCGGCCTCGGAATGGGTTAAGGTGCCCGATGAACTCATTGCCCGTACACAAGGCATTTTCTCATGCTATATTCCGCATCTTGTTCCACTTGAGACATATCAGGTGCGCACATATTCCGGCGAGAATGTAGGCAATATCATGGAGGTGACTCTTCAGGGTACCGCCGATATACCCAACGGCGACTTTGAGCAGTGGCATCAGACATCCAACAAGATGTGGTGCCCTTGGCCTCTCGACGGCACCCAATTCTGGGATACCGGCAACACCGGCACCATGACCCTTGGCGCCAACAATACGGTGCCCTCGGAGAATACTCCAACCGGCAGCGGCTACAGCGCCCAGTGCAACACCAAGTTCGTCGGCATCGGTGTAATCGGTAAACTTGGCGCCGGGTCGATCTTTACGGGCCGCTTCGACAGGGTAGACGGCACCAACGGTATCCTTCAGTTCGGTCGCCCATGGAAGTTGCGCCCTACTCGCCTTAAGGGTTACTATCAGTACAAGACCGCCAATATCAACTACACCTCGGCGGAGTTCAAAGCACTCGAAGGTCGCCCCGATACGTGTGTGGTTTATGTGGCGCTGACCGACTGGACGGCTCCTTATGAGATTCGTACCAACCCCAAGAACCGCAATCTCTTCGACAAGAATGCCGATTACGTGATAGCCTATGGCGAGTTCTCTTACAGTGGAACCATGTCAGGCTTCGCCCCCTTCGAGATCAAGCTCGACTATCGCGACACGTCGCGTGTTCCCTCTTATATGCAGATCACTTGCGCGGCATCCAAATATGGCGACTATTTCACTGGAGCCGACGGTGCCGTGCTTTGGGTGGACCAGTTCTATTTCGATTGGGATTATTGACCTTAGTGGAGTGTTATGAAAAAAGTTATTGCGATATTACTGATGGTATTGGCTCTTGCAGAAGGGGCCAATGCGCAGACGTCGCTGCCCGGGACGCTTATATATCCAGCGCAGCCTGAATATGTGCTTTCCTCCTCGCAGAAGGGAGTAAAGCTTTCTACGGATATAGTGGCAGTGGCCCTACCTGCGGCGGCGCTGATAGGTACTGTGTGCGCCAGGGACTGGAAGGGCCTCCTGCAGGGCGTGGAGACGGGTGCCGTGACTGCCGCCTTTACCCTTGCCCTAAAGTATGGCGTCAAGGAGAAACGCCCCGACGGATCTAACTGGCATTCCTTCCCATCGGGTCATACTGCTGTGTCGTTCGCCTCAGCTACATACCTTACGCGACGTTATGGCCTGAAATTCGGTATCCCGGCATATGTGCTCTCTTGCTATGTGGCATGGGGCCGCTGTTTCTCCAAGCAGCATTTCGTGTGGGATACCGTGGTGGGCGCAGCTATCGGTGCCGGGTCGGCTCTGATTTTCACTACACCATGGGCTAAAAAACATCACCTTGAGATTGCTCCCGTGTCCAATGGCGAGAGCGTGGGGGCTTATGCCTCTTTCACTTTCTGAAGCGAGGATCGTTATGGCTGTCAAAGGTTATTGGAAGGGGAGAGGAAAGTCGTTTGTATATGCCTGGCATGGTATAATCGAGCTTTTCCGGCATGAGGCCAATGCACAGTTCCATCTTGGCGCCGCTGTCGTTGTGATAGCGGCCGGCCTTTTCTTCCGTATATCGGGCGCCGAATGGTGTGCTGTCATGCTGTGCATAGGAGCAATGTTCATGGCCGAAGCCTTCAATACGGCTGTCGAGAAGCTTTGCGACTATTCGTGTCAGAAGAGAGATGACCTCATCGGAAAGGTAAAAGACATAGCCGCAGGGGCTGTATTGCTCATGACAGCTGCTGTTGTAGCGGTCGGCCTGATAATTTTCATTCCTAAAATAGTCCTGTTTATACAATATTAAACAGAATTTAACATTTATTGATTCGTCTGAAAATCAGCCCGTTAAAGCATGAGTAACAAAATTAAACGGATATTGTTCATGCAAATACTTGACAAA
>CAJUAT010000054.1 GCA_910584525.1 uncultured Muribaculaceae bacterium | reverse complement strand
TAATATAATATAAAAGAGGAGAGTGAGGAACTAATCGGGCGTGTATAACGGTTTTCAGGAAGCGTTATACCAGTGATATCAACAACCTGACGAAGCGAAAACGATGCAAGATCTGGAAAAAATAAGCAGCGCACGGCTCACGGGATATTGGAAGGACCTGTCGATGGGACTTCTGATACTTCTTGTGGTCATGTTCCTGTCGCAGGCCTTGCCGTATTATTTCTCGCCGATAGTGGCGTTGGTTGGAGCGGCGGTGATGTACACCATGCTCTACAACAACAAGCTGAAAAATCTGCCGTCATGCATGATCACGATTTATGCGTTGTTCTGCTGCATGATAAGCTATTCCTTCTTCAGCATAGTCATCAACGTGCTCTATATCTGGGGAATGCTTGAGCTTCCCAAGGAACTGGTGTTTTTCCATCCGCCGTTCATATCCAGCCTCATCCTCGACCCTATCTGCGCCGTAACGCTGCTTGTGATATACTGTCGGCACAACAATCTGCGCTATTGCCTCAATTGCAAGTTCAAGAACGGTTTCTCGATTGAACGCGGAAAATTCGGCGAACTGCTGCACAAGGAGTCGAAGAACCAGCTTCTGAACCTCTTCCTCCTGTTCACGATTCTATCGGTAATAGTATGGATATACTATTTCACGCATTACGACCGGAGTGCCGACATCAACAAGCGCGACATGTACATCTTCTCCTGGCTCAACCTGATGATGATAGTGCTCGACGAAGCATATTTCGCCTTCAGGTATTACAATCTTTACCTCGACTATCAGGAGAGCAGCGAAATCATCACCGAACAGGAGCTTTCCGACATGACGGTAAAGACATATCTGCGCTTCTACGTGATATGCGGCAACTCCATCTATCTCAACGACAAGATGGTAGATCCGTCGATGCCGTTCCGCCAGATAATAGACACTCCGTTCGTGACCAAGAGGAATGTCAACGGTATCACCACTGCGGAAGTAGAGGGGATCATACATAAGATGGTGGGAGTGCCGGGACATCTGCGCTTCTTCTATGGCCGTAAGAATCCCGACCTCAAGAAGCATTCCCTGCTGAGATATTTCTATTTTCTCGACGGCACCCCCGAGGATTATCCCGAGATGCGGGTGATGGGTAAATGGATTGACTTCAACAGGGTAAAGCATGTTTACAACCAGAGTCCTACGCTCATCAACAAGATGATGCTGTCTGACATCTCGCGCATGACCACGATAGTGCTCACTCAGAAGATTTTCGACCAGCGCGGTTATCGGAAGATAAAGGCGAAATCGTATCAGCCTACATATGATCTTCTGGAAGTACGCGACAGCGACTATGACTTCCAGGACGACAAATGGATACGTGTGGCGATGTTCAATTCCGACTCGAAGGGTTTCTTCATGCGCAGACTATGGAAGAAGATGCTCAACCAAAAAGACGACGCGACGTGGGGCTGAGAAGCTCGATAGCGATAGTTGGGCCTACGGCGTGCGGCAAGACGCGTCGAGCTGTCGAAGTGGCCCGCGCTTTCAATGGCGAGATCATATCCGCCGATTCCAGGCAGGTATACCGCTCGATGGATATCGGAACAGGCAAAGACCTTTGCGAGTACGAGGGCATACCCTATCATCTCATCGACATACGCGATGCGGGCCATAAGTATAATCTCCACGAATATCTTCATGATTTCAGGGAAGCCTATGCCTTGGTGGAGAGTCGCGGGCATATGCCGGTGATATGCGGCGGGTCGGGGATGTATGTGGAGAATGCCCTCAAGGGCGTCTATCTGCCTGAAGTGCCGGCGAATCCGTCGCTCAGGAAAAAGCTGCAGGACAAATCCATCGAAGAGCTGACAGAGATACTCCGACAGTACAAGAAGCTGCACAACACTACCGACATAGACACGGTGGCGCGGGCTGTCAGGGCTGTGGAGATTCAGGAATATTACCGCAGCCATCCCGAGGAGGCGGCAATGGTGTCGGCCGACAGTGCCCGTCCGCTCGATTGTCTGGTGATTGGCATCGACATTCCCCGCGACGAGAGAAGAGAAAGAATATCCCGGCGACTTGAAAGCCGTCTCGAAGAGGGTATGGTGGAGGAGGTGAGAGGAATCCTTGACGCGGGAGTGAACGCCGACGACCTTATTTATTATGGACTTGAGTACAAGTACGTGACCTTGTACGTAACCGGGGAGCTGTCGTACGCCGAAATGAAGAAGCAGCTCGAAACGGCTATCCATCAGTTTGCCAAGCGGCAGATGACATGGTTCCGCGGCATGGAGAAGCGTGGCATCCATATCCATTGGCTCCCTTACGACATGCCGCAGGATCTTTTTCTGTCGGAAGTGAAGAGCCTGATGGACTCCATTCCGTAAAAAACTGTTATAATTAGAGGGATACCTAAAACAAGGTATTTTTAGGGGTGCGGTTTGAAGTTACGGGTATTAAGATGTAATTTTGCATCGAAGATTTGGACAATAGAGCTATGAAAGAGACGGAGAATATAGGCGCCGGTGAAATGAAGACGTGTACCAGGAAGATGCGGTTGTCGGATTTGAAGCCTGGAGACACCGGTGTAATTATAAAGATATTGGGTCACGGAGCCTTCCGCAAACGCGTCATGGAGATAGGATTTGTGAAGGGGCGTGAGGTCAGGATGATACTTAACGCGCCGCTTCAGGATCCGATAAAATTTGCGTTGATGGATTATGAGGTGTCGCTGCGGCGGGCAGAGGCCGACCTTATAGAGATATGCGACCTTGACGAATGGAACGGCACCGGCGGGGGTCTGGGTGTGGCCGACGATAAGGAGGAGAGCCGCGTGGGAGAGACTTCCTGCGACGTGAGACGCGACAAGGTAATCAATGTGGCCCTCATAGGGAATCCAAACTGCGGTAAGACATCTTTTTTCAACTATGTGAGCGGTGCTCATGAGCATGTGGGCAATTATGCCGGAGTGACGGTGGGAGCCAAAGAGGGAACCATGCGTCATAAAGGTTACCGCTTCAATATCGTTGACCTGCCCGGCACTTATTCGCTGTCGGCCTATTCTCCCGAAGAACTGTACGTGATGCGGTATCTGCGTGAGGAGACTCCCGATGTGATTATCAATGTGGTGGTAGCCTCCAATCTCGAGCGTAACATGTATCTTACCACCGAACTTATCGACATGAACCGTTCGATGGTAATCGACCTCAACATGTTCGACGAGCTCAAGAAGAGCAACGCGCGGCTGGATTACGATGCTTTAGGGAAGATGCTCGGCGTGCCGATAGTGCCAACCATAGCCTCGACGGGATGGGGAATAGAAAGACTCCTCGACACGGTAATCGAGGTCTATGAGATGAAGAATCCCGATACCAGGCATATTCATATCAGTCTCAATCCCGAAATAGAGAGGGCGGTGTCGCAGCTCAACGACAGTCTTAAGAAGGATCCGGAGGTGTCGGCACATTTCTCGCCGAGATTCATAGCCATAAAATTTCTTGAGCGCGACCCGGAGATAGAAGCGTCGCTGAAGAAGAATCCGAATTACGGTGAATGGTGCGAGATCCGGGAGAAGCTGGAAACGAAGACGAAGCGCGACTTAGGCGAGGATGTCCCCTCGGCCATATCCGCCGAGAAGTATGGCTTCATCCAGGGTGCCCTCAAGGAGACGATGACTGGCTCGGCCGCCAACGACGAGAAAACTACCAAGGTGATAGATTCGCTGGTGACCAGCAAACTTTTTGGCTTCCCGATATTCATTCTGGTGATGTGGCTCACTTTCTGGGCGACGTTCCGGATTGGCTCATATCCAATGGAATGGATAGAATCGCTGATAAGCTGGATATCGGGACTCATAGGCAAGTATATGCAGGCAGGCCCGCTCAAGGACCTTATTCTCGACGGTATCATCGGCGGCGTGGGAGGCGTGATAGTGTTCCTGCCGAATATCCTGATTCTCTATTTCTTCATCTCGTTCATGGAGGACTCGGGCTATATGGCGCGGGTGGCTTTCATCATGGACAAGCTGATGCACAAGATGGGACTTCACGGGAAGTCGTTCATACCGATGGTGATGGGTTTCGGCTGCAACGTACCGGCCATCATGTCGACGCGCATCATCGAGAGCAGGTCGAGCCGTCTGATCACGATACTTATCAACCCGTTCATGAGCTGTTCGGCGCGCATACCTATCTATGTGCTTCTTGTAGGGGCTTTCTTCCCGGCACACGGGGCCACGGTGTTCTTCGGGCTTTATCTTCTGGGGATACTTGTGGCGATACTGACGGCGCGGCTGTTGCGGAGGTTCTGGTTCAAGGCCGACGAGACGCCTTTTGTGATGGAGTTGCCGCCTTATCGTCTTCCCACCGCCAAAGCCACGATGCGCAACATGTGGTCGAAAGCCGAGCAATACCTTCGCAAGATGGGTGGCCTTATCCTGGTGGCAAGCATCATTATATGGGCATTGTCGTATTTCCCGCGCTATAAGATGGAGGATGTGCCGGCAAGCTATCGCGCGGAGATTATGGCCGACATGCCGGCGAAGACCCTGCAGACTGCCGACAAGACAAAGATTGACGAAATGGTGCTCACGGAATATCAGCAGTCGCAGTCGATTTTAGGGCGTACCGGCAAGTTCATACAGCCGGTGATGGAGCCTCTCGACCAGACATGGCAGTCGTGCGTGTCGCTGCTTACAGGCATAGCCGCCAAGGAGGTGGTGGTGTCCACGCTGAGCGTGCTTTATGTGGGCGATGACGATGCCGAAGCGTTGAGCCAACGGCTCAAAACGCCCTCTGCCATTACCGGCAAGGCTCCTTTCACGCCGGCTTCAGCTCTCGCCTTCATGGTGTTTGTGCTCATTTATTTCCCCTGCATCGCCGCCCTCAGCGCCATTGTGCGCGAAGCCGGTTCCTGGAAATATGGCCTCTTCTCCTTCCTGTACAACACCATCCTCGCCTGGATCCTGGCCTTCCTGACCCTCAGAATAGCACTCCTCTTTTAAACCGTTTGGTACATACGGGAATTTTTGCTAATTTTGAAAAATGTATGCGCAATACGGTGACGGGTGTAAATCCGGTGCCGGCGTACACATTTAATATATACCCGAAGGCATGAGCAATTCAGAATATGATTTTTCAGACATATCTCCTTACGACGACTCAGTGTTTAAGGAGAAGATGGCCACATTGATAGAGGATCCCGGTTTTCTGCATGCGGTGAAATATACGATGCCCATCGGAGAGGTACCCTCACTGATTGAAGAGCTTAAAAGCATCGACAACAAATATGATTTCCAGCGGGAGGTGATGTTCCCGTTTCTGGAAATGCTTGCCAAGACCACAACCGCGGGCATAACTCTCGGCGGTGTGAAATACCTGAATCCGGGCACCAATTATGTGTTCATATCCAACCACCGTGACATCGTTCTCGACGCGTCGTTTCTCAACCTTGCCTTTCTGCGCAAGGGGATGCCGACATCGGAAGTGGCCATCGGCAACAATCTGCTGGTGCTGCAATGGATAGAGGACCTTGTGCGGCTCAACAAGTCGTTTATCGTCAAGCGCAACACAGGACTCCGTGAAGGACTCCTGGCAGCAAAAAAACTCTCGGCATATATCCATCACTGCATACAGGAGAAGCATGAGAGCGTATGGATAGCCCAGCGTGAAGGCCGCGCCAAGGACAGCAGCGACAAAACGCAGGAGTCGTTGGTGAAAATGCTCGCCATCGCCGGACAGGGTTCCTTCATGGAGCGCCTCAAGGAGATAAACCTCCTGCCCGTGTCGATAAGCTATGAGTTCGATCCCAACGATTACCTGAAGGTCAGGGAGTTCATACTCCGCAGACGATCACCCGATTTCAAGAAGACACAGCGCGACGACCTATTCAGTATGGAGACGGGTCTGCTGCAGTTCAAGGGACGCGTTCATTTCCAGCTTACTCCCAGAATCAACAACAAGCTCGAGCAGATAGGAGAGTTCCCCGACACGAATACATCGGCAAAATATGCCGGCTGCATCATCGACCAGGCGATACACCGCAGTTACGAGATATTTCCCATCAACTATGTGGCCTTCGATATGCTCACCCGCTCATCACGTTTCGAATCAAGATACACGCCGGAGGAGAAGCAGACGGTGCTGGACTATTTCGAGAGCCAGCTGGCAAAGATAGACCTCGCCGACATCACCGACGAAGAACGCGGCTACATGATGGAGATGATGCTCACCATGTACTCCAATCCGTTGCGCAACAAGCTGAAGTCGATACTTGGAGGCCTTGAGTAATAAGAATAAGCCATGAGACTGCCGCTGCTAAATATCATACTGTTGCTGCTGATGACGTCGCTGGTGGACGCCTACATACTGTGGGATGTTCGTAGCCAGAGCAGCAAGCTCAAAAGAGGCCGCAACTGCGCTGTTTACGGCATCAGCGTTCTGCTGTGCTGGGCGTTGCTGGCCGTAGGGCTCAGCCTTCCCCGTCGCTCCGGAGATTATGACCTGCAGCCCGTGATGTGGCTCCTCTTCAGCTATCTAACCATCTTTGTAGCCAAGATTGTATATGTGCTGTGCTCACTTGTCGGCAGGCTTGTCAACATAAGGAGCCGACGTCTTGTCAACTATGGAGCCATGGCCGGGGTACCGCTGGGCAGTCTGGTGTTCATAACCATGTGGTGGGGCGTCCTTGTGACGCGCCATGAGCTGGAGACGGTAAAGGTGGAGGTGTCGTCGGCGCGTCTCCCGAAAGGTTTCGATGGCTACAGAATAGTGCAGTTCAGCGACGCACATGTGCCTACCTGGGGCGCAGATACGACATTTGTGGCACGAATGGTGGATGAAATCAACGCGCTGAATGCCGATATGATAGTGTTTACCGGCGACCTCGCCAACAGGAATACTCCCGAGATAGAACCCTTCATACCGGTACTGTCTCGACTCCGCGCCAAAGATGGTGTATATTCCATATTGGGTAATCATGACTACGGCGACTATCAGGACTGGCCGGATGCCGCAGCCAAGGAGGCGAACCTCCGGCAGATGCACAACGCCCAGGCCCGTATGGGATGGCAGCTGCTCGACAATGATTACCGTTACATAGTTCATGACGGAGATACGATAGCGCTGATAGGCGTGGGCAACTGGGGCGAGCCTCCGTTCGGCCAGTACGGCGACCTGAAGAAAGCCTATGAGTCGGAAGATGGAAAGAGAAATATCAACGACAAGCGGTTCAAAGTACTGTTGAGCCACAATCCTGAGCATTGGAACCGCTACGTGCGCAGTCACAGCAATGTAGACCTGACATTGTCGGGTCACACGCACGCCATGCAGATGGAGGCCGACATGTTCGGGCGGCGGTTTTCGCCGGCATCGTGGCGCTATCCCTACTGGGGAGGTATGTACGAGGACAAGGCGCCCGACGGCACTCCCAGCCGTCTATACGTGAACATAGGCACCGGCGAGGTGGCCATTCCCATGAGGATAGGCGCCACTCCCGAGATAACCCTCATAACACTTAAGTCTGAGTAGAGATAGGACATGAATCGTGCGGTGGTATGCATAGGTAGCAATCTTACGCCACGGCGGCAGTACCTGGAGAAGGCCTGTAGATGGCTCCGCAGTATGCTGACGGATGTGGAGGCGTCGTGTATCTACGAGACTCCGGAGTATCATGGCATAGGCCGGCCCTACCTCAACATGGTAGCCGCAGGCTATACTACGGAGACTTACGAGACACTGAACAGGAGAGCCAAAGCTATGGAGGCGGCTTGCGGCCGCGACGATGACGCGCGGAGCCGGGGAGATGTACCCCTCGACATAGATATAGTGATATGGAATCACGACATCATCCGTCCCGGCGATTTCAATCAGCAGTTTTTCAAAATAGGGGCCCGGCAGATAGGGATTCCCGAAATGCTTGAAAGTCAACCCGGATGAGCGGACATACTCAGAACATATGGGCCGAGAGGGCCAAGTACATCGCAGTAGATTTGCTGACGACGGCCGCCGCCTTCGTGGTCTTCAACATATGCCGCTACCATATCCTGCATCATTTCCATCTGCTGCCGGCAGAGACACCATGGCATTATCTGGGGAGTGAAAAGCTGTTGCTCGAACAGATACTCGTGCCGATAGCCCTGCTGGCGGTATATGCGCTGTCGGGATTCTACAACAGACCCTTCTTCAAGTCGAGGCTGAGCGTAGCCAACAACACGCTGTGCGTTGCGGCCGCCGACACTTTCCTGATATACCTGCTGATACTCCTCAACGACATGGGTGTCAAGCGCATAGACTATCTGGTGATAGTGACGCTCTTCCTTCTGTTGTCGGTATTTCTGTTTACGGGCCGATATGCAGTGGTATCGGCCTTCAACGAAGAGATTCGTCGCGGGCGCCGACGGCTGCGGGTGCTCATGGTAGGCAATTCGCGTCAGAGCCGGCGTACCGCCGAACAGCTGTTGAAAGGAGAGCCTTCCATTCCCTACGATGTGATAGGCTATATACGGGTGCCGGGGGAGAAGTCGGCCAGCGATGCCGAGAATGTATGGGATTTCGACAAGGTCGACGAGGTATGCCGGCAATATGACCCTGACCAGATAGTAATAGCGTTGACGCGCAGAAACGACGAGGCGGTGATGCGGCTTCTCGACGAGCTGCTGCATCTCAACAAGCCGCTGAAGATAGCACCCGACACGCTGTCGTACGTCACCTCCAACATACATCAGAACGACATCATGGCGATGCCGTTTGTCGACCTGACATCGCCGCGGATAAGTGATTTCCAGCGTAACGTTAAGCGCACGGGGGATGTTGCCGTATCGATAGCAGCCCTGCTGTTGCTGCTGCCGCTCTTCGCCGGGCTGGCCGTGGCCGTGAAGTATGCCTCGAAAGGGCCGGTGCTGTACAGGCAGCAACGACTCGGAATACGCCGTAAGCCTTTCACTATCTACAAATTCCGGTCGATGGTGGCAGATGCCGAAGCCACGGGGCCATGTCTGTCGAGCGACACAGACCCGCGCATCACGCGCGTGGGACATTTCATGCGCAAATACAGGCTCGACGAGCTGCCGCAGTTCTGGAATGTGCTGAAGGGCGACATGTCGCTGGTAGGACCAAGACCCGAACGCGACTTCTATGCACGCCAGATTATCGCCAAAGCTCCCTATTACCGGCTGATATTCCAGGTAAGACCCGGCATAACTTCATGGGGAATGGTCAAGTTCGGGTATGCCTCGGATGTCGACCAGATGGTGGAGAGGTCAAGATTCGACCTCCTCTACATCAACAATATGTCGATAAGCACTGACATAAAGATTCTATTATATACCATCAAGACTGTAGTGAACGGAGAAGGAAAGTAATGGCATATAAGGAGACACATAACAGATTCACAGATTGGTGGATGCGGCTGGTGATATGGCGTGAGCATCATATCAAGGAACGCACGTTCGTGATATTCCTTGCCTTGGTTGTGGGGATACTCTGCGGATTCGCCGCCCAGCTGCTGAAATATCTGATAAGCCATATATCGGGGTGGCTAACTTCCAATTTTTCCATCACGGATGCCAATTATCTCTATCTGGTATATCCCGTGGCGGGCATCATCCTGACGGTACTGTTTGTGAAGTATGTGGTCAAGGACAACATATCGCATGGCGTGACGAAGGTACTGTATGCCATCTCGCGCAATAAGTCGCGACTCAAGCGAAAGAACATGTATGCGTCGTTGGTTGCGTCGTCGATTACGATAGGCTTTGGCGGCTCGGTAGGAGCGGAGGGCCCGATAGTTTACACGGGGGCGGCCATAGGGTCGAATGTAGGGCAGGCCTTCCGGCTGTCGCCCAAGATTCTGATGCTTCTTGTGGGGTGCGGAGCAGCAGCCGGGATCGCCGGCATATTCCGCGCTCCCATTGCAGGGATGCTTTTCACCATCGAGGTGCTGATGATCGACTTCACCGGCATGACGATTATGCCGCTGCTTATAAGCTCCATATCGGCGGCTACGGTGGCTTACGTGCTCGAAGGATACGGCTCCGAGTTCTTCTTCTCCCAGTCGGAGGCTTTCCATACCGGCAAGATTCCGTATACCATTCTGTTAGGAGTGGTGTGCGGGCTTATGTCGTTCTATTTCACCAAAATAGTGTTCATGATGGAGACGATGTTCCGGCGCATAAAGTCGCGTAGCTGGAAGGTGGCGGCCGGCGGTATTGTGATAGCCGGGCTGGTGTTCTTCTTTCCGCCATTGTACGGCGAGGGTTACGGCGCCATCAACGATCTTCTTGACGGGAACGTATCCAAAATTCTCGACGGCACAGTGTTCTATGTCGACAGGGGCGACATATGGTTTGTAGCCTTGTTCATAGCGTCGGTTGCGATGATGAAGGCCTTCGCCACATCGGCCACAAACGGCGCCGGAGGTGTGGGCGGCACATTCGCGCCCTCGCTGTTTGTGGGAGCTCTTACGGGATTCCTTTTCGCCTTCGTGCTCAACAACATGAACTGGGGCATAGAGCTGTCGCAGAAGAACTTCACGCTTATGGGCATGGCCGGCGTAATGAGCGGCGTGATGCACGCTCCACTGATGGCCATCTTCCTCACGGCTGAGATGACTGGCGGATACAATCTCTTCCTCCCTCTGCTGATAGTCTCCACGCTGGCTTACCTGACAATACAGGTGTTCTCTCCATACAGCATCTATACCATGCGACTGGCAAAGGCCGGCGACCTCCTGACCCATCAGAAGGACAAGTCGGTGCTGACGCTCATGAAGGTCGACAAGCTTATTGAGAAGGATTTCAAGACGGTGACCCCCGACATGGACCTCAAACAGATGGTCGACGTGATATCGGTATCGAAGCGGAATCTCTTCCCGGTAGTAGACAATGAGGGCAACCTCAAGGGAATAGTGCTTCTCGACGACATACGGAACATCATGTTCCGCACGGACCTTTATAAAAAGATGCACGTATCGAGGTTCATGACGTCGGCACCCGCAGTGATCGACATAAACGAACCTATGGACAAGGTGATGAGTACCTTCGACAAGACCAACGCGTGGAATCTCCCTGTGGCCGACAACGGTAAATATGTCGGCTTTGTATCAAAATCAAAAATCTTCAACTCTTACCGACAGGTATTGAAACACTTCCTCGACGACTGATTCCATTTCCGTGGAATGACGACAGTCAGTTGTTGTTGACCGAATACTTCATCTTGGCCATGGCCTGCAGGTCCTCGGTGGTGTCGCATTCATCAACAATCTCGCAGCCGAGCATAGACTCGATGACATCTTCCATTGTGACAATACCACGCATGCAGCCATATTCGTCGGTAATCACGGATATATGTTCTTTTTTCTCCAGCATCTTCTGCCATATTTCCGATACTGTTTCATTTTCAGAAAAAAACAGAATTGGCCTGAGAATGTCATTCATGGTATCTTCAAATCTGTCTTGCGACAATTTTTCAAGCACACTTGCCCTGCGGACATAACCGATGATGAACTCCCGTTGGTTGTCATACACAGGAATGCGCGAATACGGTTCCAGTTCCTTGTCGTTATAAAAATCTTTCATGGAAGAGTTTCGCGCCACGGATGACACCACCACAAATGGAGTCATTATTTGCCGGGCACTGATGTCGGCTATTTTGAGAAAGCTCTGTATTATATGGTTTTCGTAAGGGTTGAACACACCTTCATCTGTGCCGACATCCACCATGGCTCCGACTTCCTCGCGGCTCACCGTTAGGGGCTGTATTTTAGGTGAAAAACATTTTGTGAGCAACTCTGACACCCATACAAGAGGATATGTTATGAATATGAGCACTCTGATTACTTTGGCTGCAGGCATTGCAAGAGTGCGCCAATATGAAGCACCTATAGTTTTGGGTATGATTTCCGACAATACGAGAATCAGTAAAGTGAGAATTGCCGATATGATGCCGAAATAAGCTTCGCCGAATACTTTTACCGATTCTGATCCAACACCGGCGGCACCGATGGTATGGGCTATGGTGTTGAGTGTGAGTATCGCGGCAACCGGTCGGTCCACGTTGACTTTGTATTTCATCATCAGTGACGCTGTCTTGTCGCCCTGACTTTCTTTCATTGAAATATAAGATACAGGAGTGGACAGCAACACAGCTTCCAGAACCGAGCAAAGAAACGATATGCCCAGCGCTCCAATAAGATACAGTAATATTATGGTCATATTTTGTGTGTTTCATCCATTATGGCTATGAGTGCCCTAACAGAATATAATTATTGTTGAGAAAGGTAGATTAGATATGGTCTTCCGGGTGTGATTGCGACATACTCCCCCGGAACAGCCGTTTATTCACGAAACACACAATATCGGACACTAATTTCATGCACAGCAATGCTTGGATTGGTAAGACGCACTGCACATGGGCGTCTGTTTGTCAGTGCCGGACGCATTGGAACATATATATTCCCGAGAGTTCTGTCATTAATATTTTTTTCGGAAGAGTCTTGTACGCATGACGAAACCATCACGATTTCAGTTTCTTGTTCCACTGTTTCAGCAGATGAACCGTGAAGAGATGTGGTTGTGACGCATATTATAATGCATAGCATAATATGTATGAACCGTGTCACCGATACAATGATTATATGTTGTCGAGCAATCGTACTTCCATTTAATTATATAACATGGCGCATGGCAATAATGTTGTGTTGTCTGTGTGACGAAATTCCGAATCATTCAAGATTTAATGCTTAAGATTGGTCAGCAATAAAATTTAATTTGTAATTTTGCGGAAATATTGACCAATAAGAGAGATGAACAAACTTGTAGTGGTATTGCTGTTGTTGACAGGTGTGGTGGGATGCGCGTATTCACAGGCAGCAGAAGCGGAGAGCCAGGAACCAACTGAAGAAAAGAACAACTGGGGCGCGAAACTTATCAAGTCGCCCTTCGGACTGGGACTCGACATACAGACCAAATATGTATGGAGGGGCATGGAGATGATGCCTGAAAATTCGGCGCCTGTGTTGTTCCCGTCAGCCAACTTCTCATGGAAGGGGCTTTATGTCTACGTGATGGGCGGTTATGCCGTCAACGGCAAGTATGCCGAGGTGGATGCCGGCGTGAGCTATACGCTGAAAGGTTTCACCCTTGCCATCAACGATTATTACTATCCGACCATCGACAAGAAGCAGGATGCCTATATGAAAGGGGGCCGTCACACAGGCCACTGGCTGGAGGCCTGCCTGACATACGCTCCCGAGAAGGTGCCGATCATAGCCTCCATAAGCAATTTCTTCTATGGCGCCGACAAATATACCGACGCCGAAGGTAAAGAGAAACAGGCTTATTCCACATATCTGGAGGTAGGCAGCTACTATGATTTCCTGCACCATAACCGTATCTCGCTCAACGTCGGCGCAGCACTCAACCGGTCGTGCTACAACGATTACGAGCATGATTTCTCCGTATGCAATATTGAGCTGAAATACACGTATACCGTGCCGTTCAAATGCGGATGGCAGCTTCCCCTTAATGTGGCATACATTTACAATCCTGTGTTCAACAAGTCGAACGTGAACTTCATAGTCAATTTTGCCTTCTGATATGCAAGTTATGAAGCGAAACGCAGTGATACTTGCAGCGGGCACCTCTTCGCGTTTTGTGCCCTTGTCGACGGAGATACCCAAAGGGCTCCTCGAAGTCAAGGGCGAGGTGCTCATAGAGCGGCAGATACGCCAGCTCCGGGAGGCCGGAATCGACGATATCATCATAGTGGCCGGTTACAAGGCCGAAATGTTCGGATATTTACGCGACAGGTTCAACGTGGATATAGTGGTTAACGAAGACTATCGCCGCTATAACAACACATCATCGTTGATACGGGTGCTTGACCGCCTCGGCGACACGTATATCTGTTCGTCCGACAACTACTTTCCCCATAACGTGTTCAAGGGGGAGCCGGGCATGAGTTATTACAGTGCCCTCTATGCCGAAGGCGACACCAAAGAGTACTGTCTCGACGTGGATGCCGACGATATCATAACCGGCGTGAGGGTAGGGGGGCATGACGCATGGTATATGGTAGGGCATGTCTATTTTTCCAAAGAGTTCAGCGAAAGATTCATCCCGATTCTGCGGGAGGAATATGAGAATGCCGACATCCGGCGGAGCTATTGGGAGGATGTGTACATAAAGCATATCGAAGAGCTGCCGGGTATGCAGATACGCAGGTATGAGGCGCATGACATAGAGGAGTTCGACACCCTTGACGAGCTGCGGGCTTTCGACACGGAGTATCTGCGCAACACCCGCTCGGCCATAGTGGCCGAAATAGCGCGGCGCCTCGGTTGCGGAGAAGAGGAGGTCGGCGGCTTCTGCAACATTCCTCACGATGGCGACCACCTGTTGTTCACTTTCCGCAAAGATGGCGCGGCATACCGCTATGACGGCTCCTCCTCTGATAAAATCACCGGACCCGATATATTCACCGCACTATGAGTATGGCTGTAATACAGGCTGTCGGCAAAGCACCCTATGACAAGGAGAATCTTCTGCGACACCTTCGGAACATCTTCCCCGGCAAGGATATCTCGGGGGCGAAGATTGCCCGCATCGGGGGCATGAGCAACAAGAATTTCAAGGTGGAGCTCGACAACAGGAGCTATGTGCTGCGCGTTCCCGGTAACGGTTCGGAAGGAATGGTGGAACGTACCGACGAGGAGTACAACGCCCGGGCGGCCTGCCGGCTGGGCATCAATCCGCCGATAAGATATTTCGACGCGTCGACGGGCGTCAAGCTCGCTGACTTCATAGAGAATGCAGAGACGCTGACGGCAGCCACAGTGCAGCGGCACGACAACATGCGCAAGATAGCCCGTATCTACCGCACGGTCCATGGCTCCCGCATACGGCTGAGGAATGAGTTCAACATATTCCGGGAGATAGAGAAGTACGACAGGCTCATGGCACGTGCCGGCGCCGTGATGTATGCTGGCTGGGAGGATGTGCGGCCGCGCGTGATGGCGCTGGAGGAGCGTCTTAACGGACTCGGCGTGGACCTGAAACCTTGCCATAACGATGCCCTATACGAGAATTTCATCAAGGCACCCGACGGCACAATGTATCTCATAGACTGGGAATACTCAGGGATGAACGACCCCATGGCTGATTTCGCCGCCCTCTTCATCGAGGCCGGTTTCGAAAAGGAGAACGAGGATTATATCCTCGCCGAGTATTTCGGCGGTGATGTCCCGGCGGATGCCCGCGAGAAGATACTCTGCTATCAGATACTGTGGGACTATCTGTGGGCGCAGTGGACTGTCATCAAGGAATCGAAAGGCGATGATTTCGGCACCTACGGTCAGGACCGCTTCAACCGCGCCATTGAAAATCTGAATATACTTGACCTCCGATGAGGCAAAAAAAATAGAACCTTGACTCCAATGAGAGAAGAAAATACAGAGAACAAAAGGAGAATAGACTGGATGACGATGCTCATCCCGTTTGGGATAGTAGTGGTGTTGATGGCCATATTCATGGCGATGCCCGCGGAATCGAAGGATGTTGTCGACACACTCCGGGGCTTCTTCGGCGACACCATAGGGATATACTATCCGCTGCTGGCCATAGGGGCGGTGCTTGTGAGCGTATATGTTGCGGTGACCCAGAAGTACGGCAATGTCAGGCTTGGCAATACCGACCGGCCTGCCTACAGTAACTTCAAATGGGGCACAATGATATTCACCTCCACGATGGCTGCCGACATAATGTTCTATTCGCTTATAGAATGGGCGCTATACGGTGGCGAGCAGCATGTCCAGGACTTGGGGGGCACGCAGATGTGGGCGCCGACGTTCACGCTCTTCCACTGGGGTCCGCTTGCATGGGGCTTCTATGTGGTGCTTGCCGTGTGCTTTGCGTTCATGATCCATGTGCGCCGTCGCCGTCGGCAGCGGTTCTCCGAGGCATGCCGGCCGCTGCTCGGCAAGGCTGTCGACGGGTTCTGGGGAAAGGTGATCGACATAACGGCAATCTTCGCCATAGTGTGCGCCACAGCCACCACCTTCTCTTTGGCCACTCCGCTGCTCACCAACGCCATGGGCAATGTGTTCGGCTTTCAGGCCACCACAGCGGTGACTATCATGGTGCTCCTGCTGATATGCGCCGTCTACACCATAACCGTACTCTTCGGTCTCAAGGGCATCAGCAAGCTGGCAGGTATCTGCAGTTATCTCTTTTTCGCCATACTTCTATATTTCCTGCTGCTCGGCGGCGAGACCCGTTATATCTTCGAGACAGGCCTTCAGTCGCTCGGCAACATGACACAGAATTTCATAGGGCTGGCCACATATATGGATCCGTTGCGGGAGACCGGCTTTGCCCAGAACTGGACGGTTTATTACTGGGCCTACTGGCTTGTATGGTGCGTGGCCACGCCTTTCTTCATAGCGCTGATATCCCGGGGACGCACCATCAGGAATGTGGTATGGGGCTCTTTCGGCTGGGGGTTGGCCGGCACTTACCTGTCGTTCATCATCCTGGGCAATTACGGTCTTGCGCAGCAGATGAAACATGGTGTCGACGCCATAGGCTACATCGGCGGCGGCGGCGAGATGTACGAGGCCATACTGATGATTTTCGACACGTTGCCGCTGCCATGGCTGGCACTCTTGCTGCTCACGATAACGATGGTGGCCTTCTACAGCACCACCCTCGACGGCATCACCTATGTCACGTCGGCCTACAGCTATAAGAACATAGCCCCCGAGGAGGAGCCGTCGCGTAAGATACGCGGCTTCTGGAGCATCATGCTCATATTGCTGCCTATAGCCCTCCTCTTCGCCGAAAACTCTCTCTACAGCCTGCAGGGTGTAACCATCATCGCAGCTTTCCCGGTAGGCATTCTCCTGATTATGATAGTGGTCAGCTTCTTCAAGGATTTCAGAAGATGGGAGAAATCATCCGGGACCAACACGAAAAAATGCGCTTAAATGAAAATAGATAAGGAAACAAACGAGACGCTGAGACGTAAATATAACCCCGTGGGCTCCGAGTTGCGAAAGCTGCAGCTCAGGGAGCTTGAAATCCTACGGTATGTGGATATGGTATGCCGTGAGCACGACATACCGTACTGGCTGTCGGGAGGTTCCTGTCTCGGCGCTGTGAGACATGCCGGGTTTATTCCCTGGGATGATGATGTGGATATAGAAATGTTACGCCCCGACTATCTGCGGTTCAAGAAAATCATGGCGGGGCAGCCTCATCCAGATTATGTGTTTCATGACATGGATTCGGACCCTAATTATTTCCTGGGATTCGGAAAGGTGAGAGATCTGCATTCACGGCTGAACGAGACAAAGGGATTCGACAAAAACTATATCTATAAAGGTTGCTTTGTCGATGTGTTTCCGGTTATACCCTCCAATTCGCGTAAGCTGCATTCGCTGGGCATACTGCTTAATATGAAGATGATGTATGCCATGCATGAGGGGAATAGGGTCAAGAGCATGATATGGAAGAGAATATTCCGGATATCGGCGCCGGTGTTGCGCTTCCTGTCGTCGGTGAATGCCAAGGGGAGGTATAGATATGATATAGGCGTATCGTTCACCGAGACATTGGACTACGACGACATCTCGGAGCGTACCGGTATGGATTTCGAGGGGATAGAGCTGCCGGTACCCAGGCGTTATGACTCCTATCTTACGCATATGTACGGAGATTACATGACCCTCCCGACCGAAGACAACATCCAGATCCACACCACCGACTTCGAAATCTTGTAAGCTTTAATAGCTTTAATAGCTTTAATAGCAGAAAGCGGCGGAGCTGATGCTTCGCCGCTTTGGTGACTCCTGCAGGATTCAAACCTGCAACCTTCTGATCCGTAGTCAGATGCTCTATTCAATTG
>CAJUAT010000053.1 GCA_910584525.1 uncultured Muribaculaceae bacterium | reverse complement strand
CCTGCGCTGATGCAGCTGCTTATGGAATTTTCCCTTATAACGGCAATGCGATGTGTAGGACTTGTAGATGTCTCGGTTGCCCGATTTGAGTCGCCTGTAAACGCCGGATTTGTTGACAACGCCGGGACCGCAGTTGTATGCCAGGACTCCGAGGAGCAGCGCATCATCCGGCCTGAAATCGACATAGAGGGCTACGAACTTGCGGAGATCCCTGCGGAGCAGGGCATCCGCCTGTCTTTCGGTAAGCTGGACACCGCGTCTGAACGGCTCTCCCGGCTGCACCATGTGTCCGTATCCGACCGCCGGCCAGTGGCACGGGCGGTGGAGTGTCTCGAACTTCTTTATAATCAGCACGGCACGTTCAAACGGAGGCAGGTCCATTATGCTTTTTCTCGCGTGGGCGGCGGGCGTTGCTGCCGCAAGGGTCAGCAACGCCACGAAGAACATTACCAGCCTCCTCATCGTACCACCGGGGTTACGGGATTGACCACAGGTTTGAGGATACCCGTACTGTCGTTGTCCTCCTTATCCTTGTTGTTGAACTCGAATGTACGTTCCCACGGAGTCGAGCCGAAATTGTCCTCCACCACGACGAGGTATCTATGCTCCCCTGAAGATTTCGCAGTATAGTTCAGGCGGAATGTCTTGCTTTCGAGCAACACGCGGTCATTGTTGACCAACACCGGACCGTCAACGAGTTTGAGCGAGCCTTCGCCGTCATACTGGAAATAGCGGATGGTGTAGAGGGTGTTTGTATAGTTGCCTTCGGGCACAATCTCAAAGCGAAGCTCCACGGTCTGACCCTTTACAATCTTGTCGGCAAACGGCATCACCTCCACCGTGAAAGGATAGGACTGCTGCACGTCGAGGTCGTCATTGCAGGAGGTGAGGCTGCATACGGCAGCGATTACGAGTAAGAGAACGGCGATGACACCGAATGATTTTTTATTGGATTTTTTCATTTTGTCGTTTGTTTAGAGTTTGAGTTTTGTTGATTTTTTCGGATTGAGCGACATCAGATAGTCGTTCAGGTCCTTGTGATTGGGATAGAGAGCCGATTTGTCTGCAACCCTGTCGCCGAACTCCCGTTGAAGTCTGGCGAGGGCATTTCGCCCGGCCTCGTCATTGTCGAGATAGCACAGCATCAGGGAATATCCGTCAAGTGCCGGAATCGCCTTGCTGATATTGGCGACCGAGTTTAGGACAACAGCGTCGGTGCCGTCATTGAATCCGAGGCGTTCAGCAGAAAGAAAGTCGATGAAGCCCTCGAAAACATTGCAGCGCGGGTTGCCATTGACAATACGGGTTATATTCTTTGGCGGATAACTCCCCTTGAAAAAGGCGTTGCGAAGCTCAAGTCCGTGAGCGTCATTCCCAAAGCCTATGGCATAATAATGTTTGCCATGTAATTTGTAATCCGCTTGGACACAGTACCGTTGTGCAATATCCTTCGGTATGCCTCTTTCAGCCAGATAGCGGAGCAATGCGGGTGATTCCAGCCGGGATATTTCAAGATTCTCGAATGTCGGCTCCTCCACGAATGGCACAGGCTTGTAAGGTTCTGCGACCGGCATACTCATCTTTTCGGCGATGTATCGTGCCTGCCCAACGAAATCGGTCCTACCGGATATTACCCCTGCGAGAGTGAAGATGTCGCCTCCTTCGCCGGCCCCAAAATCGTACCATAGATTTTTTCGAGGATTGACATGGAACGACGGCTTACGCTCGTTGCGGTACGGGGCATAGAACCATAACCCCTTGCTGTCGCGCCCTGTCGGGTCATAGCCGAGCCGGTGCAGGAAATCCACGAGGGATATTCCTTTGATAGCGTCTATATCCATAGGCTAAAAGCGCATTTTGCGTTTAGGTCTTTCCGGCCCCTGCTTGGGCTGTTCCACTTTGCCGGCTTTCGCTTTCTCAAATCCTTGCATTTGTCCGATTATGTATCTGCTCAGTTCGGAGCGGTTGCAGCTTCCGGTCATTTCGTAGGCAAGATCAAAAATGTTGCCATTGTTGCCTGTCTCCATGTCTAACCATTTGGTTGCACCGCCCTTTACCAGAAATGTCGGATTGTCACTATTGTTGTACGGCGGTTTATATGCGAGCATCTCACCGGCCCGGAACTCAGGAACATGGCCAAGAGCCTTCATGAAATCTTCAATAGGAAGATTTTTAATGTCGAGATTAGTTATTGTAGCTCCCGACGGCCTATGGCTCATCGCCGACAGTTCTTTGCCCTGCTCGTAGTCGTTCATTATCTGAAGAATGTACGACACGGTGGAATTATAAATCTTTCCGTTCATATTCAAGTCGGCAAGCTCCATAATTGTTCCGGATTCATCAGTTAAGTAATCATGCCAACGGTTCGTTTTTGTATCAACCCACAACATCGGCACATGGTCGTCACGCTGTGGGGCATAATAAACCACAGTCCTATTTTCAATCGACACCGGTTTTTCGCCGAGGGCAGCCATAAACTCCGTAAGAGGAATATTGGGGATGTCTTTTTCCGTGTATCGCATAGTCTTTACTCAATTATAAATTTTACACCGACACCATACTGCGTATGGAAATGCCCCGTTGAGTTGCCGAACACAAACCGCTCCTTGACATTGGCAGTCAGAGCGATTTTATCCGATAGATAGAAATCGGCTTGCAGGGTTATCCCTCCGCCATAGATGAAGGCGTCGCCGTTGTGGAGCGTGGAGCCGTCGGATAAAACGTGATTGCCCCAGTTTACCGTTTCATATCCGCCGAGAGCCGACACACCCCCGTAGAGGTGGAAAGTCTGGGAATAATCGCTTACGAGGTGGAGATTATATCCCGCCTCCGCTGTGAACTGCGCCACAGGGATGCGGCCTTTCTCACCGTAGGGCTTATAGGTCTGAAGATACTCGCCGCCGAAGCTCCAAGTGTTCGCGCCGCCTTTGAACACCGAGTAATACACGCCGAATGAATATCCGCAGTCGCGGGAATTGCCGGTATAGAAACCGTCTGCCATATCTGCCTTAACCTCGACCGCCGACATACCGGGGAGGCATCGCTGGGCCATTGCCCGCCCTCCGCAGAGGGCAAGCATGGCAGCGAAGATTATCATCGCTTTTTTCATGGATTATTGGATTGAAAGTTCGTCGATTACGTTGGCTCTAACAATATCCTCGTTCTCAACCACGAAGGACTGGTTCCGGCCGCCTTCTTTCTCGGCGACCTCGATAACGAGCTGCTTGTCATCGGGAATGGTGAATTTCTCTAATGCGAATACGGTACGTTCAGAGGATTTGCCATGCACCACCGTCACATAGTTTTGGGCGCGCAGCGGTTCCAATACCTGCTCCTGCATGGCGGTTCTCTTGATAACCTTCTTGTCCACAATCTTGAACGATACAAAGTCTATGTCAAACGGGATGTTGGAGGTATTCTTGATTTCCGTGTGGAAATACAGCAGACCGTTGTTCGCATATATTGATTTCAGGAGGAACTGCACCCCGAAACGCTTGGAGCCGATATGCTTTATCTCGCGCTTGTCCTGCTTGTGGATTGATTTCATAATCAGTTTTACAAGCATAGGTGACTCGCTGCCCAATTTTTCGAGATATATCTCCTGCGCATTGTTGGGCCGGTTCACCGTCTCGCCGTCATGGATGAAGTCGGTCATTTCGATGTTGAGCAACAGCGGCTCTTTGGCGAACTTGACATTGAACGTGAAAAAGCATCCGTCTTCGGTGATGACCGAGAGATTTGTCTCGGACTTGAAAGACTTTGACGCCGACTTGACACGCAACACGTTTTTCGCGCCGTCAGCGAGGCCGGCCACTATGTCCTCCCCTCCGAGGTCCACATATACAATCTCCGAGGGGAAGATAATGTGTGTGGTCTTTTGATAGCATACCTCCAGCGCGTGAGGCGGTATCATGCGGTCAAATCCGACCTTGCGGGTCAGACCGCTGAACTTGTCGCCGTCGGTGTAGTTCTCACCGTACACGTTTATGTCATGTTCGGCGACCGCCCCGGTGTCAGACGACACATGGTTATCGGTGTCTTTGACCGGCTTTGTGCCTTTGGCAAACGCCGGGGTTGCCATGCCTATTACGGCAATGGCTGAAAGGATGATATTTCTTGCTTTCATATTTGTCCGTTTGTTGTGGTTATATATCTTCGGGCTGGTGGAGCATCACACGGTATCCGGCTTTGACATACACCTTGACCGTGCGCATTTTTTTCGTGAGGTACTGCGATACTCCGTTGATAAGCCCCCTGCCCACGTCGGAGGCTATCTGCGCCCCGGTGTTGGTGGAAATATTGATTGAGCTGCCCATAGTGGACCCCATGTTGGCACCGATTTCATGCAGGGCGTCAGACTCCATGGAGCCGGGGATGTTGATGCCCTCCTGTCCGTCGGAGTCATAGACCTTCAACTCCACTTCGTATATCGAGCCTTGGCACTCGATAGAGGATATTTCAATCTCCAGCCTTTCGCCCTGAATACGGGCGGTCCCGACGATTGCAGTGTTACGGGGAATAAGGCGGTTGCCTACCCACATGGCCTCGGTGGTACGGAGTCTTACACTCTCTCCGTCTGCAACACTCTGGTTTCCGGCCACCACTGCCGCTATGGTGTTTTTGTTCACCGTTCTTGTCATTCCGACCGCGGTTGTCAGCCGCCGGGAGGCATTGGAGGCATTGAGGGAGGAAACGACATCGCGGCTGACCTGTGCCACCGGCTGTATATTCCTTTTGCCCTTTTCCTCCTCGACGGGTACCGGCCCGGGGTGACTGTTGCCGTTTCCCATATATTGCGCCGCCAACTGGTACGACCGTTCCAGTATCTCCATCTCGTCGGGCTGACCGGAATTCTGCCGTGCCGCCTCGTTCTGCGCCTCAAGCTCCGCGATGCGCTCGTTAAGGGCGTCAATCTCCGCGTCGGGAGTCTCCTCCTCCACAAAGAAATTGTTGAGCGACTCCTGCACCTCGCGGTAGCTTTGCGCCGACTGCTCAATCGGAGTGGCGGCCGAGTCCGGGACAGCCCTGTCCGGTATCGAGTCCGACATCATTATAGAGACCTGTATAACGCTGTCCTGTCTTGCCTTTTCCTCCCGGAGTGCCTCATCCGCGAGTGCCTTCAGCTTGTTGCCCTGCAACCCGTCGCTGTCACCTTCGGGCAGCTCCATGTTGGCCTTTCCCTTGGCGGTGTCATCACCGGGCAGGTACGAGCCGAAAATCAGCCACATGGAGCCGAGGAAAATCAGGAAGGCCCCCGGTATTACGACAAGGTATTTCTTCAGTTTCTGCCTCTCGGCCTCGGACTTGGATCCGAGCCATTCACTTATTTTGGTTTTCAAATCCCGCAATGCCATATCCGCATACTGTCTGGTTGTCCATGTCCGGCGAACCGCCGTCACTCTTTACCGGTATGTCGAGGCCCTCAATATGGTTTGGCTCCGCAAGTGTGCCGGCTGCATGGCCGCGGCCGATACGGTAACAGGCGTTGCCGAAAACGAAAAACGCGGCAAGGATGAACAGCGACAGCAGCACGGCAATCACCGCGAGACGCCGGTTTTCGGGGATACCGTCGCACCTTCGGCGGAGGAAATCCCCCACAGTCACCTTGGGTACGCGCCATATCTTATTATATATGTATTGTCCTATTGATTTTGACAGTTTCATATCCGTTATCTTTTTACAGTTGATATATCCTTGTTCTCGATAATGTTGAATCCCTCGATAATGAATCCGTTGGGGTTGTCGTCGGAACGCGACGAGTTTGTCAGGCGGCATACCGTCACAAGGCTTCTCTCGGTGACGTTGCTCTGGCGGATAATCATCTGACGCGCATAGGTCCTCGCCGTGTAGGGGTAGTTGTCGAAGTCGCACGAAACGCTGTCCACGATACACACCTGATTGATGTTGCCGGAGATTATGCGGTTGTAATAGCCCTTCTCGGAGTAGTCGGAATAGTAGTTGTACGCGCTCTTGTCGGAGAGTATGAGGGCACGGTTTATGTTGTGCTCTATGGCCGACTTGTCTGGTGACAGCGAGAAGAACAGCTCGTGAAAGCGTCTGACGTGTTCCCTCGCCTCCGCCGGGCGGTTCTGGCTCATGTCCTGTGACAGTGCCAGCATCAGCGATTTGCCGTTGTCGAGGACATAGATTTTCTCCCGCTGCTTTTCGGCGAAGTTGAACACCGCAACGAGTGCAACCGTAACCACCGCAGCGCACATCGACACGAACACTATGCCGAAAAGACGTATCTGCCGGAAGGAGGTCTCGATATTTTTAAGCGATTTGAACTCCATTTAACCGTCGTTTGAATTTCATTTGAACAGTCTCCTGAAACGCCCGGCCGCATTGCCTGCGGCTGCACCGCCGAGACTGCCCGCGACCGAACCGGCCTGTTGCGCGGTGTTGTTGACGGCCCTTCCGTAGCTGCCCATGCCCCCGGCCTGTATTATCCAGCCCGCGACAGTCGGGATAGTGAAGTAGCCGATTATTCCTATTATCATGAAAACCAGATATGTGGTGTTGCTGGAATCAAGGTTTGCATTGGGGTTGTTGGTAAGCTCGGAGATGTCGTTCTGCAACATCAGGACCTGGATTTTCGCCAGTATCGTGGAGAACAAATCCGCGACCGGCAGCCACAGGTAGGTCTGGACATACCTGCATATCCATTGCACGAGGGTGGTCTGGAAGCCGTCCCACACCGATATTGCGAAACTTATCGGGCCGAGTATCGCCAGCACTATGAGGAAAAATGTCCTTATCGTGTCTATCGTCAGCGACGCCGCCTGAAAAAGCAGCTCCAGCAACTCGCGGAAGAAGTTCTGAATGGCCTTCTTCACCTTGTACATCCCGCGCTCGATATACATCCCGGCGGCGGTGCCGACCTCGGTCACGCCCAGCTCGTCAATCTGCCGGTCGAATTCCGCGTCATCCACAAGGTATGCCGTGGAGGGGTCCCGCATCATCGCCTCGTATTCGAGCCGGTCTTTCTCCTCGCGGTATTTCTGCATATCCAGTGTCTGACCGTCAAGCATGGAGGCGGTCCCCTGAACTATGGGCGACATTATGGAATTGATCGTGCCGAGCACCACTGTCGGGAAGAACATGATGCAGAATCCGACGGCGAAGGGACGCAGCAGGGGGAAGACATCGACCGGCTCCGCCCTGGCCAGTGACTGCCATACGCGGTAGGCGACATAGAACAGCGCGCCGAGTCCGGCTATCCCCTGCGCCACCCCCGCCATGTCGGAGCAGAGGGGCATCATCTCGTCATAGAGCGAGCGGAGGATAGTGTGCAGGTTTGTGAAGTCTATAGCGCAAAGCATGGGCTACCAGTATTTTTGCGCTCCCTTGCCGTAGAGGTTCACGACCCTCTGGGTGTCGGCCTTCTTCTTGGCGCGGAGATAGGACACGGAGATGTTCTTGTTGGTATAGTACGCCGTAAGGTTGCGGAAGCGGCTCATCTCCTTATAGCACCGGTCCACTATGTCCATGCGGTCCTTGTCCGTCATGGACATGGTTGTGATGTTCACAACGTTTTTAAGCTCTCCGAGGACACCGTTGGCCTCCTCCAGCAGACGGGTGTACCCGGCGGCTATGGCCGAGAGTTCCGATGATGTGAAGTTGGGGTCGGTGAGCATCTTGCGGAAGTTGGTCACATAGGTCTCGCTTATGTCTCCGAGCATCAGGACTGTCTGCTGCACCTTGCGGGCGTCGCGCACAAGGTTGTTGACCGAGCGGAGCGCGTCGTAATATTTCTTTCCCTGCTCGTAAATCTTCACCGTCTCCTGAAACGACTTCACCATGTGCGTCGCCGTCTTGGATTCCTGAACGAGAGACTTCGAGTTGTTGACGATGCTCTGGGCGATGTTGGAGGGGTCAATCACAGTCCACTGGGCGTTTGCCCTCCCCGCGCCGAAAAGAAGGCACATCAGGAGTGCCGCCATAATGTATTTCAGTCTTGCCATGTTTTGTTATTTTTTTTCGTTAATATATTCTGGAGGCCAATCCTCCTATGAGCCTTACACCGAAAGAGAGTGTCCGCAACGCGAGTCTCAGGAGGAGGGCGACAACGGCGACACAGGCCGTTATGATTATCAGTATTATCCGTAGTATATTCATACATCGCTATTTTTCCGGCTCGTTACCGTTCTCCCTGCCGGGAGTCTCTGAAAGTTCTTCAAACGCGGCATCCGGTTCGTGGAGCTGTTCGTGTCCCTGCGGTTCATCTGATACCACATCCATGATCTGTACCCGCATATCGGGAACAGGGGTGTCCGGCTGACGGATGAAGGTCATATCCAGTTCCGGGATGAAAAGGGTGTCGAGCAGTTCGTCGTATGCGACAGTCCAGTATCTCTTGCCTTGCGCGGTATATAAGTTCTTGTCGAATGTCTCGTTGTCAAGATAGCGCATGACCGTGTTGTCCGCGTATGAGTGTCCGCAATAATGGCCCTCTATGTCTGCCCGCCAGAAGCCTCTTTCCTTGCGGATGTCCAAAGTCATCCCGATAATCGGAACGTGCCACCTGCCGCTGATTTTATTGCGCGGGTCCGTATCGTCGTCAACGGGAAATCTGGAATTGAGGGCGTTTGAAAACGCCTTGCCCGCGTCTTCGGCGAAACGGTCCGCCACGATGTCGGCAAGAGCCGACAGGAAAAACCTGTCACGTCGTCGGATACTGGCCGGAGTCCTGAAAAGCAGGAACAGCAGCAGGAGGGCGTTGAAGGCGCATAACAGCACCATTAAAACCCGGTAGCGATAAATTATCGTCGGGGACAGTGACGACATGAAGTCGCCGACTGTCGAAATAATCTGGTCAATCATAATTCTTTGTCTTCGTTTGCTAAAAGTTTGATAGCCGCCTCGATGTCGCCTCCGAGTCTCCGCGCGGTTTCCTGCACCTTGATTTTCTCGGTCTCCTCGGTGGTGTAGCAGTAATACTCCTCACGGCTGACCTCGGTCGCATAGACCGCGGACTGTGTGCCTCCAAGCCCTATCCACACCTCCTTGTAAAGCCGGTTCGGGTTGTTGGCGAGGTTTATCGACAATATCTGGGCCTTCTCCTTGTCGGTGAGTCCGAGCAGCGACTGTATCTGGTCAAAGCGGTTCATGTACTTTCGCTGGTCGAGGAGTATCTTGCAGTCGGAATTGTTGATTATGGTCTCCTTCACCACCGGCGAGGATATGATGTCGTCAACCTCCTGGGTCACCACGACTGCCTCGCCGAAATACTTGCGAACCGTCTTGAACATATATTTGAGGTACTCGCTCATCGTACTGGTGGACAACGCTTTCCATGCCTCCTCCACGATAAGGAGCTTGCGGATACCTTTCAGACGGCGCATCTTGTTGATGAAGGCCTCCATTATGATGATCGTCACCACCGGGAACAGCTCCTTGTTGTCGCGTATCGAATCAATCTCGAACACCACGAAACGCTTGCCGAGCAGGTCTATGTTCTCCTTGGAGTTCAGCAGGAAGTCGAAACGGCCCCCGTGGTAATACTGCCTCAGCGTGGTCAGGAAATTGTCGATGTCGAAGTCCTGTTTATATATAGGTATGGGACGCTGCGCCATTTCAGCCCGGTAATCGTCGCGCATGAACTCGTAGAAGGAATTGAAACACGGGACTATATTGCCGTCTGACCGCATCTTGTCGAGGAACATTGACAGCGCGGAACCAAGCTCGCCGCTCTCGGTCTTGCTCACATGGTCGTCTTCCGACTTCCAGAGTGTAAGCAGCAGGGTTTTTATACTGTCCTTCTTCTCCACGTCGAACACCCCGTCTTCGGTGTAGAAAGGGTTGAATGAAATCGGGCTGTCCTCCGTATAGGTGTAGTATATGCCATCCTCCCCGTGTGTACGGTTGCGGATAAGGTTGCTCAGTCCTTCATACGAGTTGCCGGTGTCAATCAGCAGCACATGGGCACCCTGCTCGAAATATTGGCGCACCAGATGGTTGGTGAAGAATGACTTTCCGCTGCCTGACGGCCCGAGGATGAACTTGTTGCGGTTGGTGGTTATGCCGCGTTTCATCGGCTCATCCGATATGTCGAGGTGTACCGGTCTCCCGGTGAGCCTGTCAACCATCTTTATTCCGAAAGGCGACAGCGAGGAACGGTAGTTTGTCTCGGCCGTAAAGAGACAGGCCGCCGGCTCGATGAACGTGTAGAAACTTTCCTCGGCAGGAAAATCAGCCTCGTTGCCGGGCATCCCTGCCCAGAACAGCGTCGGGCAGTCGATGGTGTCGTGCCTGGGCATACATCCCATCGTGGCGAGCTGTCCGCCGACATCGTTCTTGATGCGGCGAAGCTCCTCGGCGTCGTCGCTCCACGCCATGACGTTGAAATGCGCCCTGACCGACGTCAGCCCGTAACTGTGCGCCTCGTTGAGATATAGGTCTATCCACTCCTTGTTGATAGCGTTTGAACGGCTGTACTTGGATAGGCTGTTCATGTTGCGGGCCGTCTTCTCAAACTTCGCAAGGTTCTCGTCGTGGTCGTCAACAAACACATACTGATTATAGATGTGGTTGCATGGCAGAAGCAGTCCGACAGGTGACGCGAAGCTCATGCGGCAGTCCGAGCGGTCGGTCGATAACCGCTCATAGCGGTTGTCGGTGCCGACCTTGGCCGGCAGGTCGTCGGTGTCCGACAGGGTGTGGAGGCAAAGCATATTGTCGCCTATCCTCATCTGCTGTGCCGAGAGGTCTATGTCTTCAAGACAGGCGACGTCATCCATAGAGAGGGACATATATTTCTCGATCAGTCCCGAAGATGTGTCAGTGCCTACCAGCTCCCCGTCGGTCAGACGGCGCAGGGTGATGTGGCCGGAGTCGTTGATGATGCGCTCGAACTGCTCCACCGACTCCATGAACTTCACGACGGCCTCGTGGTCAAGTTCCTTCGGGAGTATGCGCCCGCGGCAGAGTGTGGAAAAATTGCTCTGCTGCCGCGCCCTCTCGCGGGTGGTCTTGGTCAGGAACAGGTAGCAGCGGTGGTCGAGATACGGCCTTTCGTTGAAGTGACGCTCAAAGGAGCGGTCGAGGAACGAAAGACCCTCTTTCTGCAACTCCGGGCGGTATTTCTCGCTGACGAATATGTCCTGCTTGTGTACCACCGAGAAACGGGGCAGCACCTTTATGGCCTTGCACCATGCCGAGTGCATGGCCCCGTATTCCGCGGAGGTGACGGTGAACAGCTCCGGGAGCCCCACCTCAAAGGCCGCCGTGATGTCGGCGTCCTTTGAGATGATGCAGCCGTGTTCGACGGCGAGAATGGGGAGCTTGCTTTCGAGCGTAGTCGCTTTAAGCGTGTTTCGCATTTCTTGTCTTTATTAGTCGTTTGATACGCTTGCGGTTGATTATGTAGCGCGGTCGGAATCTTGCCGCGCCGAGTTTCATGAGTCCGTACTGCCCGTATCTGGCGTTGAGCCGGAAGGTGAGCCACACGAGGGAGGGGGCGGCAACGGCGGTGAAGCCGATGCAGAACCACTGGGGCACCCCCGCGACGTACATCACCACGAACAGTATGAACATTGACAGTAGCCCCACGGCGAATATCAGAAGGTATTGCGCTTTCAGTCCCCGGTATTCCACACTGCGACCTATGCCCTTGTTTATAGAGTATTCGGGCATCAGAGGAAGAAGGATTTGAGGATTGTGGCTGCCACTATGAGGAAGATACAGGCACCGAACCAGCTCGCGGCGGTCTTGGAGGTGTCGGGGTCGCCGCTCGACCATTTGGAGTAGCATTTTACACCCCCTATGAGACCCACCACCGCGCCTATGGCGTAGATAAGTTTCACGCCGGGCTCAAAATATGAGGACACCATGTTGGTTGCCTCGTTGATACCCGAAAGGCCGTTGCCTGCTGCGCTCACGAACTCCACGGAGCAGAGGACCATGAGCATGGCGAGGACGAACCGTCCTTTGAGAATCATCATTTTGTTTTTTGCTGTTTTCATACGGGTCTTGTATTGTGCGCCGGGCTTCTATTCTCCCGACGCGGGTTGTGTCGGGGCCTCGACGGGCCTGTGCTGTGCCTCCGGCGGCATCATCCGTAATCAGCTTTCTTCATCGTTGTCTTTTTTATGTTTCACAAAATCCGGGTCCCGGAGGACTCCGCCTATATCCACCGGCCTTGCCTTGGCTTTCGGTGCCGGGCTGCCTTTCTTCCTGCCGCGGGCTGCGTTCCTCATGCGCATACTCTCCGCGATGCAGTCCATCACACCGTCGCTTATTCGCCTGTCGGCCTCCATCAGCCTGCCGATGAAAACCACGTCGCGCATACCGGACAGCACGTCTCCGGCCTTGGCCTTGCTGACGTTGTCGGCACCGGGATTGACAGCCACGTTCAGCGCATCCTCAATCTCGTCGATGCTGTCGCCCGTGGCCGGAGGGGATACCAGTCCGGGATCAACATCATCCATGTCGGGGTCTTCTTCGTCATTGTCGCCGTCATTGTCGCCGCCGTGGTTTCCGGCTGGGTCGGATTCCACGGTCTCAGCCCCAAGTGCCTGTCTGACCGCTGATGTCAGCGTGGCGGCGAGTGATTTCCGGAACTCCTCCATGTCGAAGTCGCTTTTGGGGACCACCGATAGCGGGGAGCCGGAGGCGGGAGGCTGTGCCTCTTCTTTCGAGGGAGGCTTTGCATCCCCCTCTTTCCTGCGGAACATCCACGTCACAAACGACAGGTAGAGGAAGCCGCAGATTATCAATACGCTCAGGACTGTGTTCATAGGCGCGTCTTTTTCTTGCCTTTCTCCATAAGGAGGTTCAGTATGCCGGCGTTGTCCGACAGGTGCCGAAGGAGTATCCGTGTCACATAGACCCCGATTGTGAGGCCCTCCACGTCAAGGAGGGGCACCGACATCTTCAGCCGGTCCACCAGTTCACGCGGGACGAATATGCCTTTCCGCGCTCCGACTTCCCCCGGTTCGAGGAACATGGAGCGGTAGGCCTCCGCCTCCTTTTGGGCCGGGCACTCAATTTCCCTTCCCGGACGTCCTTTAATGTCATTTATATTTTCGTCTGCCATCTCTAAATCTGCTTGGTGTTGTTGAACATTCGCTGGATAACGTCGTCGAATTCCCGGAAATGCTGCTCCAGCACATTGTTGACATATCCGGCTATCGTTCCTCCCTCGGAGAAGAACAACAGGAGTTTCTGAATCTTGACCTTGAACTCGTCGCTGACCGCGACCTGCTTTCCGCTCTTTATCACCCGTACATATTTTTGGGGCAGGAGGTATTTCTCCATGTATTCCACCTCCTTTGGAGAGGGCACAGGTGTTTCGGGGGCTTTCGCCGCCTGACGGGGCGGCTCTTTGGCGGCAGCCGGGTCACGCATCGCGGAGGCGGTCCTGTCCTCGTAGGTGTCGAGGAACTTGTCGGCGTCGAAGTTTGTCTCACGTCTTGTCGGCATATTCGTCGGAGGTTATGGTTTGGAGTATCTCATCCACCAGTTCGGGCAGATAGCTGTTTTTCAGCATCTTCCTGTCGGGAGGCATGAAGGTGGAGCGGAAAACGGCACCTTTCCCTGTCTCAGCACCGTCTTTGGTGAATTTCACGCTCATCGGGAGTATGGTCTCCAGAGATTCTATGCACATGGAGGCGGCATAGCGGTTTATGAGCTGGCATAGGCTGTCGCGGTCTTTCGCCTGCACCTTGTTCCAGACGAGGTATGTACCCTTGATGCGCGACTCGCCGGTGAGTATCATGCACTCGCGGACGTTGTGCGCGAATCCGAGGGAGCTTTTGAGGTCTCCAGTCTCCGGCGTTATCGGGACAAAGAGATAGTCCATCGCCGAAAGGAGCGTCACAATGTCGCGGTCGTTGACCGTGCCCGTGATGTCGAAGAACACGAAGTCGGCGGCATAGCCGTCATCTATCGCTTTCTGGGCTGTGGCGAGTGCCTCGCCCGGCCCGCTGCTGATTATCTCATAGACACTGCCCCCGAAGCCGTGCATGAACTTGGTGAAGCGTCTCTTGACAGCGGGGTTCTCCCTTATCACCAGCCTGTCCTTCCTGCGGTACTCGACCATGCTGTGCTGTCTTGCGTCGCAGTCTATGGCAAGTACCTTTCTGCCGTAGAGATAGTGGAGGCAGCTCGCGACAAGCGTCGTGAGTGTTGATTTTCCGGCTCCGCCTTTCTGGGTGGCGAAAGCCACAAAAACCGGTTCTGTCATTTCTATACAGTAGTATGTGGTTGTGGAAACGGCGGACCGCCGTGCGGCACCTGTCCGTGCCTTGGTCGGCATTGCTGACGCGGGGGTGAAAATCGCCCTGTGCCCCCGGTACGTCAGGTGCCCGGTGATTGGAAGGTTCAGCCACGCAATCATACGGCTTTCCTGCTGAACGGTCATCCCTTACGGGGATGAGTCCGTCACCCGGTCATTCAGTCATTCAGTCATCCAATCATTCAGTCATCCAGTCATCTGAGTGATTGGTCACACGGGAATCCAATCATCCGTTATTCTAATGGTTTGACAATTCGGCCAACCGGCCTTTCAGTAACCGGAAGGACTGACGGTACAGTGTCTGCGTCAGTCACCGGTATGACTTTGGGAATATTCAGCCGTTCCCATGACAATGCACTCAATCCGGATTTCATCTGAAGTGTCTTGCAGTCGTCGGGCCGTTCAGTCATATAGTCTTTAAGTATTGCATTGTTTCCGCTGAACGGCGGGAGGATTGTCGCATCACTCGTCTGAATTAATCATGATGTGAGCGGTATGTCATACAGCCGGGGAACTGGCCGGATACGCAATCATAACGTCAGCAATTCAAGAATGGTTTTCGTAACATATTGATTTTCCGAAGATTGCTGATGTTTTGCCGAAGATTGCCGACTCTGAAAACCTTAAAGCCTTTCCCGTTGTTAGGCTCATACACGCAATCATCAGCCGAAACGCGGCAGGACACAGTTTCGCAGCCGTTGGCAAACGTCTTTTTGCGGATGCCTTAATGCGAAAACGCCGCCATGCGGCAGGTCAAGGCCTACGTTTTTTTGCCGCGACGGGAGGTTCTCCCGCTTTGTTCTCACAGGATAGCCCGACCTCTTTTTTATTCCCGTTTTTCAGTCATTTCCCTATGCACACATGAGCATTGCAAGGTATGTTGACAGGCACTGGAAACCAAGTGAGTGCCTCTCAACCCTTGCCGGTTCCACCGGGGGGAGGGTTTACTCCGAAGTCGTAAACCCCGTAGCCGTTTTTACTGCGGTCCGCAGTTTGTGACACGCTTAATCTACCGATTATGGCGCAGAATTTCAACCGTGGCGGGAGACCGCCAAAAATCAATCCTGCCGTTTTCCGCTACGTCGTGCGTCTCGACGCACGGGAGAACGAGGTCTTTCTCTCGATGTTCGACAAGGCGGGGGCCTTGAACAAGGCCGCGTTCATAAAGGGAATTCTTTTCAATAAGCCTTTCAAGGTGTTCTACGTTGACGAGGGGACCCGCGAGTTCATAGACCTTTTATCATCCTTCAACGCCCGATACCGTACCGTCGGTGTGGAATACGCGCTCCTCGTGAAGACGCTCCGCGAGAATTTCACCGAGAAGAAGGCGATGAAGCTGCTGTCCGCTCTGGAGCGCAAGACTGTAGAGCTGGTGAGGATAAGCGGCGATATTGTCGCCCTTGCACGAAAATTTGACGAGGCATGGTTGCAAAAATCTCGTTAGGCGACTCCCTCTATGGCGCGATCCGTTACAACGGGGAGAAGCTCAACAAGGAGAAAGGCAGGATGCTTGACACCAACAAAATCTACAACGACGGTTCCGGGGCGGTGGACATACGCCGCGTCTATGAGGATTTCATGCGCTGGATGCCGGCCAATACCAAGACGATGAAACCGATGATGCACATATCGCTCAACCCGCATCCCGACGACCGTCTGAGCGATACCGACTACACATCGCTGGCTCACGAGTATATGCGGCGCATGGGGTTCGGCGATATGCCGTACATAGTGGTGAAGCATATGGACATCGACCGCCACCATATCCACATTGTAGCCCTGCGCGTCGGTACCGACGGCAAGGCGGTCTCCGACAGGAACAATTTCTACCGCAGCAAGGAGATTTGCCGGGAGCTGGAGAGGGAGTTCGGTCTGCGGCCGGCGGAGCGTCAGAAGGTGTCGCCCGACACTCCCATTGAGAAAATCAATCCGGAAGGCGACCTGAAACGTCAGGTTGCCGCCGTGGTGAAACTCGTCGGCATGAGATACCGGTTCCAGAGCATCGGCGAGATGAACGCGGTGCTGTCGCTGTTCAACGTCAGGGCGGAAATGACCGACGGCAGGGTGAACGGGCGCGAGTATCACGGTATGGTGTATTTCGCGACCGATGACTCCGGCACTCCTGTCGCCGCGCCGTTCAAGGCGTCACGTCTCGGCAAGTTCGCGAGCCGCGCGGCAATTGACAGCAGGTTCGGCAGGTCGAGGGACGATATTGCCGACCGCCACCTCGCCGATATTGTGAGGCGCAGGGTTGACGACGCGCTATTGCAGTGTACCGACAGGGACACCTTTGTGTCGCTGCTCAAATCCATAGGGATTGATGTGGTGTTCAGGCATACCGACACCGGGCGCATATACGGTGTCACCTTCATTGACCACAGCACGATGTGCGCGCTCAACGGTTCGCGTCTCGGCAAGGAGTATTCTGCAAACGCCTTCGAGCGCAGGTTCAACAGCGTCGGGGAGTCCGTCGTGGATACTCCTGTCCCCGTTCCCGAAACGGAGACTCGCGACCTTGCTCCGCAAATCGAGGAGCCGGCTCCCCATGCCTTTGACCCGGATACCGGCGGGGATGCCGCCGTGCCGAGACAGCAGACCGGCAATGCCTGTACGGTGGGGAACGCGGCCCCCGGCAATACGGATGATATGCCGTCTATCCCCGGTCTCGACCTGTTCCATGTCGGACCCGGTTTCGATGCGGAGGAGGAGGCGTTCTACCGCGCCATGAGGCGAAGGAGACGCAGGGGCAGAAAGCCCGGAAATTAATTACATTCAAAAAATATTTATTTTATGAGTCAGCAGGAAGACGACCTACGGGCACTCGCCAAGATAATGGATTTCGTCAGGGGCATAAGCATCGCTATTGTCGCTGCAAATATCCTGTGGTTCACAGGCGTTGCCGTGGTTCACAGCAATTGGTTCGTCATTACGGTTTACCGCATATTGAACAATCTCAATAACGAGTGTGGCATTTTCCAAAATCCTAACAACGCGAAGTGGTTCGCGCTCCTCCTTCTCGCCGTATCGTGTTTCGGCACTAAGGGAGTCAAGAGCGAGAGTATCAAATGGAGGCACGTCGCGGCAGCCCTCGCTGTCGGCCTCACGCTTTTCATCGGCTGCTGGTGGATGCCCGCCAAGGGGTGGACGGTTATGTATATCGCATCGACCGCCCTCGGATATGTGGCGTTGCTTTTCGGCGGCGTATGGGCGGGAAGAATACTCCGGGGCAACCTCATGGACGACCGTTTCAACAATGAAAACGAGTCGTTCATGCAGGAGACACGCCTGTTGAAAAACGACTATTCAATCAACCTCCCGACACGGTTCTACTACAAGCGCAAGTGGCATAAGGGGTGGATTAACGTAGTCAATCCGTTTCGCGCGACGATAGTCCTCGGAACTCCCGGTTCGGGCAAGTCATACGCAGTGGTCAACAATTACATAAAGCAGTGTATTGAAAACGGTTACAGTGCCTATCTGTATGACTTCAAGTATCCCGACCTATCTGTCATCGCCATGAATCACCTCCTTGCCCACAAGGAGGGGTACAAGGGGAGAGTCCCGGAGTTCAGGGTCATCAACTTTGACGACCCGATGCGCTCACACCGCTGCAATCCCATAGCACCGGAGTTCATGACGGATATTTCCGACGCTTACGAGAGCGCATACACTATAATGCTCAACCTTAACAAGACTTGGGTGTGACCTGTAAAGTCGCGTAATTGATTGTTAAACAGTGATATTAGTTGCATGATTTAACCCGCTGTTCCGTCAGCGGTAGCCTACTATAAGGTGCATCTCCAGTGA
>CAJUAT010000052.1 GCA_910584525.1 uncultured Muribaculaceae bacterium | reverse complement strand
TTAAAAATCAATCATATAACTGACAAAAATTAATTTTTGTCATCTACTAAACAAATTCGCAGACAAATTCGCAGACAAATTCGCAGACAGATTCGCAGACAGATTTGACTCTGAGAATACGAGATGATGAACGGCTGACAGAAGCGCAGAAAACAATTCTTGGCATTATGATTCATGAACCTTCGCTGAGACTTGAAAGTATTGCCTGCCGCCTCGAAATGACTGTCGCCCAGATTCGTTACCAACGAGAATTATTATCCAAGAAATTTAATATAGATACTGTCAATATAGGATCCAACCAATCCGGCAAATGGGAGGTGAGGTATATTGATGATATACTGAAATAATATGGGCAAGGTATTAAAACCGATACAGACCGACGGGCCGGTGAATGGCGGTGAGCAACGGCTCATCGACTATCTGACCGTGAAACTGCCCGATGACTACTACATAATTCCCAATGGCGAGTATGCCGCTAAAATCAACGGCGCTATCCAGTTCTTTGAATACGACTGCATCGTGGTGGCACCTCATGCCGTCTACCATCTTGAGAACAAGGATTGGGGCGGTCATCTGCAAGGTGATGATGAATTGTGGTTTGTCAACGGCACCGAGCGTAAGAATCCGCACAAGTCGGGCACATACAAATCGCGCATCCTCGCTTCCAAGATCCAGCAGAAGAATCCGGCATGGCGAGCAAGGATAGTGACGGCTGTGACGTTGAGCAATCCGAGCCAGACCAAATTCGGCCTCGACCCTCACAGTGCCTGTTACGACCAGACATTCACCTTAGGCGATGATCTGATAGCCTTCCTCACCGACCACCTGAGGGTAAACAAGTCGGCCGACGAAATCGCGTCGTATGCTCTCGACTTGGCAGAGTATCTGTCGGGCGCCACCTCGCAGCGCACACATTCGCAGAAGACCAGAGTGGCCGGCTATGAGATTGACGAAATCCTTCAGCAGACCGAGGATTTCACAGAATATCTCTGTCATCCAAAGGCATTCTGCACAAAATATTATCGCGTGAGGGAGTATCCGTTGGTGCGCAACGAGAGTCCCGGGGCGTTGGAGACATTCCGCAATAAGGTGACGAACGCAGACAACGCGCAGAAGCTGATGAGCGGTTCTCCATATATTTTCAAATCGGAGTATCATTTCAGCGATGACGAGACAGTGTTCTACGAAATATCGGATTGGATGAACGACTGCACCCTTAAGGCGAAACTACGTACACGGACGTTCCTTCAGATTGAGAAATTCAAAATCATCACCGACATAGCCAAGGCACTGAAAACAGCGCACGAGGAGTGCATTTTCCACCGTGCCGTCAGCCCGGAGAATATCTATATTCTCAACGACGGCACCGCACAGCTCGGCAATTTCAATTCGGCATGGTTAGTGGCCCACAGCAACAATAAATATACGGTTCGTTCCTTGCTGAATATACAGAACAGCCCTTACTCGGCTCCCGAACTTGAAGAAGACGAGGTGAATGGGTCGAGCGACCTTTTCTCTCTCGGTGTCATCGTCTATGAGCTGATGACAGGGCGTTTGCCTTTCGAGAGCTCGCTGATATTCAAACTCAAGGGTGGAGAACTGGCACCCGAAGAGATGCCTACCGCCATCGTACCCGACCTTCCCAAATGGGTCGACTCGCTGGTGGCCCACACTGTAACCGCCAACATGGACAAGCGTTGGCAGGAGGCGCAGGAACTCATTGACTTTATTGCCGATAATGCTTTTGGGAAAACCCAACCGGCCCGGTCAAAAACGGAAGAGAAGAAACTGACGGATTTGAAAGACCTGAAGAGTGGCGATGAAATCAACAATGACCTGGTGCTCTATGATGAATTGGGGAAAGGGGGGTTCGGCCGAGTGTTCCGTACTCTTCACCGCACCCAAAACCAGTATTACGCCGCAAAGATATTCGACCGCGAACTGGCCGCCTCGGAAACCCAAAAAGAATTCGAGGCACTGAGAGACCTCAACCATCGCAATATAGTCAAATTCGTATACAACGGCCAGACAGACCAGGGAATGTTCTTCACGCTTATGGAACTGTTGGATGGTGACAACCTGAGCGATTACACCAAGGACAAAGGCGACCTCAAGCTGCCGATGAGCGAGATATACAAGATGCTGAAGCAGATTCTTGATGCTCTTGTGTATATGCAGGAGCGCGAGGTGCCCATCTTCCATCGAGACATCAAGCCCAACAACATCATGTGGCACAGGCGCGAAAGATATGTGCTGATTGACTTCAATATCTCGACTTCGACAGAGGACAAATCATTCGGAGGCACACTGCCATATCTCGCTCCGGATCTTATCCAGAGCAGCAAACGCATAGACTGGGATAAATCAGCCGACACATTCTCGCTGGGAGTGACCCTTTATGAGCTCTTGGCCCATAACTATCCATGGCCGGGAAGCAATCCTTTTCCCAATCTGAAATCGCCGGCCACCGACATTCTCAATTACCGCAATGACCTTTCTGACGAATTCGCCAGGTTTGTGATGCGAGCCTTGGTCACCGACCGCACCAAGCGTTTCCCGACCGCAAAGGCAATGCTTGAGGCTCTGAATGAAATCGGAATTGACGGGATGCTGAAGAAGGCCCCCGAGGTGGTTCAGATCACCTTCAAGGGTGTAAGCGACATTGTGGATTACCTCAATTCGCTTTACAGCCAGAGCAGCCACGGCAACCGAGGCACGAGAGCAGGACTCACCAAGTCGCCCTTCGATAGCCTGACTTACACCGAGACCAGGCTGGATAAGAAACTTATCCAAGACATCAAGGCTCTGAAATACAAATTGGTTATCATCACAGGTAATGCCGGTGACGGTAAAACCGCCTTCATACACCATGTGGAAAGTCTCGATCCGTTTGCAGAGCGCCTGGAAACCAACAATGGCAGTCGCTTTGTGATAAACGGCGTGCCGTTCGAGAGCAACTACGACGGCTCGCAGGACGAGGAAAACCTGACCAACACAGAGGTGCTTGACAGATTTTTCAGGCCCTTTGCCGGACTTGATGACTATTCAAAGTCGGCGGAGGGTCGTATAATAGCCATCAATGAAGGACGACTGGTTGATTTTCTCTCCACGCGCCCCGAGTTCAAAAATCTGGAGGATAATATCGAGGAGTATTTCAGAAAGGAGGGCCATACGGCACTGATACCGGGTCTTATGGTGATCAATCTCAATCATCGATCCGTGACAGCGCGCACCGACGACGAACCGAGTCTGCTGCACCGGCAGATCAAGGCATTGACACGCCACGACTTATGGCAGAAGTGCAAGGGATGCCCGGTGGCCGACAGATGCTTCATCAAGTACAATGTAGAGAGTTTCCAGGACTCCAGCGCCGGTGATGAGATCATCAACCGTCTGGAATGGTTGCTCCGCACTGTAGTCTACAAGCGCGAGCTTCACATCACGATGCGCGACCTGCGCTCGTTCATCGCCTTCATGCTCACGCACGACCATTCCTGCGATCAGGTCAAGACTATGTTGGCCAATATCAACGCCGACAATTTTGACCCGGAATATTATTGGCAGTATTATTACTTCAATATTACGGCTACACCTTTCCATCGCGTGACGGCGGGCTTCGAGCAGTCAGGGCTTGACTCCGAAGACCGACTGGTAAAGATGCTGCGCGACACCGACATTGCCCGCGTAGCAATTCCGGCAATCGACCGCGACCTTTACTACACAAGGAAGAATGAGGAAAACTATCTGGTGTTTGCCGAACGTGACCATGATCTGTTGAAGGAGTTCAACCGCCGCCATGAACTTCTTCCATATTACGAGCTTGAGAAAGACCCCAACCGCTCCTTCCTCCTCAAAGAGCGTCATCAGTCATTTATACGCCATTTCTACTTTGAGGGAAAATCCGATTTCAAGGCCCGTCTCCCTTACCAGTCCATAGGTGACTTCTACAAGTATCTTCACGATAACGAGGGGAACCCGGAGAAGTTAAAGGAAACGATGCAGAAGATAGCCACGGCAATATCACGGAGCGAGGGTTGCGACTATAAGGAAATAAGCGAGAACTATCTCCTGTTGTCGTGCAGCCGGATAAATGACCCGTTGTCGAAAAGCTATCGCCTCTTCGACATCAACGACTTCGAGCTTACTGTCAATCACACGCCGCATCTTACGGAATATCTGGAACACGAAAGCGACAGCTTCACGTTCCGGCATAGGGACGAGAAACACATCAAGCTGACAGTCAGCCTTGACCTCTATGAGATGCTGCACTATATAGGCAAGGGATTCTCTCCCTCTCTCAACGACCTTCAGGGACGCTTCATAGAGTTGCAGGTCTTCAAGAATCTTCTTGAAAGCAAGACTTACAGCCAGATTCTTGTGACGAAGAACAACAAGAAATTCTACTCCATCAGTCTTGCCGAAGACAACACTCTCAATGTCGAACCATTTTACGGAAAGCAATCATGATCATACCTTTGAGCAAAAAAGAGAAAATCAATTTCCGCAATCCGCATATCACCGCTCTCGACCCGAAAATGGTGCCTCTGGACCATGTTCTCACCAATCTTTTCCTGCTTATCTCCACAAAAGGATTGCCGGTAAAGATAGGTTCCTTCAAGAAAAAGCATGACATGGAGACTCTTATGGCCCGAATGAAATGGCTGGAAGAAAAGGGTATGGTTAAAGGAGTGAGCGAGAATCCGGAGGCGGTGGAAGACTGGCTCCGCGCGAACCTTGTGTCGATGGTCTATCGAGGCAACGTTATAAAAGAAAAAGTTGCCTCGCTCCAGCCTATGCATCTGATGAGCTACAAGATTCAGAACCGCAGTCACAACCGCGACTACAACGCTTCCGACCAGATATACACCATGCTGAAGAGTGCCCCGGAAGTGCTGAACGGTCTCAAGAAGTATCTTGAGCGCGGATGGGACAGCGATACATCAAAAATGACCGACATACATGGTCTCGATGTGGACTCCGCCGGTATCCTGTGTCTTATTCATGACATCAAGGATAAGCCACAACCGCGTACCAAGCTGGAGAACGTGACTCCGCTGCTGAAGCGTCAGACAGATATATTCAATGATGACCTGCGACGACTTCTCGTCTACCAGGATGTGCTTCCCCGTGCCGTCTTCATCGAGTATTTCCGAATTCTCATCGGCTTTCATCTGGCTTTATACGAGATGAACCTCATATGGAAACTACCCAAGATGAGAAGTGCCGGCACTTCTGAGATAGACGACGAATGGTCGATGGTGGTTGATGTGACCGACAACCTTGACAGTCAGGTATCATCTTATGCATGCAAGGATATGGAGGTACTGGCGAACTCTCTCAACCGCTATTTCAAGACAACGTTTGAAATTAATGCGGTGCAGGAGATGCTTGAGTTGCTCAATATGGGGCATACTGTTCAGGACGCTCTGGAAGAACTCGCAAACGGTTGCCCGCGTGTGGGAAGTCTGGCTTCATCCAAATATGCTTCATTCCTCGCCAATTTCAAGAACGACCCGGAAATGATGGAGAATATACATAAGATGCTCCAGTACTTTGAGCCGGACGACTACTTCGGGCGATATATCAACCTGCTTGAGAACGCAAGCGGCGGCAGCAAATATCAGCACAAATATCATTTGCAGTGTCTTGACAGCCTGACAATGAAAAACAGCGAGTCAATGCTCATGGCGAGCGGTGTGCGGTCGAGGAAGCATCCCCGCCGCGGAGCACTTGGCTCGAAACTGCTTGAGACACTTGTGCAACTTTTGGTTCTCGAAGAGGATGCCAATGGCATATTCGCGTCCAGACCCCTCTCGATAGAAGATTTAGCTGCGGCTATACGCGAACGTTACGGCCTTATTATAAATGGCATCGAGGAGCCTCGTTTCGCGGATTCCGATGTCGTGACCCACGCTGCATTCAAAGAAAATATGGATGCGTTCAAGAACAAATTGCGCCAGATTGGTTTCTATTCCGACCTGAGCGATGCCTGCATTCTCCAGAAAATCCAACCTCGTTACAAAATACAGGACTGATGGATATAAGAAAATTATATTACGACAAATTTCTCTCCCTGGCTTGCGAAGTCTGGAAGGATGAGATTAAACTGGCCAAGCCGGGACACTGCATGAAGGTTACCGGATTTGCAATGGAGGAACTGCGCCGCCTTTATCCGCTCGTGAAAGATATCAACAAGTCAATCGATACCTATATTCTTTCAGAGGATGAGACAGGTGAGGGATTTATCCACGCCACGAAGCTTATCGAACTTCGTAATGATGAGTCGAAAGGATTACTTGTGCTGGTGCCTGTCAACAATCGTGCGGCGGCGGAAGATTCATATGGCGACGCGACTTTCAAGAATCTTTCAGCCTCCTCGCTTCTCGACTGTTTCCTTGCGACATTGAGGAGGAATGTACCCGACGATAAGGAGATTTTGTTCCGGACAATCTTAGAGGAGGTTGGACGTGCCGGTCGTCTCTCCGATGGCTCCATTATCAACTATCTTCTCTATCTGGAGCTTAATGAATGGCGGGATGACGCATTCGGAGAGGGTCTTTTCCACTTCGGACTCCTTCCGGATTCAAAGCTGACCGAGGCCGGTGAAAATCTGTCGCGTCGTCTTCGCTATAATGCGATATGCGTTGAGATTCTCGGTGATTTCTCGGCATCGGTCATCGACCGGGTTTCGGCACTCCCCATTAAGTCCGGAACGATTCAGAAAGAACTCATCAAACTCCTGACCAATCAGGACAATATTCTCGACATAGACACCCTATGCCGTGACATTCATGAAAATCATGAGGATTTGCATTTCTCCAAGTGGGAATTGTCAAAGGATATCAATCAGCAGGATGAAATCTACGTAATCGCGGACCTTGTGCCAGGAACCAACCTGCGCACTGAACTCGTGCGAAATCTCGATGGAGAATACGTGCTTCAGATTCCGCCCGGCAAAGCCTCCACAGTCAAAGTCAAACTCGGATTCAACCCAACACCGAAAAAGTGTGACAAAATTCGTTCTTATTCTCTCGAAATAGTCAAGTTTCCCGACTTCAATGTGCTGGGAGAGATAAAAAAAGCGAAACTTCCTGCGACCACCGGAGCCTCCAAGACTGTAAGCATCAAGATTCCGGCTGGGGAATATGATAATGGTTCATACTTTCTGCGTGCCCATGTACTTGACGAAGATGCCCAGACCTTGGATATTGACAATCCTTTCAGGTCAGAAGATATTCAGGCAGGATGGGAAGAGCGTCATAAACAGGATCCTACTGTAACTAAAGTTCAGTATCAGCAGGAGGTAATGGCTCTTATGGCCAACGACACAACTGTCTTTACTATACATAATCAGGAATCAGATGAAGACGAACCCACATCCGACGACGATCTGGAGCGTCAGAAACGCAGTCATCCTGATCTTGTGCTTCAGGCATACTTCCATTACATGACCGATGCCCTTCGTAAAGGCGAGGAGTTCAAAGATCCGGAGATTCAGCAAACTTCATGGAAAGAGGGATCACTCAACGATGTATTCGCCTTTGATTTCGGCTCGGCTTACGCCTATACCATACAGGTGCCCAAGAAACTTCTTGAGATGGAGCGTGCATTCTACCGCCATTCAGATGAATTGGGATGGCTTGATGCGGAAGTAAGCGGCAACCCGACAGAGACAAAGATTCAGGACATGCACTTTCATGCCCTGTCAGGCAATATCAAAGTGCCTGAAGAATTGATTGAATTACGCAAGGAAGTGTTCCGCATGATTCAGGACTCCGGAGCATCTGAAAGTGGAGTTCTGGCGACATTCCCGCTATATCTTCATGTGGATAAGGTCGAGGAATATGTAACGGCATTCACTAAGTGGCAGCAGGAACTTATCGGAGTGAGCCTCGATGAACAGGAAGTGGCCTCGATACCCAATATAGACACAATATTGATGACCGTGGAGATGCCTGACGGGAGCAAGTCGAATGTCAAGCTTCTCCCACCCTTTCATCCACTTCGTCTTGCCTGGATGTGCAATCTGTTCCGCTTGTTCAAAGATTGGGAGACACGCACCAAGGATGATGAAAAGCTGCGTAAGCAGTGGTATCGGAAACTTGACAGGCTATTCATGGGAGAGCTCGCTCTTGAAGTTGCTCCGCTTGTTCTTACGCAAGGAGCTCTGTCAATCTATCAGTATGTCGGTGAGCTTACTTTCGGCTGGGGTTTCTATGCCCTTGGTGATACAAATTCCAAGCAGGATTTCTCATCGGAGAACCGTCAGCTGAAGTCATACGTGGCGTCTTTGCTCAACATCACCCGCGACCAACAGATAGACAGCGACGTGACTCTTGCGCTTGTAAAACGACACCTTGAAAACTTTGTCAAGTCGCATCCATACAGCAGAAAGATAGTAATCAACTTATTCAATGCCGGAGATGCCAATGTGTTTGCAGACGCCCTGGTGGCACTGGAACGCGCACATTCCGGCGATGAATACGATTACGAGATTCGTCTTTTTGCCGATGACCGACTGATACAGCCCGGATCCGCACTCAAGGAACTGCTTAATCCCAATGGCGTGGTTGCCGAGGGGGCAGAGGCATTTGCGCAGGCTTCCTCCAACAGGCTTTTCCCGAAACTGCGTTTCTCCATCAACAGCATCAACAAATTCATCGCCGACCATGGCAAATATCAGGCACATATTTCGTTTCTGATCAATCCTTTCTCTATCGACATCAAGCCGGTCAGGGGGGATATGAATGCTCGTTCGTTCTTTCTCAACGGCACGCTTGCCCGTACCCATATCGCAGGAGAGAGAGATAGTGACGGATTGATATGGAACCGGTATTTCTCCAATCGACAGATGCCGGAGACAATCACTCCGTTTGCCAACGAGGCTGTAAAGCTCTTCAGCGGCATTCAATACTTCCTGAGCAAGACGCTCTCGTCAACAAGCGAAAAATCCGTTGTTGGGACATCGCTGTCATTAAACAAGGCGGACGAGATGTTCCTCAGCTTCGTGCACGAGGTTTCGGACTGGGTTGTGACTTTTGACCGAAACATGGGGCCGGAATTCTACGACCTGCCGATGACAAGCGAAGGAGATATGCCCTATCTGCTTGACTATGTCCCCAGTCAGGAACAGAATACGGTGTCTTCCTTCCTCACCACGCGCCCGACAAGTGAGGTTGTGGGCCTGATGGCACCCATGTTCAAAAAGTTCGGGGTGGCGATTGAGGATCGCGAAATGTTCATGTCGCTGCTGGAAGATGTAAGAACAGTCAGCAGCTCTCTGGTCATGCAGGCCAACACTACGCAAAACAAGGCGTTTGAAGTGCTCGGTACGACACTGACAAAACGGTTCCTTGCCAAGAAGCATCTGATGGATGAGGCTTTCCTTATCCCAATCGACCTGCATAAGGATCTCTTTGAAGGTCTGGATTCGGAAACTAAGGAACGTGCCGACAATCTTCTTGTAAACATTGATGTCGAAAATCGGGAGATTATTTTTTCCGTAATAGAGATCAAGTGCCGTATGTCGCTGTCCGAACATGAACAAGATGAGTTGGAAGAGAAGATGATGCGTCAGATTGAGAATACCGTAGAGGCTCTCAAGACGCATTTTGAGATTATCGACTCTTTTAACGATAGGCTCGACAGAGAGCTGAAGACTCTCGAACTTGCAGATTTTCTCTCGTTCTACGCAAAGAGAGCAGCGAGATATAATGTGCTTGACAAAGAAATCGCCCATGAGTATCTGAACTTCCTTTCTGAATTGGGCGATGAATATACCCTTAAATTCAAAAAGCTGGGTATCATCTACAACTTCTCGCAACACGAGAAGCAAAAGAAATCGAGCTGGGGCGAAACCCTGTTCTATTCGATGGGAGAATCTGTAATTCAGGATATTTTGTCGGTCGACAAATCTCTTGATACCCTGATGCTTGCGCAGTCGGATGAAGACCTCGATTTCATCAGTTTCTTCGAGAAGAACCGCAAGGATGAGATGCTCACACGCCGCAGGGATGCTCAACGTCAGGCAGCTCTGATTCAGGACGCTGAAGAGGGCTCCTCGTCGGTTGTGCCGGAGATAACAATATTGCCGGAGACAAAACAACCCGCTATCTCTGAGGTAGAACCCTCTCGGATTCCTGAAGAATCTGTCGCACCTGTGGCTCCAGCATTTAAGATTCCGGAAACTCCTGAGCCGGAGAATCCAGAAAGAAGAAAAACAGAGGAGAACTATACCGAACCAAAGTATGATGTGCTTCTCGGGAAAAATGATTCATCCAACCAGTTTGGCATTCTTGGGAAAATGGCTAACGCCAACCGTTTGATTGGTGTTGATTTAGACGGGTGCAACACTTTCAGTCTGTTCGGCGTACAGGGTGCGGGTAAGAGCTATACAATCGGGAGTGTGGTGGAGATGGTAATGAAGCAGTTTAGCAACGTCAACAAACTGCCGGCTCCCATGGCAGGGGTGATTTTCCATTATAGCGACAGCATGGACTATGCTCCTGAGTTCACTTCCATGACCTTCCCGAATGATGAGACGTCTCAACTCAAACGTCTTAAGGAAGTGTATGGCGCCGATGCCGGCTCTATCGAGGATATTGTCCTCTTGACTCCGGAAAGCAAGGTCGAAATGCGTAAAGCTGAATATCCTAACGTGGAAGTTCATCCTATTGCCTTTGATTCAGGTGAATTGCAAGTTAAGGACTGGATGTTCCTGCTTGGAGCTATGGGCAACGATTCCGCCTATCTAAGGGTCCTTACCCAAATCATGAGGAGTATCCGGAATGACCTCTCTCTGAAGAATATCCGGCGAGGCATCAAGGCCAACTCATCGCTGTCAAATGCGCAGAAAGAACTGGCCGAAATGAGAGTCAGCTTTGCAGAGGAATATATTCGCGACGGCGAGAAACTGCAACGTTTCCTCCGTCCGGGCCGACTTATTATTGTCGACCTGCGCGATGAGTTCATACAGAAAGATGAGGCTCTCGGGCTGTTTGTTGTGATGCTCAACATTTTCTCAAGCGTTCTGGCGGTAGAGGGAAAGAGGTTCAATAAGTTTATAGTATTTGATGAAGCTCACAAATACATGAACAATCGTGAGCTGGTGGGATCTATCTCGACAGCTATACGCGAGATGCGTCACAAAGGAGTGTCAGTCATGATTGCAAGCCAGGATCCGATGAGCCTTCCCACCGAAATCATTGAATTGAGTTCGATGGTGATACTTCATAGGTTCAATTCGCCTCAATGGCTCAGGCATGTGCAAAAGACTCTGACTGCATTGGGCTCCCTCACCGCCAATGACATGTCGCAGTTAGGTTCGGGAGAAGCATATGTGTGGGCAACCAAGGCTACCGACAAGGCCTTTACCACACATCCGGTAAAGATTCAAATCAGACCTCGTGTCACTAAACATGGAGGAGATACCATACAGGCTGTGAAATGATAAGAATACAAACATTCACATCAAAAGGCAACCGCGCGGAGAATCAGGACTTCATCGCTTATCAACAGATAGGCGATGAGTCCGGAATCTTCGTGGTGGCCGATGGCATGGGCGGATACGAACATGGAGATATCGCTGCGAAGGTGGTAGCCGAGTCCATTGTTGAGAGCGTATCTCTGAATTGGTCACCGGATGTCCCTTCGAAGATTCTTGCAGACGCAATGTATTATGCCAACGAATCGCTGTCGCTAAAAAGAATCGCTCTGGGCGGCTGTAAAATGGGTGCTGTGGTATGCGCTTTGATACTCCTTGACGGAAAAGCATATATGAGTTGGCTTGGAGATTCGAGAGTTTACCATTATTCAGATCGTATAGAGAATTTCTGTACCAAAGACCATTCTATGGCGCGGGAGCTCTTGAAGATAAACTCTCTCAAAGCGTCAGAAATAGAGAAGTATTCCAACATTGTGACAAGATCTATAATGGGGAGTGTGAATATGGATCAGCTGGAAATGGAGGTCCGGGATTGCAAGCCGGGTGACAGTTTCATATTATGTACCGATGGGTTGCATAAATCCATAAGCATGCCCATTAGGCTGAAGGATGATTTTTGCAAAACATTGCTGGATAGAGGCGACGATTTCAATGACAATGCCACATGTGTAATAGTAGATATGGTGGCTGCCAATAAGGAATAATCCAGCATTCAATCGATAGAAAAAGGGATGCCCCGGAAGGAGCATCCCTGAATTTTTGGCGGTCGGATTTTTACTTTCTGACTTTGCGGATGCGGACGGTGCCGTCGGTGAGGAGGGCGCGTTCTATCACAACCTGGCCGGGGGTGGGCTCGGCAATCTCAAGGCCGTCGAGTGTGAAGTAGCGTGTCTCCACGATGTTGTCGTCGGTGCCGATGCCGTTGATACCGCTGGGGTCGGGCTTGAGCGTCAGGAGCATCTCGCGTGTGAAGCGCGGCGACTTGACGGTAACCTTGCCCTGGTCGGGATTCTTCGAGCCGGTAACCTTTATGACCTTTCCGTCGAAGCTGAGGTTGTCGGAGAGTTCGAGCGTGAGTCCCTCAAGAGCGGCTACGTTGGCCTCGCTGATGAAGTTGTCGGCGCTCTCGCCATCCTTGAAGTAGAGGTCAACGGCGTGTATGTTGACATCGCCATTCTTCTCCAGCCCCTTAGGCGTGGGGAGGGCATATTCGTGATGCACGAAGTTCTCGCCGAGGTTCTTTTTGTAGAGTTCGGCGCGAGTCACGAGCGAACCGCGGGCAGAGGGGGTGCCTTCCTGCAGATAGTAAGCATCCTCGCAGGTAGCCTTGCCATCGACCCAGGCAGCTATGGCGTCGGTAGTGGCGGCATCCGTGCCGGTCACCTTGCAGTCGGTGTATACCCCCTGGATATTGGTGTTGCCGGAATTGTTGAGACCCATCACGCCGCCGACATATCTGAGACCGGTGACATCGCCATGATTGATGCAGCCGCTCACAAGGTAAGCGCCGTTACCGGCGATACCGCCGGCGTTGCCGCTCTTCTTGGAGGCGAGGTCGTAGGTGGTGGTCACCTTGCCGAAGTTGACACATCCGGTTATTTTGGCTGTGCCGTCGCCGAGGATACCGCCGGTGCCGTACGATTCGGAGGCGACATTGCCATAGTTTACGCAGGCCTCAAGCATCATGTTACCACGGCCAACCACGCCTCCCACGCCATAAGCGGCGGCAGATGTTGCCGTCACATCGGCGAAGTTCTCGCAGTTGCTGACGATGATGGATGTGTATGTTCCGTTGCCGACGATACCGCCGACAGCCTGGTTAGCGCCCTTGACAGCAGCATAGTTGGCGCAGCTGTCGATGCGGGAGTTGCCCGACATATAAGCGGCGATACCTCCTACGTTGGCGGTCTGGACACCTGTCACCGTTCCACGGTTGGAGCTGAGGTAAAGCCTGCCGCTGAGAGAGCCCACGATACCTGCGGCATAGCCGTTGGCCTGTATGGGAGCATAGTTGTAGCAGTGGGAGGCGGGGCCTTTTATCTCCGAGGCGATACCTGCTGCGGAGGTGCCGCTGGTGACGGTTACCGCGCCATAGTTGACATGGTTATAGGTGGAGTCGGTGAATATCATGGCGCTGGCGATACCGGCGGCAGTACCCGAACCGGCAACAATCTCGCCATGGTTCACGCAGTTCACGATGAGACCGGCGCACGTCGGGGCGATACCGCCGGCAAAGGTCCTGGTGGCTGTCACCTTGCCATAGTTCACGAGGTTGTCGCCGAAGGAGCCGGCGAGGATTTCACCGGCCACGCCGCCGCAATGTGTGGTCTGGGACGTGATTTCGCCATAATTGGAGCAGTTGCGCATGGTACCGCCGCGCAGGGAGCCAACGACACCGCCGGCATTGCAAGTGCCGGTGGTCTTGACAGTGGCGCGGTTTACGCAGTTCTCCATCAGACCCTGCATACGGCCCACGATGCCGCCGGCATAGGTGTAGCACTGTATGTTGCCGCCGGCAAGCTCTATGTTGCGAATCTCGGCATCCTTGCCCACATATCCGAAGATGCCGGTATAGCTGTGACCTTCGGCATTCTTGGCGTCGGTCCATGTCATCGTCACGTTCGTGATCTTATGGTTGCGGCCGTCGAAGACACCCAGGAAGGGAGCGCTGCTATCCCACGACACCGGCTTGAAGTTGGCACTCCCGCCGAAGTCAACGTCGTTGAGCATGGCGAAGTACTTGCCATTGTAGCGTATGCCGTAATCGTTGGTATAGCTGCTGAGGGTCTGGAAGTCGGTCAGTGTCGCTATCTGATATGGATCCTCCTTGGAGCCGGTACCCTTGAACGGATTGTTGATAGCCTGGAGGGCGAAAGGACGTTTCCATTCGCCGCATGTACCGGTCACTACAACGTTGGCGGGCTCTGTAATGGCGTTGAGCTTGAGCGTCGAGCCGTTGACGGAGAGAGCAGTTGTACCGTCGGGCAGCGACCATACGAGGCCTGCGGCAGCGCTGAGGGCAGCATCGGCGGTAACCTGGTTGGCCACATCACCCTGCGACAGATTGATCCACATTCCGCGGAGAGCCTTCACGGCAGCCTCATCCTTGAAGTTCTTGAGCACGGGATATACATCCTTCGAGAAGTCGAAGGCATCGGTGCCGAGACCCTCGGGGAATGAGCCGGCCACGAGCGTCTTGGTGTCGAGACCTGTCACGCCGGCCATATCGTCGCCATAAACGGCGCCGTAGATATGGTGGCTGGCGTCATAGTAGCAGTTGACATATTCAGAAACGCCGGCACGTAAAGCGGCGATAGCACCGAACGACTTTCTGGGGTCGCCGATTTCGAGGGCGCCGGTGTTGACGCATCTCTCCACCTTTGTGCCACCGGCTATGAGGCCGATGATTCCTGCCGACTCCTGGGGTGCATATATACGGCCGCTGTTGACGCAATCGCGTATCACGCATCCCGTTCCACTGTTGTTGGCGATGATGCCGGCGGCAGTCTGGGTGTCGGCGGCGGGAGTGGTAAGGGTAATGCCTGCCATGGAGATGTCGCCGGCGTTCTGGCAACGCTCAACGGTCACATTCTCCATCTGCTGACCCACGATACCTGCGGCATATCTGTTGCCGGCGGTTACGGCTCCATCGTTATAGCAGTCGGTCACAGAGCCGGCGGCCATGCGGCAAACGATACCTGCGGCATAGTTTCCAGCGGCGGTAATGGCGGCATGGTTGCGGAGGTTCTCAAGGCGTCCTTTGCATATCGCCGAGAAAGCGGCCACGCCATTGCCGGCCTTCAGCTCGCAGCTCGAGTCCATGACCAGATTCTTGAGCACACCGTTCTCGCCGATGATGCCGAAGAAGCCTACCGACTGGCGCGAGGCCTTGTTGTCGAGCTTCCCGTCAGCGTCGGTGACGATGCTGCTGATTTTCCAGTTCTTGATCACGTGCCCCTTGCCGTCGAATACGCCGTTGAAGGCATGTTTCTCATTGGAGTCATCGGCTACGCCATAGAAGGTCTCGCCGGTGAAGTCAAGGTCGTTGGCCAGCTCGAAGAAGTCGCCGTCGTAGGTGAGGTTGTTCTGCGTGATACCCTTGTTGATGGTGCGCAGGTCGTCGACGGTGCGTATGATGTATGGTTTTTCGGCGGTGCCTTCACCCTCAAACTGCGGCGGAGCCACGAATAGTGCGAGCAGACGCGTGAAAGAGCCATATTCCGTCTCGACGGTTGCGGTGAGGTTCTCCACGCCCATCTTTCCTTTTACCACGCCGGTGCCGTTGTCGAGCTTCAGGGCTTCCGTCTCCTGCACATAAGTGTTGCCGCTCATCAGGCGCCACTGCACGTTGGCGGTCACGGGATATGTGAAGTTGGTCTTGAGATTGTTGACCCTCTGGCCGTTGGCGAGCTTGACGGCGCCGCAGAAATAGTCGGTGAGCCTGTCGTTGAGGAGACCTTTGAGTACGGGATAGCGGCCGGCCTTGAAGTCCCATTTGGCGGTGTCGAAACCCTTGAGGGGAGTTCCGTCGGTAAGCTCTGTGGTGGACTTGCCGCCATAGAGGTCGTCGGCGCCCATGGGATTGCCGGTGGTAATCTGCCAGTCGTAATATACATTCTCCACCACGGATGGTTCCTCACGTTTGGAGTGTATGGCATGAGCCGGGGTAAATTCGCCGTTCTCGCGTATCTGACCCGCGAAATAGCAGTTACGGATGGTGGTGGGGCCGCCGGTTGAGCTGGAATTCTTGTAGAGGACACCCACGAGGCCGCCGACCTTGCTGGTGGCGTTGGCTCCGATGATGCTTGCCGAGGAGAAGCAGTCCTCCACCACGCCGCCGCCGAAGTAACCTATAACGCCGCCGCAAGAACCTGTGGAATTGTCTTTGACGGCGGTTGATATGAGGCAGGAGCTTGCGCAGCGTTCCACGGAGGAGTTGTTGGCATTGCCGCCGATCACGCCGCCCATGTTGGCATAGCCGGTCTTGTCGGAGAGGCTGCCCATGAAGTAGGAGTCGGAAACGCAAACCTTCTCCGTAGGAGATGTCTGGAGACCGCCTACAACGCCGCCCACGTTATGAGCGATGCTGCTGGAGAGTATGGAGCTCTCGATAACGGCGTTCACACGGCAGTTGCTGATGGTGTCGCAATATACGCAGCCGGTGATGCCTCCCACGTATGCGTAGCCGGAGATGTTGCCGGTGAACTCGCAGTCGGTGACCTTGCGGCTGTATCCGGCGATACCGCCCAGATAGTCGGGTTTCTTGCCGCCGTTGCACCTCACGTTGCCTGTAACGGTGACATTGCTGATCTTGCCCTTGGAGTATCCGGCGATTATGCCGTTGTACTGCGAGCTGGCGCTGACGGTGCTGTTGAGCACCTTGAGGTTCCTGACGGAGCCGTTGTCGCCGATGTAGCCGAAGATACCGTTGTAGTCGCGTGCTCCTCCTTCTATGCGGAGATTCTTTATAGTATGGTTGTTACCGTCGAAATCACCGTCGAAACAGAGAGTTGCCGAAGATCCTATGGGACGGTATGAAGCCTGGACGGCGGCATAGTCGAGGTCGGCGTCCAGGCGGAAATGCTTGCCGGTATATTTGTCGCCGGCGGCCACACCCTTCTGGAGGAGGGCGATGTCGTCGGTGCTCTTTATGAGATAAGGTGATGCTTCGGTGCCTTCGCCGGTGAAGGATACGGAGGTAGCGGAGGGCACCACGATATCCTTGACGCCGTCGCCGAGGGTGAGGACGGCGTTCTGCATGCCGAACCTGAGCTGTGTCACGGCCGAAGAGGTCACGATGCCGTAGCTTCCGAGGTCGAGGGTGCGTGCCGTAACCTTGCCCGTCATCGGCTTCTCAAGGGCCTTGCTCTTGTTTTTGGTTGCCGACCATTCCACGGGACGCAGTATCCATGTGACGCCCATGTTGAGATATGCCATCACAGTCGGTTCGATGGTATAGGTGCTGTCGGGGTTAATGAATACGGTAGCGTCGGCGCCGTTGGTGCATAAGTTGGCTACGCAGAGCTCTCCGGGAGCGTTGCTGTAGACATATGTCGGTATGGTGGTCTGTGCGAAAGTCAGCTGGTCGGTAGTACCGCTGAACATGCGGCGTTCGCCGGCGATGGTGGCGTTTGAGAGATACATGCGCATCTTACGGCTCATGCCCATGGCGGAGCCGTAGTAGGAGCTGGTCTTGTCGGCCACAACCACCACCCAGCCGTAGTTTGACTCGAAGTAGCCGTCGGCGGTCATTGTCATCACCAGAGGCACGTTGGTATAGAAACCGCCGCGTTCGGCGTCAAAGGGACATAGCGAGAAGTCGCCGTAAGGTTTCTCGTTGACGATCACCTGCGGCTGCATGGTGATGCTGGTGTTGGCGGCGTCGTAGGTACCGGTTATGGTCACGCCGAGGTTGTAGAAGTTTTCGATGGTCACGGCCGTTCCGTCGATGGTAATCTTGTTCATCGACGTGAACCCCTTGCGGGGATTGGCACCGGAGCCCATGTCGTCCCATTGGGCCAGATACTTGCCGGAGATGTCGGCTGCGGGAGTTTCGGCGATTCCGTTGACGCTTTGCGTCACAGGTGCCTGCCGGGCCTCGCTGTAGGTATCGTCGCA
>CAJUAT010000051.1 GCA_910584525.1 uncultured Muribaculaceae bacterium | reverse complement strand
CAAAGTTAGAACTTATACAGGCAGGCTTCAATACGCTATCGCGGACGGTTGTACCGGTGGAACCGGACACAAGGGGGCTGATTTGTTCATATGCCGTCAGACAAAGCGGCCTCGGAATTTTAAGGAACGCGCTCTAAAAATTCCATAAAAAATGGGCTGGAGTTTTTGATTTAAGAAAAATTTGTGTAATTTTACACGTGTTTGCATTTCATATAACGTGTTTACGCAGCACAGCAGAGAAAGAACGTATCAGCAGCCCCGTGAAAGCCAGGGCGAATTATCCTAATCAAATTAATATGAAGAAAATCGGACTATTATTGTTGCCGATGCTTTCAGCGATATCTGGAGTAGCCCACTCGTAGAATGGGTTGCGCCAGGAATCGTTGTTTACAGGCTATACCCAACTGAAGGATAGCTTGCAGGAGCAAGGGCGACAGCTGCCGGCAACGCTGTTGTCGGAACAGCGGCTTAAAGAGGCCGTATCCGAGACTGAATCGAAAGTGACCGAAGGCATACAGGCCTATGGCATGGGCCAACCGGTCAACGACATCTCGCTTCTTACGGGCGACCGTAAGTCGTATGTGCATGTCGGACGAAGCTCGGTGTATGCCGCACACAGCACATTGGCGACGAATGTAACTGTGGCCAAAACATCGGCCAATACCGTCACGTTGCGCGGTTTCCTTTTCGGGGAGGATGCCATGGATATCAAGGCTACCGTGGACCTGGCCACCGGCGTAGTGACGATAAAGCCTCAGCCTGTGGTCACAACAGACGTCGGCAATGCCTTGATGTGCAAGATGAATCTCAAAAACAACACTTATGACTCCAAGGCTGAAATCAAGGGGCACGTCTATGACAACGCCATAGTGATTGACGACAGCTTCGGCTTCTTCATCACCACCGGAGCCAATGCAGGAGCCTACCTTACAGTCGGATTCATGGAATATGCGGCCATAGCCAATTCCAACGGCGGCATCGTGGCACGGCGCGTCACTTTCAACGGCCAGCAGACTACTGCCGACAGACAGGTGGTGCAGCAGGAAACGCAGCTCTTCGCTTATCCTTTACCCGACAATAAACTCAGGCTCATGAATGTGCCTATGCTTGACAAGGCGAGCGATGTGAACATCACTCTCAATCTTGACGGCACTATGCAGATTGACCCGCAGCCTTTGGGGAACAACTCATATTATGGCGACCTATATCTCTTCAAAGTCACTGAGAACACTGATGCATCGGGCAACGTGAAGTTTTCGGCAAGTGTGCTCAATCCGATCACAGCATCGTATGACGCCACCGGCAAGGGAATCACCATCGGAGGCTACGGCGTGGCCACCCCGACGCTGAGTGCCCTTTTCGGTACATATGAGGGAAGCAACGTCACACTCACCAATGGAATAGAGTTCCCCACCGCACCGACACTGAAGCTTGAAGGCGAAGGCACGGCGGAAAGTCCCTGGATCATAAAGCAGGCCTCCGACCTGGTGGCTATAGCCCAGGATGCGTCGGTCAACAAGAGCATCAGAAGCGAAGTCCTGACTGAAACCGGTGTCTCGGACCCTTATTCCTATCAGAACATCTATAGCGGAAAGTATTTCAAACTTGGAGCCGACATCACTTTCAACAGCGATACGGTGATGACCCCGATCGGCAGCAAGGAATTGCGCTTCAACGGCGTTCTCATAGGTGACGGCCACAAGATAAATGACTTCACGATACAGAATTATGCCTATGACCATTGCGGACTGTTCCGTACATTGGGCAAGGATTCCAAAGTCAGCGGCATAGTATTTGAATCTCCGTATATAAGCTCAATAGGCTACACGGTAGGCGTGGTAGCCGGCACGAGCTATGGCGACATCAGCGACATACGGCTTGAGAATCCCGTACTGTCGTGTGCGAGCGGATATAACATAGGCGGCATAGCCGGCTACAGTTATGGGAAGCTGAAGAATATAACGGTCAGCAATATCCAGCTCACGAGCCAGGGCTATTGCGGCGGCGCTGCAGGCCGAAGCTATACCGACCTCGAGAACATCAACGTGACAGGACGTATAGTCATGGGAGGCAAGCAGGCGTTTGGCGGCGGTATTGTGGGTCATGCCACCAAGCTGACAATAGAATCTCCGCAGCCGCAGATAAGACATTGTGGATTCGGCGGACGTGTTGTGACCGGCAACAATGCTACAGCCATCGGCGGTATCGCCGGCGGTTTCAGCTACGCAAAGATGGAGTCCTGTTTCTCGGCAGCGCAAGTGGTGTCGGGAGCTGTCAGCGATGCTTATGCCGGCGGTCTTATTGGCACGGCATTCGAATCGGAGGTAATCGACAGCTATGCCTCGGGAATAGTGTCCAACGCCACTCTTCCCAGTGTGGGCGGCGTAATAGGTCAGATCACCAAGTCAGTCTCAGGCAGCCAGACACCCACAAGTATCACCAACTGTTACTCATCGGCAATGCTTGTGACCGGTTCCACAGAGCCAACGCGAGGCATTATCGGACGTGCTGAAGGTTCCGTACTTGCCAACTGCTTCTATGACAGCCAGATGGCTCCTCTCGGAAATGATGCACAGTATGGCCGTCTTACTTCCGAAATGACCTCCGCCAATGGCCCCCAAGGATTCAGCTCCGACAAATGGGTATTCACGGAGGGCCTATATCCCCGCGTCAAAGGTATGGAGAACACCGATGCCGCTGCCGTATCGGCTGCCGCTTTGATTCTCGACAATAATGATGTGCTCGACAATGTGACCAAGAATTTCCGATATGCCACGCATAACGGAGTTAAATGGCAGGCCGCGATTGACGGCAACCTCAATGATACAAGAGGATATGCCTTCGGCTTCAGCAATGGCGAGGGTGTGCTCAACAACACTCAGCATACCGACACCGTTTTCGTCTCCAAAGGGGATGTCAGCAAGTACTATATCCTCAATATCGCCCCGGTGATGTTCGAGGGAGAAGGTACGGCCGCGAATCCGTGGAAAATAAAGACTACCGACGACTTCAAGCTACTGTCGAAGATTACGGTAGACGCCACCATGAATTTCGCCGGCAAGCATTTCCAGCTTGTCAACGACCTTGATTTCGGCGGCGATACAATAGTGCCGATATGCAAGACCAAGAAGCCGGCTTTCAACCCTGACCTGATGTTCGAGGGTGAATTCGACGGCTGCGGCCATACCATCGACAATTTCGTGATAAAGGCAGTGGAATTCTTCACAGCACAGACAGCCACAGGCACGGCAGTGGCCGGTCAGGTTAATCCCAAGAGCGACAACACTTATGCCAACGCCGGAGTCTTCGCGGCTATAGGTACCACGGGTGTTGTAAAGAATCTTACAGTAGGTTCCAAAGCCAGATACCATCTTTTCCAGCGTGGCGGGGCAATAGCAGGCAATGTACAGGGACTTGTCGAGAATTGCGCCAACTATGGCGAAGTGTTGGGCTATTACAGCGCCATCGGCGGCATCGCCGGATATGTGAATGGCGGCTCGATAGTTAAGGGATACAATGGCGGAAGAGTGGCTGCAAACGCCAATACCGCAGGTGGTATTGCCGGTGATGTGGCTGCAGAGGCCCTGATTGAACAGTGCGAGAACACCGGCGAAGTGTCGGCTCATTGGTTCAATCCTTATCAGAAGGTCGATACTCAGTATGGTGCCGGCGGAATCGCCGGTACTGTCACGGGCTCAAAGGTCATCAATGTGGTGAACTCGGGCAAGATATGGTCAGGCAAGCAGGTAGGAGGTATAGTCTCCAAAGTCAGTGGTACCGCCGCCAAACCTTGCACTGTGAAGAATGCCGTCAACTATGGTCTGGTATATGCCGACAAGGAGAAAACCTCTTTGGGCAGAATAGCAGGTATCAACTCGCTGGGTACGTATGAGAATTGCTACAGCGACGCCCAGTTGCAGAGAAACGGTGATGTCGCCAATACCAAGGCGGAAGGTGTGAAAGCGCTTGCAAGCACCGAATTGAGCAACGGCAAGGTAGCACTTCCCGACTCGGCGTTCAGCCTCAAGGCTGGTGCATATCCGTCGCTGAAGTATTCGACAGTGCCTTTGCAGGCAGCCTTGAATGCTGCGGCTGTCGTTGCGATAAAAGCAGGTGAATATGCCGGCGCCATGATGCATGAGGCCTCTCTCTCAGATGGCGTGACCTGGAATCTCGTAAAGAAAGAAGTGTTCAGTATCAACGGCGGCAAACTCAATGTGATATTGCCGTCGGCCGGATGCTTTAACGACACCCTTGTGGCTTCAGGCAACGGCGTGGAACGCCGCATCCCTGTGGCTACTCTCAATCCTGACCTCTTCGAAGGTGACGGTACCGCACAGGTGCCTTTCGTCATAAGCTCCCCGGAAGAGTTCGGCATCCTTGCCTCTTTTGTCAATGACTATGGTTTCGATTACGAAGGTTACTGGTTCACGGTGACCCGCGACCTCGACTTCAAGGGTATATCCTTCAAGGGAGTCGATGAGTTCGGAGGTGTCTTTGATGGCAATGGTAAAGAATTCTCCAATGTGGATTATGTGTCGTCAACCACCGACAAGACGGCCACAGGCCGAGGCCTTTTCAACACAGTCACGTCAGCCGGTCTGATAAAGAATGTGGTATTGGGAGGCAACTCGTCGATAGGGTCGTATACCATATCGGGCGGAATAGCGGGCAATCTCTACGGCGCAGTCTCCGGGTGCGTCAACAAGGGTACTGTAAGTAGCGTTACCACGTATGCGGGCGGTATCGCCGGCATGGCCTATCCGTCATCGAAGATAGAGTCGTGTGTCAACGAGGGCACTGTGACTGCGAAGACCAACTATGCGGGCGGAATTCTGGGAGCTACCGGAGTCGCCGCCGCCATCAGAGTCGACAGCTGCAGAAACAGCGGTAAAGTGACGGGCGCCAAGAATGTCGGAGGAATCATCGGCAGTGCTTCGGCATATGTGGTGGCAGCTACAAACAGCGGTGTGGTCACCTCCACAGGCACTTATGCCGGCGGCATCATGGGAGAAGCATTGTTGCCCTCCTCTATCAAAGATGCCGAGAATACGGGCACAGTCAGCGCCAACCAGTATGTTGGCGGCATCGTGGCCCTGACGGCCGCACACACCGCCGAAACACCTTTCGTACTTGATAACTGCCGCAATAGCGCCGACCTGGTGCCGGGCACAGCCACGACCGTTAAAGGTTGGGTAGGTGGTATCGCCTGCACCGTCAAGGCCGGTACACGGGCAAGCAATTGCGTGAACACTGGTAAGATTGAAGGTCAGGCTTCCAATAAGAACCATATACGGTTGGCAGGTCTGTTTGCTGACTTTGGATCGAGTTCGGTAGCCAAGTCGACAATCACCGACTGCCACAATGAAGGAGCTGTCACGGCTTTCAGCAACAGTGGCGGCGTGATAGGTTATGTCTCGGGCGACAGCGCGAGGATAGTGCGCTGTTACAATGTGGCAGATATTACGGGTGGCGGCACTTCGGCGTCGGCAGCCGCCAATATCGGTGGAATCGTCGGAAACGGTAACTGTCATATCACCGACTGCTGGAATGCCGGCAATATATCTGCCGGAAGCTCATATGTGGGCGGTATCCATGGCCAGTGCACTTCGAGCGACAAGTATGACCTCTTCCGTAATGCCAATTTCGGCGATGTAAGTTCGTCGATAGGTACGAAAGTCGGCGGTATTGTCGGAATGGGCCGTTCGCGGATGGTGGCATGCTATAACTTCGGTACGATAACGGCGCCCGATATTGCGGGCGGTCTGCTGGGACAGCCGGGCAATGCGGCAGCGGCTTCTTATATCGTGCGCGTCCATGATTCTTACAATGCCGGTAAAATAGTATGCAAAGGCACCAACCAGGGCAATATCGCTGGCTACAACGCCAGTTGCAAGCATATCGACTTTGGCGGATGCTACTATGACAACACAGTCAACGGAGCCCTCAAACATGACGCCACGTATGCCGATGGCGTTAAGGGAGTGACCACGGCCGAACTTGTGGATGCCGATATCAGCAATGCCTTCGATAAGGGTGTGGCTACTTATCCGTCGCTAAAGAACCTCAGTGCCAATGATTATAACAGCTTCTATACGGCTACAGTGCTCTTCGCCGCTGAAGAATCGGCTCAGAGCATCCGTTCGGCATTCCTCATAGGTACGCCCGCGGGAGCTGAATGGTCAGGCACGCCGAATCTTGAAATCGCCGGAAATACGGTGATTCCCAAAGCCGTTCAACCTGGCGAAAAAGCCACGTTGACCCTGAAAGTCGGGAAACTCTCACGCACCTACGACCTTACAATCGCGGTGCCGTCGGGAATCGACAACATCGGCAGCGGCAAGGAGATTCTGCGCACAGAATATTATCTGGCCAATGGCGAGCGCATCAGCAGCATCGAAGGCGTGAAGCAGGTGGTGGTTAGACGTACCGTATATGTTGACGGCACCACTTCTGTGACCAAGTTTGTGCCTGCAGTGCGATAAACAAAGCGTCCAAGGTAATCCCACGCCCTTCGTGGTGACATTTCGACCCGGGACAGATGGCGATAACGATTCCCATCTGTCCCGGGTAATTTTGCAATCTCAGAAATAAAATGACAATGTGCTTAGTAAACTGTTAATATTATAAAGTTCGGAATTATGGACCGGGAAGGAATAGATAAGCTTGCGGCGATAGTAGGCAAGGAGAATGTCAAGGATAGCGGGATATGGCGTGGAGTCTACGGGCGTGACGCGTCGTATTACGGCATAGAACCCGAATGCGTGGTACGGCCACGCTCCGCCGAAGAGGTGGAAAAGATTATAAAATACGCGTCGGATAGCGGAAAGCATATCACCTTCCGCAGCGGCGGCACATCGTTGTGCGGACAGGCCCTGGGTACCGGGATTGTCTGCGAGGTGCGAGGCTACATGCGCCGTGCCGAAGTGCGCGACAATGGTCGCCGTATATGGTTCGAACCGGGTCTGACAGTAAATGAGGTAAACAGATACCTCAAGAGTCATCATGCCAAGATAGGCCCCGACCCGGCATCTTCGTCGGCGGCAATGATGGGAGGTGTGCTCGCCAACAACTCCAGCGGTATGGAGGCCGGCGTGAGATTCAATTCGTACCACACGCTCAGCTCCATAGAGTTCATCCTTCCCAACGGACACCGCTACGACACATCCACCGAAGCCGACCGAAAGCGTTTTGAAGCCGACGAACACGAGCTTTGCGAGGGCCTCATGCAGATACGGCGCGAGATTCTCGACGACCCCGACACGTTCCAAAGAATAAAGAGAAAATATGAGATAAAGAATGTCACCGGATATGCGATGAACTCCTTCATCGACTATGACACGCCGCTTGACATATTCTCCCATCTGCTCATAGGGAGCGAGGGTACGCTTGGCTACATAGTCAGCGGAGAGCTGCACACACAGCCGCTTTATGACGTATACAGCTCGACGATGCTTTATTTCAGCGATGTCACGAAGGCAGCGGCACAGGCCGACTTTCTGGGAGAGAGCGGAGCGCTGGCTGTCGAGATGATGGACACGATGTCGTTGCGGGCCTCGCTGCCAGGCCTTCATATACCTGACAGCGCCACGGCCCTTCTTGTGGATTACGGCGCCGGCACGTCTGAGGAGCTTGAGCAGAGGATAGCCTCTTTACGCCTGCGACTGGCACAACTCCCCGGCATCACGCATATCGACGATTTTACGCGTACGGTAGCCGACCGTGCACGGCTGTGGCGTATACGCGACGGGGTGTTTCCCTGTGTGGCAGGTGCCAGAGTGCCCGGCAATGCAGTGATTCTGGAGGATGTGGTGGCACCCGTGGCACGTCTCGACAATCTCGTGGACGGCGTGCAGCAAGTCTTCGCCAAATACGGGTATCAGGGCGCCATTTTCGGCCATGCCCGCGATGGAAATATTCACCCTCTTGTCACCCCCGACATCGATCATCCCCAGGCCATGGATGTGTTCCGCGGATTTATGGAAGACCTGGTGGACACCGTGCTGCGTCTTGACGGCAGTCTGAAGGGCGAGCATGGCACGGGAAGGGCTATGGCCCCGTTTGTGTCGCGGGAATGGGGAGAGAAAATCTACGGCATGATGAAGCGGGTGAAGCGGCTCGCCGACCCGCAGGGCATCATGAATCCAGGTGTGGTGATCAATGATGATCCGCTGGCCCACATCCATCCCATGAAGAGTCATGCCCTGTTCAGCGGAGAGAAGGGATATGCGGAGGGCGACAGATGTATGGAATGCGGCTATTGCGAGCATGTTTGTCCCACGCGTTACGCCACGTTCACACCCCGACAGCGCATCCAGGCATGGCGAATCATAAAGGAGCGTCCCGAGCTTGCTAAGGAGAACGAATATCCCAACCACGACACATGCTGTACCGACGGTTCGTGCCTCACGCCCTGTCCGATGCATATCAACACTGCCATAATCACCGACGGGGCACGGCGCGACAGCAACTCACGCATCATGGACAGGGCACTGCAGTCAGGCGCAAGCCATTACGGCGCCGTGGAAACATCAATACGCGATATTCTGAAGATGGCGGTGGCCAGCGAGAAGGTGTTGTCGCCATATCCGCTGATATGGGCTTCCGACGTGCTCCACAGGATGTCGCGGCTCGTGCCTCATTTCTCGAAGGATTTCCCGATGCCGGCACGTATACCCTATGTAGAGCGCGATGATGCCGAATGGGTATATTTCCCGGCGTGTGTGACGCGTATATTCGGAGGCTCGTCGCTGGGGAAGGACGACCTTATCACCGTGATATTGCGTCTTGCCGACCGCGCGGGGCTGCGCCTGTCGCTGCCAAAGGATATGCACGGCGTGTGCTGCTCGCAGATCTGGGAGCACAAGGGGAATCCCGAGGGACAGCGCATCACGGCCAACGCTGCTGTGGAGGAGTTCTGGAAAGCCAGCGGCGAAGGCCGGATTCCGATACTCTGCGACACCACATCATGCACGCACACTCTCCTGAACCTCGAACATGCCAAGGTGCTGACTCCCGAGAATGAGGAACGTTACAGGAAACTGCGCATTGTGGACATATGCGAGTGGCTGTGCGACGTGGTGTTGAAACGTGTGGATGTGGTCAACAGGAAGAAGCACGTCCTTCTGCATCCCACCTGTGCGTCGCGGCTCACCGGCCATGACCGCTATCTTGAAAGAATCGCGGCGGCGTGTGCCGAAGAGTATACTGTGCCCTATCTCTCCACCTGTTGCGGAGCCGCCGGCGACCGGGGATTTATCTATCCGGAAGTGGCACGTAAGGCCGTCCGCGATGAGAAAGCCGAGATTGGCGACAAACAATACGATGGCTACTACTCGTTGGCGCGTACCTGCGAAATCTCGATGATGGATACCATAGGGCGCCCGTATGAGTCGATAGTCTATCTTGTTGACGAGACTACGGCGTAGACAGGTATCGGAATTATCGGAGCGCTCTTAGATGTCGTGTCGGATCTGGTAATCGGATTCGGCGGGCATGGCTTTCGTTTTGCTCTTGATTTTTCTGATGAGCACGGTGAGCATGCCTATGGCCACCATCGTGGATAGAAAGTCGGCGATGGGATATGCCGCCCATACTCCGTCGAGACCCCATATGCCGGGAAGGAAGAAAAGCAGCGGAATCATGAAGATGATCTGACGCGTCAGCGACAGAAATATTGACTTCGCGGCCATGCCCAGAGCCTGGAAGAGATTGGTGGTGACAATCTGGAACCCTACCATCCAGAATGATATGGTGGTGATTTTCAGGCACCTCACGGCACATTGTATCTGTGTTTCGTCCTGCATGAACATGGAAGCGATGGTCTCGGAGTTGAGCGATCCTGTGAGGCTTCCGCATGTGGATACGATTACTCCGCATATGGCGGCGAGCGTGAAGGTCTTTATAAGGCGGTTGAAGTGGCCCGTACCATAATTGTAGCCAACGATGGGCTGCATACCCTGGCATATGCCTATGATCACGAAGATGAAGATTGTCACGAACCTATTGAAGACCACCACGGCGGCTATGGCGTTGTCGCCGCCATAATGGAGCAGCGAGTTGTTGACTATGGCATTGATAGCCGAGCCGCATATATTGATGAGGAATGGCGCCATGCCTATATACAGCACGCCGCGTATTATGGGCCATTTGAGCCGGAATGTGCCGCGCACGAAGTGCAGCGTATTGTTCTTGTTGAAGAAGTGGCTCATCACCCATACGGCGGTTATGAGCATGGAGATGTCGGTGGCCCAGGCGGCGCCGCGGATGCCCCATTTGAAGCCGAAGAGGAATAGGGGGGCAAGGCAGATGTTGATGAGGGCGCCGATGATGTTGGTATACATGGCTTTTGCCGGATACCCGGATGCCCGCATCACATTGTTGTAGCTGAATGTGAGGTTCATGAGCACGCATCCCGGAAGCACCCACAGCATGAACTCGCGGGCATAGGGGAGCGAATTGTCGGAGGCGCCGAACATGCGGAGCACCGGGTCCATGAATATGGCGAAAGTCATGGCGTAGAGCAGGCCGATGATGAGGGTAAGCTGCACGCAGTTGCCGAGAATCGTTTCGGCCACTTTCATGTCTTTCTGTCCCAACACTATCGAAACCCTTGTGGCGGCGCCGGCACCTATGAGCATACCCAGAGCCGTGACAATGTTCATCACTGGGAAAGTGACGGCGATGCCGCTGACTACATTGGGGTCGTCGATGGCGTGCCCGATCACTATGGAGTCGATGATGTTGTAGACGGAACTGATGACCGTGCCTACCACCGCCGGCAGACTGTACTTGAGCAACAGCCGGCCTATCGGCGCATTGCCAAGCTCATGCATACGTTCTTCAGGAGTCTGTTTTGCCTTGTTCCTTGCCATATCACAAAATTAGCAAAAAAATGGCTGATATCAAAGTCAGGAAAGAGGAAACGGCGAAGGGTGGGGAAGTCCTTCATGGAGTGTTACGGCGGATATCTCCTGTCTTATCTCGTCGAAAAGCCGTGCTTCGATGAACCTCATGAGGGTGTCGCGTCCCCCCTCCACCATCAGCGACGTTATACCATGGTCGGCGAATAGTCGCTCCATGTTTTCGCGCAGCGGTATGGCAGGGTCAAGGATTATAGGTTTTCTGCCTGCGAAAGTGATGTCTTCCGGTATTCTTGGCGAGCTGAATATCACCGGCCTGGGGCTGTTGCCTGGCCATAGGCGGGTGTTGAGTGAAGGCCGGTCGGCTATCACCGTGTTGGTGCCCACGAGAATGGCGTCGCATTCGGCACGTTCGCGGTGCATGAGTACGGCGCTAAGCGGCGTGGAGAGTGCCACAGGTACAAACTCCGTGGCTCCGTTTTTCGCGGGATATTCCGGGTTGGCGGCCGCAATGAAACCATCGGCACTTTCTGCCCATTTGAGAAGAACCCAAGGGCGTCTGAGCGTCTGAGAAGTCATGAACCGTCGGTTCAGCCACAGGCTTTCCTCTTCGAGCACGCCCGTGACTACCTCTATTCCGGCTTTCCTGATAATGTCGATACCTCTTCCCGACACTTTGGGGTTTGGATCGCCGCAAGCCACCACGCATCGCCTTACACCTTTGGCGACAATCAGATTGGCGCATGGCGGTGTTTTGCCATAATGTGAGCATGGTTCGAGCGTCAAGTAAATCGTGGCCTCGGGAAGAAGGTGTTCATCCGCCGGGCTGACGTTGGCGAACGCCTGCACTTCGGCATGCGGACCGCCGTAACGGCGGTGCCAGCCCTCACCTATGACGCGCCCGTCGGCACTCACTATCACCGCCCCTACCATCGGGTTGGGACTTGTCCGACCCCAGCCGTAGGAGGCCAGCTGCAATGCCCGCCTCATCCAGCGGATGTCGTCGGAGTTGGTTGTGGTAATGTCCATGACTGTCAGAATTTAAGGCCTATCGACAATTGGTAGTTCTGAATCACGCTGTAAAAATCGACGCCGCCGGCAAACAGGGCGTTGCCGTTGAGGGTGGCCTTGGCACCGATGAAAAGCCGTTTGATGGTGTAGAGAAGGGAGGCCATTCCTTTGCCTGATGCCGACAGCAGAATGTCGCGCCCGTGGCTCGAGTCGGATACCGAGGAGCTGATGCCTATGCCCGGGATTACCGTGATGTTGCCTGTGAAATGCTTGTTCATTACCCAGTTGAAGGAATAACCGCCTATGATGTTGTACGACTGATAGTGAAAACGGTAATAGTCATAGGGATAGATGTAATAGTCCTTCAGTTCCTGGGGAAGCTTTGTGAAATCAAAATCCACGATATATGATGAAATGTCGAAGCCGAGCAGCGGGGTGCCGGCGCTCAGGAGCTGGTTGCCGCCATAGCTGTAGGTGGCTCCCCAGCTGAATTTGTCGCTGTTGAAGATATAGTAAGCGTGCACGTTGAGGGCGCTGAATGTCAGTCCGTCGAACTCTTTCTTTATGAGACGGCCGTTGTTGTAATCGCCGAATGTCCTGACATATGTTCCTCCCGAGTTTCGCCATAGATGCGCCTCGATGTTGAACCGGGCGGCGCCGATACCGAAGTCGAACTTGGTATGCTTTGTGGCCTTGCCGCCGAACACGGTGTTCATGTCGACGGAATAACCCACGGATACCGCGTAATACTTCACATATGCTCCGAGGTTGGCGTACATGTCGCCCATCATCCGTATGTGGGGGATTTCCCGTGGACTGAAGGAGTAGGCGTCGACCCAGTTGTCGGAGATGAGCATGACCTTCCAAAGCCGTTTTTCACGGGCCACATATGCCGGGTCGTGATAGTTGAAGGTGCGGTTGAACCAGTTGTATACCCCGATGCACCACGCCACGAACTTGTTGGGCCATACCACGTACGGGTCTGTAATTTCAAGTCGGCGTTTTCTGAAGAGATACCACCAGTTGTTCTCGGCATAGGTATGGTTTCTTGTCTCGGAGATGGAGTCGGTGAGTGATATTCGGGGTTCGATGACACCGGGCGACAGGGCGAGACGTGCAGTATCGGCGATGATGAAGTCGGATTTTACCATCGCTGTGTCGCATTCTGTTTCGTTCTCTGCCGCACGGCATGAAAAGATGGCGCAGAGCAAGAATATGGGGAATATAATGCCTTTCAGGCTCATGGAATGTATGCCTCAGGGTCTGTTGTTCATCAAGTGTTCGGCTTCGGCAGCGTATTTGTCGGGAACAATGAGTGAAATCGAGCCTATGCCGGCTCCCGGCGCCGGAAAAATCTCCGACAGTGCGTCGCTCTGCACTTCCGCCGGTATCCCGTGGCTCTCAAGATACCCTTTGTCGATATAGGCTTCCGCCTGGTTTGAATATTGCTGGATAGTGGTCATGTCTTTGATGTTGAATCGCCGTTCCGGGTTATTATTTTTTGATGCCCCGTTCATCGAGGGCGTGCTGGTATCTGAGAGCATTCTGGGCGTGGCTGCCGTAATCGGCGGCGAAATTGTGGGTGCCGGAGAAGTCCTCTTTGGCACACATGTAGAGGTAATCGTTGGGACGGGCGTCAAGAATCAGCTGTATGGTCTTGAGGCTTGTGGTCCGTATCGGGCCGGGGGGAAGTCCCTTGTGGATATATGTGTTGTAAGGGGAGTCAAAGCGGAGGTCGGCGCCCTGTACGCGGCGTATCGTGAAATCGCCAACGGCAAATCTCACCGTAGGGTCGGCCTGCAGCCTCATCCCTTTGTCGAGCCTGTTGATGTACAGCCGTCCTATGGTGCCTTTCTCCTGCAGGGCGTTGGTTTCTTCGTCGGTTATCGATGCTATGATCATCATTTCGGCGGGTGTGCGGCCCAATGCGGCGGCACGCTTCACGCGCTCCTCGTTCCATATGCGGAGATAGTTGTCGCCGAATTTCTTCAGCAGCTGCGAGGGGCTGAACGACCAATAGGCATTGTATGAGTCGTCCACAAAAAGGGCGAGGGCCTGGTCGCGCGTCAGTCCGTATGACTCGAGGAAGCCGGGAGTGTACAGCGCGTTGAAAAGGTCATCGGCCGAGAAGTCGAACTTCCGGGCAAGGTTGTCGATCAGGAGGTTCAGCGAGCGGTAACCGTTGACGGTAACGGTTATTTCCTTCTGGGCGCCGGATGTCAGGGAGCGCATGGCGCTGAGGGCGTTGGCACCCTGTTTGATCTCATAGGCGCCGTGACGCTGGCTGAAGTCGGGTCGGCGTATCTTGACGAGACGCATCACCTTGGCCGTATAGTCGGCGCCGAAATACTTCGTGAGGGAATCGTTCACGTTCTTTTCGGTGGCGTCGCGGGGTATGCGTATCACAGCGGTTTCCGGTGCCCCTACCATGCACACGGGATATACCGCCACCATGAATACCAGAAGAATCACAGCCAGGGCAAGCATCACATAAAGCATTCCCCGACCGTTGCCGGTCCGGGAATGCTGTTTCCTTTTACGTGGTATCGCCTGTGGGGGTGTCTGTCGGGTCTGCGTCATGCAGGCTTTTATTTTTTGTCTTTGTTTTTGTTGAGTTGTGGTTCGAGAGCGTCGAGGCAGAGGTCAACGGCCTCTTCGAATGTGTCGGCTGTCTTCGAGGCGAAGAGGTCGGCGGCCGGCGGTATGCTCAGCTTGATGGAGGCCTCTTTGTTCATGGATGTCTCTGGCTTTACTACCTTGAGCGTCACTTCCGTTTCGGTGATGGCATCGAATCGGCGTGCCAGCTTGTCGGTCTTCTTGTTGATGAAGTTCACCAGTTTGTCGGTGATGTCAAAATGAATTGCTTTAATCTTGGCTTCCATAGTGGTGGGTGTTGCGAGCCGGCCTTGCGGCGTGGCTCTGGTTCATTCTATCGACTGCATCGCGGAGCCTCTGTCCGGATGTGTCTACAAAGATAACAATAATTCCCGGAATATGTGCACATGACAGCGGAAAAAATGAACGACCCGGGGATTTTGCTCAGTCTTCGCTCTTAGCGCGGGGATGTGCATGGTTGTAAGCCAGGCGGAGTTCGCGTGGCGACAGATGGGTGTATATCTGGGTGGTAGCGAGGGAGGCGTGGCCGAGGAGCTGACGGACGGCGTCGATGTTGGCGCCATTGTTAAGGAGTGCGGTGGCGCATGAATGGCGGAGTATGTGCGGGCTCTTGCGGGCTGCCGACGTGCCTGCCAGCACGTTGTGGATGTCGGTGTAAAGCGTCCCTTTCGACAAAGCGCCGTGCCGTGCCGCCAGCAATGGCTTCGGCTCGGGAAGCGCGTCATAGTGCCGGTCGCGCTCGCGCTGCCATTGCCGGATATCCTCGGCAAGCTGAGGAGGCAATGGAAGAATACGTTCCTTGTTTCCTTTGCCGGTTATCCTTATCTCGGCGCCGCCGGCTCCCTGGCGGATATCGGCATCGGTGACCGACAGCAGTTCCGCCTGCCGCAGCCCGAGAGTATAGAGCATCTTTAGAGCCATAAGCACTCTTAGGTCGTGGATGTTGTCGGTGGGGTGGGTGGCGATAATCTCCTCTATTTCCGACACTTTGGCTATGTCGGGAAGATGTCGTGGGAGCTTTGCGAGCACCACGTCGGCGGCCGGGTTGGCATGGCATAAGCCTATGGTCATGCCCCAGCGGAAGAAGGCGCGGAGACTTTGGGTCTTGCGTCGCAGGGAAGCCGGTTTCTCACCCTGCATGGCCAGTGTGCCTATCCAGTCGCGGATGTCGTTGGGTTCTACGGCATGGTCGGCAAGCAGAGCCTCAGGGGAGCTGCCCGTCCAGGCGCAATATTGCGACACATCGCGCAGATAGGCCTCCACGGTGTGACGGCTGCGGTTCATCTCCAGCCTCAGGTAGCGCTCGAAATCCGTCAGTGACATGAAGTGTAGAGATACAACAAATCAGTACAGTCCCTTCGAAGGGACCATACTGAGTATGAGGTATTCGTTGGGTAACAGGCTCTTACTGCTCTGCCTGACGCAGCTGCTGAACGTAGATAGCCTTCACCATCTTCTTGCGGTTTGTAACCGAAGGCTTCTCGAATGCCTGACGGCTACGCAGCTCGCGGATGATGCCCGTCTTCTCAAACTTGCGTTTGAATTTCTTGAGTGCTTTCTCTATGTTCTCGCCTTCTTTTACCTGTACGATAATCATGTTTGGTCTTGTATTTTTTTTAGTTTTGTTTTTATGTTTGAGCTTTCGGTTGAAGTGTCAACTCCCCCGTCTTTGCATGACGGGTGCAAAAGCGCTGCAAAATTATATAAAGTTGCCGAGTTGACAAAATTTTCTATTACTTTTTTATTTCGGGGTGATTATCGTGCCTCCTTTCGATTATATAGCTTGCCGCGACTGTCAATTCTTATTGTCGGTCTCGGCGTTGACTTCAATTTCCGCTTCTCTGACGGCTTCTTCCGGTGTTTCGGTGTACCAGCGTGAATACATCAGGTAGTTGTGGGCGATCTTGACGTTCATCTCCTTGGCTTTCTCCGGTTCCACCATCTTGACGAATTTCGCCGGGGCCCCGGCCCACATTTCGTGGGGGCCTATCTTGGTACGGCTGAGCACTACGGATCCGGCGGCCACGAGTGCCCCTTCGCCAACTTCGGCGTCGTCCATGACGATGGCTCCCATACCGATAAGGGCGTAATTGTGGATTTTCGCGCCATGAATCACTACATTGTGGCCTATCGAGACGTCGTCGCCAATCTCGATGGTCGACTTCTGGTAGAGGGTGTGGAGCACCGACCCGTCCTGGATGTTCACCCTGTTGCCGATGGTGATGGTGTTGACGTCTCCGCGGAGCACGGTACCGAACCATACGGAGCATTCGTCGCCCATGGTGACATCGCCGATAAGGGCTGCGTTGTCGGCTATGAAGCAGCCTTCGCCCCATTTGGGCGTGAAGCCGCGCACTGACTTGTTGATCATCTTTCCGGTATTTTTTTCTAAATAACTGGTCGAAAGGATAAAATGATTTTGAACAGTTACTTTCTTTAAGGTTTTACAACGGCATTGTCTTCTCTTTCATCCATTCGGCCTGTTCGGCGTCAAGAAGCGGAAGGAGTGTGTCGCGAACCAGGGCATGGTAGTCGTCGACCCATTTTATTTCCTCCGGTGTCATGATTGACTTGTCGAATAGCCGTCGGTCGAAGGGGAAGAGAGTAAGCGGCTCGAATTTGAGGAACTGCCCGAACTCGGTGGTCATGGCATGTTCGCAGAGTATAAGGTTCTCGCAGCGTATGCCGTAGCGGTTCTCAAGGTATAGTCCCGGTTCGTCGCTGGTAAGCATGCCCGGCTCGAGGGGAGTGGGGTTGATGTTAAGCCTGAAGTTCTGCGGTCCTTCGTGGCAGTTGATGAAGAATCCCACGCCATGGCCGGTGCCGTGGTAGTAAGCCTTGCCTTCCTTCCAGAGGAATTGGCGGGCGAGTACATCGAGCTGATGACCGGTGGTACCTGCCGGGAATATGGCCGTGGCGAGGGCTATGTGTCCCTTCATCACCAGAGTGAAGTCGTGGCGCTGTTCGGCGGTGGGTGTGCCCAGAGCCACGGTGCGGGTTATGTCGGTGGTGCCGTTTACGTACTGGCCGCCGGAATCGACGAGCAGCAGACCGTCGCCCGTTATCGCAGAGCTTGTATCCGGCGTGGCCTCATAGTGCACGATGGCGCCATGGCCGTTCCAGCCTACGATGCCTCCGAAGCTCTCGTCGACGCATGTCTCGTCGCTGAGCCGTATTTCCCTCAGCCGTTGCGTGAGGTTCAGCTCCGTGAGCTCTCCTGAGGGGTATTCCTTCTCCACCATCATGAAGAACTTGGTGAGGGCCACCCCATCCTTTTTCATGGCTGTGCGTATGCTGGCCACCATGGTGTCGTTCTTTATGCTTTTCAGTTTTGCCAGCGGTGCCCCTCCGAATACGGCAGTGCAGTCCACATGGTCATAGATGCCGCGTGCCGTTTTCTGCGGGTCGAGAAGCAATCGCGTCTCTTTGGGAAGCTTCGACACGAAGTCTTTCACTGCATCGTAGGGAAGTGTCCTGACATTGTAGTGGGCAAGATGTTCCCTGACTTCAGGAGTGAGTTTCTCGTCATCGACGAAAAGGACTCTGATGTCGTTGTCGATATATAGGAAAGCCACGAACATGGGGCTGTATGAAATGTCGTTGGCGGTGCGCAGGTTGGTGGCCCATGCTATGTCGTCGAGGCTGGAGAGGAGCACGGCGTTGGCGAGCTCGCCTTTGACGGTCTCCATAATGGCCGACATCTTTTCATCTACGGTGGCGCCCACGAGCTTTTCATCGTGAACGAACAGTTTGTTGAGGGGACGTGCCGGACGGTCGGCATATATGTAATCGAACTGCGGGAAGTCGGTGTCGAGCTTTATGCCGTTGTCGTTCAGCTCCTGTTCGAGCCGCTGTACATAGGCTACGGAGAAGGTCATGCCGTCAATGCCCACGGTTTTGCCGGCGGGCGTGTTTTCTGTAACCCAGTCGATGAGGTCGACGGCCTCGGGACCATCCTCGGGCATCATAGAGAAGCCGGTGTCTTTAAGCTGTTCGGTAGCCTGCAGGAAGTAGCGGGAGTCGGTCCAGCAGAGGGCTTTGTCCTGCGACACTACGGCGGTGCCGTTGGTGCCGTTGCTCGATTCGAAGCCTGTAAGCCATTCGCGGCCGCGCCAGTGGTGCGGCGGTATCTCGCTCTGGTGCGGGTCTGTGCCCGATATTATGCATACATCTATGCCATGTTCCTTCATCGCCTTGCGTAATGCGCAAAGGTACTCATAATTCTTTTTCATAGCCATATGGTTTCACCGGCGTCATAAGCAGCGCACATGGTAAGTGCCGCGACATGACATCGATATTTCCGGCAAATTTACTAATTTCCGGTATCTTATGCAAAGGATTGACATATCGGCTCAATCCTTTTTTACGGTGCATTTAAAATTCTGCTCCTCTCAGCCTTCGGCCGCGATTTGGGAATCACAGAACTGACCGGAACTGCACGGCGAGCTCACAGAACTCCACACTAATTTTCAGAAGTGTTCACAGAAGCGGCAGGTAAAGATGATTTTGAATGTCATTGAGCGTTTCAATGTTCGTTGAATACCAATTTTGAATACCTGCCGCTTCTGTGAACGTCTGAAAATTAGTGTGGTCGGTTCTGTGAACTCTCCGTGCTGTTCCGGTCAGTTCTGTGATTCCCAAAAATCAGAGCAAGGACAACACAAAGCTGCATCATAATTAATCGTTGATCTTTTACCACTTATCACTACTCCATATCCTTGAGCACCGGCATTTCGGCTTGACCCGACATATCGGCTCTATCCTTTTTTTTGAGGAGCTTTGACCATACATATCTTCTCTGTGCTTAGACACAATGCTTATAGTGGTTCGCGAATTCAAAGACGAAGTGCGAAGGCTGTGAGCTGAAATGCCCATCCTCTCT
>CAJUAT010000050.1 GCA_910584525.1 uncultured Muribaculaceae bacterium | reverse complement strand
TTCAGTCTTGTTTGTCCATTGATTTATAGAGTTTTATCTCTTGTGCGACTGTTCAGTATTCGTCCTCATTGAAGAAGAAGTCGTCTTTGGAGGGGTAGTCGGGCCAGATTTCTTCAATCGACTCGTAGGATTCTCCTTCGTCTTCGATTTCTTGCAGGTTCTCAATCACCTCCATAGGTGCGCCGCTGCGCATCGCGAAGTCTATCAGCTCGTCTTTCGTTGCTGGCCATGGCGCATCTTCAAGCTTCGAGGCCAATTCAAGTGTCCAATACATATCTTTTGCTCTTTTCGTTTTCAGTAAAACTCCTTCGTATTTCCGGCGTAAATGCCGGGTCGCGCTCATCGGATAATATCCGAATCGCAAACATAACGATACCTATGTCTTTATTATTGTCTGCCTGACTGTCGCCACACAATTTCTTCCACCCCGTTGATGAAATTCAAATACCTGGCGGCGGCAAAAAGATAGTCGCTGAGACGGTTGAGATATCTCACCACCGCGGGGTCAACCCATCCGGATGCGGCGAGACTTATTATGCGTCGTTCCGCACGGCGGCACACCGTTCTGGCCACATGAGCGGCGGCAGCTGCCGGATGTCCGCCGGGGAGCACGAAAGCCCTGATTTTCGGCGTGGCACCGTCAATGGCGTCGATCCACCCTTCCAGCTCCTCTATACGCGAGTTGTCGGCAAGACTGCCGCAGGCCGGCTCCGATCCCGGCAATACCGATGTGGCAAGGTAACCGCCGATATTGAACAGTTCGTTCTGCACCTCTCTGAGCTGGCCGCGAAGCTCGTCGGGCACTCCTGCCGCTGCCGCAACAACGCCAAGCTGCGACGACAACTCATCGACAGTGCCATAGGCTTCCAGCCGTTGACTCGCCTTGCCTATCCTTTCCCCTCCCACCAGCGATGTGGTACCGTTGTCGCCGGTGCCTGTATATAACATACTTTTCATTTTCTTCTATATTATTTCTCCATCGATATCCTTCAGGAAGCTTCCCAGCAGAGGGTTGTTCTGAACCACGTCTCTGAGAAAATCCGCGGGATTATGCTTCGGTTCGTTACGGGAGGCCGAAGTGTCGATATTGACATTTATAGTAACGAAATCATTGCGCAGAATGTTTCTGACCTCCGTGAGCAGGTCTGGGAGCGACATCTCGAGAGCCTGAAGCTGAGCGGCGTGCATCACCTGCATGTGCAGACTGATATCGCCTGTTCGACTTATTTTCGCGCTGCGCATGGCATCGGCAAGATTGTGCTGGTCGGCATGTCTGGCGGCCAGCTCGTTCCACGCAGCTGCGAATTGCTCGTCGGTAAACGGCTCGGAACGTTCCGTATCGGCTTCGGCATCCCCGTCAACATCGCTGATGGAAAAAGTGGCCGTTCTTGCCTTACGGTTCCTTGTGTGTGCCGGCGATTCTGCGGGAGTCTTTATTTCCAGGCTTTCTTTGTGAGCTGCAGGCATTGCCGGCGTATGTTGCGGCTCGGCGGCCGGGGGTATGGAGGTTGCCGGAGGTATCGAAGTTGCCGGTTTTTCCTCTGTGGACACCTTTTGAGGTTGCGCCACCAGCTCGCGCAACGGTGCTTTCCGCAGAGGATTGTCAAAAGGGGCCGGAGCCGGATTGAGGAGCTGACAGAGCCTGATGAGCGTCAGCTCCACGAGGAGCTGTTTGTTGGTGGTGGTGCGGTATCGGTAATCGCAGTCGTTGAGGAGTCCCATGGCGGTGTAATACCATGGGAGTGGCAGCTGAGAGGCCTGGGCGGTAAGCTGCTCGGCCACGTCGGCCGGCACTTCGAGCAGGTCGCGGGTGCGCTTGTCGGCGGCCACCATCAGGTCGCGAACATGCTGCGCCAGACTGTTCACAAACACCAGCGAGTCGAAACCATTGTCGCGGATATGCGAATATAGCAGCAACGCGTCGGCCACATCCCCGGTGCGGAAATCATTGACGAGCTTAAAGAAATAGTCGTAATCGAGCACATTCAGATTTTCGATCACGGCCTGGTATGTGAGATTGTTGTTGCATGAGGCGGCCACCTGGTCAAAGATACTCAGGGCATCCCTCATGGCTCCGTCAGCTTTCCTGGCAATCACCCCCAGAGCCTTGGGCTCGGCGGCAATACCCTCCTCCCGGGCCACATACCCCAGATGCTCCACGATGTCGTCAACGGTGATGCGTTTGAAGTCGTATATCTGGCAACGGCTCAGAATGGTGGGAATTACCTTGTGCTTCTCGGTGGTTGCCAATATGAAAATGGCATATGCCGGAGGTTCTTCGAGAGTCTTGAGAAACGCGTTGAAAGCCGCCGACGAGAGCATATGCACCTCGTCGATGATGAATATCCGGTACTTTCCGAGCTGAGGAGGCACATTGACCTGCTGGGTTATCTCGCGGATATTCTCCACGCCGTTGTTGGAGGCGGCGTCAAGTTCCACGATATTGAAGGAATTACCTGAATCGATTGCCTTGCACGACTCGCAGCAACCGCAAGCCTCGCCGTCGACAGGGTTGAGGCAATTCACTGCTTTTGCGAAGATACGTGCGCAGCTTGTCTTGCCCACTCCCCTGGGGCCACAGAAAAGATAAGCCTGAGCCAGACGCCCCGTGGCCACCGAGTTGCGCAGCGTGGCCGTCAGCTCCTTCTGTCCCACGACACTTCGGAAACTCGACGGCCGGTACTTGCGCGCGCTCACTATATAATTGTCACTCATTATCCTATATTAGAGTGTGGTTAAGTAACTGTTCAAAATTATTTTATAGTTTCCGGTCTGATTATTTCAATGTTTCTTCGGTATGATTTTTGAATCTTTTCCTCTGTTCATCAGTCATGTGGCTCGCCACACTCCTTCTTCACAGAGAAAAATCTTCTAAAAATCATCCTCGAATAAACATTAAAATAATTTCGACCAGTTACTTACTTTTATTGAACCACAAATTTACAACAAATACATAACACGGCCAACAGTGGGGAATGCGATTGGCTAAAAATGGGTCATTGACGGGTTAATAATAATTATTCAATGTTAAATATAGTTAAATATTAATGTTGTGGGGCACAAATGCCGGTCCACGAGGGGCTTTGTACGTAAAATGCGCGATAAAAGTATTATCTTTGCAGATGATTTCCGGAGGGGACGCAAGTCTCCTTCGTTTTTTATACCGCAGCCGTGCCCCGGCGGCATGGGCTGCACATATTAGAACGCGTTCTTATAGCATACCGATACTATGGATACCCGGGCATTGACAGAGCTGATAGAGAAAGAGCTTACCGGCAGCGAGTATTACCTGATAGGAGTAAGCTCGGAGCCGGGCGACCGCTACGTTGTGGAGATCGACAGCGACGAAGGAGTGGACATCGATTTCTGTGCCGAGCTGTCGCGGAAGATAGAGGAAGCGTTTCCTCGCGACAACGATTCCGACGACTACGAGCTTGAGGTAGGGTCGGCGGGACTTACGGCACCTTTCAAGGTAAAGCGTCAGTATCTCAAGAACATCGGTCAGGATGTGGAAGTGCTCACCAACGACGGGCGCAAGCTTCACGCCATCCTCAGAGAGGCCGGCGACAACGACTTCACCGTGGAATACCTCGTGAAGGAGAAGCCCGAAGGAGCCAAGCGTCCCGTAGAGGTGGCCCGCCGCGAGTCGTTCCCATATGACGCCGTAAAATCGGTTTGCGTGGATTTGAAGTTTTAACACGGAGCATGGCTCCACAAAATATCATACGATAGCCTTATGGCAAAGAAAGCAGAGACTGTGAATATGGTCGACCGGTTCGCCGAGTTCAAAGAGCTCAAGAACATCGACAAGACCACGATGATATCGGTTCTGGAAGAATCGTTCCGCAACGTGCTGGCAAAGATGTTCAGGTCGGACGAGAATTTCGATGTGATCATGAACCCCGACAAGGGCGACTGCGAGATTTACCAGAACCTGGAGGTAGTGCCCGACGACAAGGTCGACAACAAGGATCTTCAGATCGGGCTTAGCGATGCGCGGGAGATTGACCCCGAGGCGGAGCTGGGCGAGGAAGTGGTAAAGCAGATTTACTTCCAGGACTTCGGTCGCCGCGCCATACTCAACCTGCGCCAGACCCTGCAGTCAAAGATTCTCGACCTGCAGAAAGAAGCCATTTACAATAAATTCAAGGACCTGGAGGGAGAGCTTATCACCGGCGAGGTGCATCAGATATGGAAGCGCGAGATGCTTCTGCTCGACGAAGAGCAGAACGAGCTTATCATGCCGAAGGAAGAGCAGATTCCCGGCGACTTCTTCCACAAGGGCGATATGGTGCGTGCCATCGTAAAGCGCGTGGACAATACCAACAACAATCCCAAGGTTATAGTGAGCCGCACCGACGAGCGTTTTCTGCGTCGTCTCTTCGAGCAGGAGGTTCCGGAGGTCAACGACGGCCTGATCACGATCAAGGATGTGGCCCGCAAGCCTGGCGAGCGCGCCAAGATAGCGGTGGAGAGCTACGACGACCGCATCGACCCGGTAGGAGCCTGCGTGGGCATCAAGGGAAGCCGCATCCACGGCATAGTCCGTGAGCTGCGCAACGAGAATATCGACGTGATAAGCTACACGTCCAATCCCCAGCTGTATGTGCAGCGTGCCCTCAGCCCCGCTAAAATCAGCAGCATACGTCTCGACGAAGAGGAGAAGAAGGCTGAGGTATTCCTGCGTCCCGAGGAGGTAAGCCTCGCCATCGGCAAGGGAGGCCTCAACATACGTCTGGCAACGATGCTTACCGGTTACGCCATCGACGTATACCGTGACATCGAGGAGGGCGAGGAGGACATCTATCTCGACGAATTCCGCGACGAGATTGACGACTGGGTCATCGAGGCTCTGAAGAACCTGGGTCTCGACACAGCCAAAGCCGTGCTCAACGCACCCCGCGAGGTGCTCGACCAGGCTGACCTCGAGGATTCTACCCTCGACCAGGTGATCAGCGTGCTCAAAGCCGAGTTCGAGGACTGACACCCCTTCCACCGCGAGATTATTACGGGCTTAACGCCTACCGATTTTAAAGAGTCTAACACAGCATATGCGCACAAAGATAAGTAAAGTAGCCAAAGATCTCAATGTAGGGGTCAACACGGCAGTTGAGTTTCTACGGAAACACAACATCGAAGTCGAGGCCGGCAATCTCCTGAATGCCCGCATCGACGCCGAAGCCGTAGCACTCCTCACCAAGGAATTCAGCAAGGACAAGGATGCCAAAGCTGTAGCCGAACAAATCATCAATACCCGTCGCGAGGAGAAGAAAGACCGGGAAGAAGACCGCGAGAAGAAGCGGGAGGAGCGCAAGGAGCGTGCACAGAAGAGCCAGGAGCCCGAGGGGGCGCCGCGGCTTGCCGGCCCACGCATCTTAGGAACCATCGACCTTGAACATCCGCGTGCCGCTGTAACACCCGACAAGGAAGCCCCGAAAACAGAAGCCCCGAAAACAGAGAAACCCCTCGCTGAGGCTCCCAAGGCGGAGGCTCACGGCGCTGGCGCCTCCGTTCCCGCGAGCGAGGCTACAAAGGCTGTGACTCCCGAGCCTGAAAAGCCCAAGGTGGAAAAGGCCGAAGCCAAGGCTCCCGAAGCCGAGACTCCCAAGATGGAGAAAACTGACGCCGTCAAGCCCAAAGCCACGGCTACCGAGGCAGAGACCCGGCAGCCGAAGCCGGCATCAACAACCCAAACCACGGAAAAACCTGAGATGAAGCCATCGACGCCAGAATCATCCGAGACACCCAAGACGGAGGCTGTCACCTCCTTCCGCGCCACCACACCTGAAATGCCCGGTCTCAAGGTAGTGGGCCAAATCGACCTGTCGGCCATCAACTCGGCCACCAGACCTAAGAAGAAGAGCCGTTCCGAGCGCAAACGCAAACGCATAGGCAAGGAAAAGGTGGATGTGGAGAAAGCCTCGCAGCAGCCGGGCTTCGGGCAGGACAAGCGTCCGCAGCGACCCGACCAGCCACGAGCCGCCGGCCAGAACCAGGGAGGCTCCTCACGGCGCCGCCGTGGCGGCGGTGGCGGAAATCCCCAGAACCGCGCAAACGCCAAACAGGAGGTGAGCGCCGAAGACGTTCAGAAGCAGGTAAAGGAGACGCTGGCACGCCTCACCAACAAAACCACCAAGAAGGCGGTGAAATTCCGCAAGGAACGCCGCGAAGAGATGCACAACCGCGAGCTGGCCAACGCCGAACGCGAGGCTGCCGAAAGCAAGGTGCTCAAAATCACCGAGTTCGTCACCGCCAACGACCTCGCAAGCCTTATGGACATACCCGTCAACAAGGTTATCGCCACCTGTATGAATCTCGGCGTGATGGTATCCATCAACCAGCGTCTGGATGCCGAGACAATCAATATCGTGGCCGAGGAATTCGGCTATGAGACGGAGTTTGTGTCGGCCGACGTGACGGAGGCCATAGAGAATCCCGAGGACAAGGAAGAAGACCTGGAGAGCCGTCCGCCCATCGTGACGGTGATGGGACATGTGGACCATGGCAAGACGTCGCTCCTCGACTATATCCGCAAGGCCAACGTGATAGCCGGCGAGGCCGGCGGCATCACGCAGCATATCGGCGCCTATAACGTCAAGCTTGGCGACGGTCGCCACATCACGTTCCTCGACACGCCCGGTCACGAGGCGTTTACAGCCATGCGTGCCCGTGGCGCCAAAGTGACCGACCTCGCCATCATCATCGTGGCTGCCGACGACGACGTGATGCCGCAGACCATTGAGGCAATCAACCATGCCTCGGCTGCCGGAGTCCCAATGGTGTTCGCCATCAACAAGATTGACAAGCCTGCCGCAAACCCCGACAAAATCAAGGAGGAACTCGCCAACATGAACTACCTCGTGGAGGAATGGGGCGGCAAATACCAGAGTCAGGACATATCGGCTAAGAAAGGAATAGGCGTCGACGAACTCATGGAGAAAGTGCTTCTGGAAGCGGAGCTTCTGGACCTTAAGGCCAATCCTAACCGCAATGCCGTAGGCTCGGTGATAGAGTCGAGTCTCGACAAGGGCCGCGGTTACGTGGCTACGGTGCTGGTACAGAACGGCACGCTGCGAGTAGGAGACGTAATCATGGCCGGCACCAACTACGGCAAGGTCAAGGCAATGTTCAACGAGCGAAACCAGCGCGTAAAGGAAGCAGGGCCTGCCACGCCAGTACAGGTGCTGGGACTGAACGGCGCACCTACAGCCGGCGACACCTTCAACGTGATGGGCAGCGAGCAGGAGGCCCGCGAGATCACCAACAAGCGCGAGCAGCTGCAGCGCGAGCTTGGTCTGCGCACCAAGAAGCGTCTCGGTCTTGAAGAGCTTGGCCGTCGCCGCGCCCTCAACGACTTCCACGAGCTCAACCTCGTGGTCAAGGGAGATGTCGACGGCTCCATCGAGGCTCTCAGCGACGCGCTGCTGAAGCTCTCCACACCCGAAGTACAGGTAAACGTGCTGCACAAAGGAGTGGGAGCGATATCCGAAAGCGACGTCACCCTGGCCGCAGCCTCCGACGCCATCATCATCGGCTTCCAGGTGCGTCCCTCGGCGCAGGCCCGCAAGGAAGCCGAACAGGAAGGCGTAGAAATACGTCTCTACTCCGTGATTTACAAAGCCATTGAGGAAGTACGCGACGCCATGGAAGGCATGCTCGCCCCCGAAATCAAGGAAGAGATTATCGGCAACGCCGAAGTGCTCCAGACATACCACATATCGAAGGTGGGCACGATTGCCGGCGCCCTGGTACGCGACGGCAAAATCAAACGCACCGCCAAAGTGCGCGTGATCCGCGACGGTATCGTGATATATACCGGCGAACTCGGAAGCCTCAAGCGATTCAAGGACGACGCCAAGGAAGTGCTCTCCGGCTACGACTGCGGCCTCTCCGTACAGGGATACAACGACATCCGGGAGGGCGACCTCATAGAAGCCTTCGAGGAAGTGGAGGTTAAAAAATCCCTCAAATAAGGAAACATAAGCATAAGAAATGCCGGAGTGTCCCCCACGGGGAACATCCCGGCATTTCCTTTATCAAACAAACATGAATTACTTCATCAACATAGGGAGCAACCTTGGCGACCGGAGGCTTAACATCAGCCGGGCGCTGCAGCGCATCATGGGGCTTTACGGCTGGTTCGACATGTCGAAGGCCATGGAGAGCGAGCCGTGGGGGTATGAGAGTCCCAACACGTTCATGAACGTCGGCATACGGCTCGTATCGGCGCTCCCGCCCGAAGAGATGCTCCACAGTCTGCAGACCATAGAGAAAGAGCTGGACGACGCGCCTCACCGCAATGCCGACGGCAGCTACGCCGACAGAACAATAGATATTGACATAGTGGCCGTCGACGAACTTGAGATCGACCTGCCCGGGCTGACAGTCCCCCATCCCCGGCTCCCCGAAAGAGAGTTCTTCCTGCGGCCCATGGCCGAACTGGCCCCCATATGGAAACATCCCGCCACAGGCAAAACCTGCAGCGAGATGCTCGAAGAACTCGACAGCCAGAAGACCGACGAGTCTGCGTGTGTGCTCTAAATCAGAGAAGATGATGTTTTCTATGACCGAGGTCACGCTCAAGCACCTTCACATCGTGATGGATCTTGCCCAGCTTGCACACGGCGGCTATCGCCATGCCGAATGTGGCAACGGCTATGGCCAGATGTCCCAGACGTACATACTTCTTAACCGTATGATAATGCGGACACATGGCATGCTCCAGCATCTCACGCCCTTCTTCATGCAGTTCTTCTGTCTTTTTCATAATTTCAGATTAAAGATTAAAGTCAAGACTGTTGCATAAGAGCCATATCTGACCCTTGCATAGTAACAACAAACGTACATATCCTCTGTTTTGACTCTTAGATTTTTTTAACCGTTGGGAAATTAGTAATTTTGCAATCATGATAACCGGAGAACAGCTAAAGGAATTGGAAAGGCGGGTTCAGGACCTGAACCGCTATCTCGACATAGAGAATAAGAAAATAGAAGTTGAGGAGGAAGAGCTACGCACCCATGTTGCGGATTTCTGGGAAGACCGGGAGAAAGCGGAAGCCCAGATGCGCAAGATCAAGGGTCTCCACTTCTGGATAGACTCGTATACGGCATTGACTCGCCAGCTTGAAGAGCTCAGGCTCTCGATGGATTTCCTGAAAGAGGGGCTTGTGACCGAAGAGGAAATCGACGCCGCGTATGCCACGGCGGAAGAGTCGGTGGAGAAACTGGAGCTTCGCAACATGCTTCGTCGTGACGAAGACAAGATGGACGTGGTTCTGAAAATCAACTCGGGAGCCGGGGGCACGGAGAGTCAGGACTGGGCGCAGATGCTTATGCGTCTCTACCTCCGATATGCCGAACGGCATGGCTACAAGACGTCGATAGCGCAACTCCTCGAAGGCGACGAGGCCGGCATCAAGTCGGTGACCATCAACATCGAGGGCGACTATGCCTACGGTTTTCTGAAGAGCGAGAACGGCGTGCACCGTCTGGTGCGCGTAAGCCCCTACAATGCCCAGGGCAAACGCATGACATCGTTCGCATCCGTATTTGTCACCCCGCTTGTCGACGACTCGATAGAGGTCAATGTGGAACCGGCCCGTATCTCCTGGGACACTTTCCGTTCAGGAGGCGCCGGCGGCCAGAACGTCAACAAGGTGGAGTCGGGAGTGCGTCTGCGCTATCAGTATACCGACCCCTATACCGGCGAGGAAGAGGAGATTCTGATAGAGAATACCGAGACCCGCGACCAGCCCAAGAACAAGGAAAACGCCATGCGCCAGCTGCGTTCCATACTCTACGACAAGGAGCTGCGCCACCGCATGGAGGAACAGGCAAAGGTGGAGGCCGGCAAGAAGAAAATTGAATGGGGCTCGCAGATCCGCAGCTATGTCTTCGACGACCGGCGCGTCAAGGACCACCGCACCAATTTCCAGACCAGCGACGTCAATGCCGTGATGGACGGTAATATCGACGGCTTCATAAAGGCATACCTCATGGAGTTCGCCCAGACCGACGACGAGTAGAGCACGGCCCGATGCAAAAACTGGATTCCGTAGGCTTCTCCTCCGGATTGCTCATCCTTTTCTCGCTGGGGGCGACCTATATCCTATCCTCGCTGGGATTCTTTCTGGACATCCCCTTATCGGTCTTTACATTCTCTTTCGGTGTGCTGTCGGCATTCCTGGTACTTGTCAGGTTTGTCAGGTTCAGGACGCTGCTGATTTCCGCAGCGGTCTATACGGGCATATTCTTTCTGACGGCATTTCTCACGGCGCACCTTTATGATTTCAGCTACGACGGACAATGCTACCACCAGGAGATGGTTGTCCTGCTCGCAGAGGGATGGAATCCTTTCCTGCAACCCGCCGGCCCACCCGGCACAAGCATATGGTCGCTGCATTATGCCAAGTGTCTTGAGACTCTGGCCGCAACGGTATGCATACTCTTCCACGATGTCGAGATTGGCAAATCCGTAAATCTTCTGCTGGTAATCTCCACCGCCCTGCTGGCCTGGTATATTTCCGGCCGTATGTATCCACGCATCAGGACGTGGAGAAAATGGCTGTATACAATCCTTCTGATACTGAATCCGGTAGGCTGCGCCCAGGTACTCTCATATTATACCGACTTCAGTCTCTATTATTATATACTGCTGAGTATCGGTTTCGGGTTCCTCATATATAAAGACATATGCCGCCATGTATCGGGCATCGGGCTGTTTATGGTAATCATCTTGGGCGTCGGCACAAAATTCAACATATTCTTTTTCACCGGACTGACTGTTTTCGGTATGCTGGTATGGTTCCTGCTGAAGAAAGATTACCGGGCCCTCAGGCGAGTCATGCTTATCTCGCTGACAGCGGCAATATTGGGGAGTCTGGTTATCTCGTATCACCCTTACGTCACCAACTTCCGTACTGCCGGCAATCCGCTGTACCCATTGCTCGGCGAAGGCGCTGAAGACATAATGACCGGCAATACCCCCGAGGAATTTCTCGGAAATAACCGGTTTATCAACTTTATTCTCTCCTACTCCACACCCACCAGAGCCCCTTACACCGATTCACGGATTAACGGATTCGGCATGTCTTTCGGACTCCTCCTGCTGATAGGCGTGATATCATCCGCTTGCCGCATCTGCAGAAACAGGAAAGTGACAGCGGAAGACTATGTGGTAATATTGTCAATAGCCTCCGCCTTTATATTCGCCCAATCGTGGTGGGCGCGTTACAATCCGCAGCTATGGCTGGTCGTCCCCATTACATTCCTGAAAATGGTGCGGTCAGGCCGGAAATGGATCCCGATTGCATATTTTGCAGCTGCCATGCTATGTATAATTCCAGTGTCGGGTCTGGCCCTGACTGCCTCTTATAAGAAAAGCGCCTACATAAAGGCGGCACGGCAGGTACTGGCAGGGAGAACGGTTGAAGGTAGCTGCATTTTCCCCCAGACCATATACCAATACACCCCCTACGGCATAACTTTCACAAGTGTACCGCTCGACTCCATACCGGCTGCGGAAAGATTTTCGCTCGACGGCTATTTTCAGGGCGGACACGACAGCCTCACTATTCTAAGAGTCGACCAAGCTGACCAAAAAGAGGTTTGGGACAGAATGGGCTTCGCGCGATACATATTCCGATCCACAAAACCCGATTTTGTACCATGAAAGATGCATGTAAAGAATCCCCGCTATATTTTGCCGCCTATGTATGGCTCCTTATTCCATATATTCTCTTTTTGGGCGGTTGGTTTCATTTATGGATAAGCGTTCCGCTGATAGCTTTCATAATATACGCGGCGATATACATCTACTTCAATACATGCGTCAGCCGGGAGAGACGGCAAACGGGTTGTATGCCAGGTTTCAACAAGAAACGTATATTCCTGATATTGGCATTGGTGTTTGGCTGGGTCATATTTTCCGGTATCGGAGGCGTTTTCTGGCAGGACGAATGGGACCACGGCTTCAGGAACGGCGTCTTTTTTGATCTTGTGAATCATCCGTGGCCTGTGTTGGATTATGAAGGGAACCGGCAAGAATTACTGTGCTACTATTTTGGTTTCTGGCTTCCGAGCGCACTGTTTGCCAAACTCACAGGCTCAATGGAGGCAGGATATCTCTTTCAGCTCCTGTATGCCGTTATCGGCGCTTCCATAGCCATGATGATGGTTTGCAGATATGCCGGTGCCGCAAAATTGCGGATTCTCTTCATATTCTTGCTGTTTTGCGGCTGGGATATTGTGGCATATCTCCTCTTGGACGGATATGATGGATTTGCCAATGCGGTGTTCGATCTGAAAGACCTGAGTTACGGATATTTCTCAGCTCCATCCACCGCCATTCAATTATATTTTATCTATAATCAGGGCATTGCCATATGGATTGTACTGATGCTGCTTCTCAAGGTGAAGGATAAGGCCGGTATGGTGGAATTCACTTGGGCATTATTGTCGATATACTCACCGATAGCTGCTGCCGCCACCGTTCTCCCCGTTTGTGTCTGGACCATTAAAGACTGGAAGCATGCATTCAGTGTGCTGAATCTGGGAGCGACAATCATAGGGCTTCTCACCTTATCATTCTATATGTCGAATCGGCGGGCAGCCGGATTCAGCCTGAACCCTGGTGCCGATTTCCTCATATTCATTCTGTTTCTCACGCTGAGTTATGGCGTCTATCTCCCCTTCGTATGGAAAGAGATCCGGCATGATTACACCTTCTGGCTATTGTTCGGGTCCATGTGCATCCTGAGCTGGACACGACTGGGCGACGCGCCTGATATGGGAATCCGTTGCGCCATCCCGTCGTTCCTATATCTGACAATTGTGGTCGCGAAAAAATCACTGAGTTTCGAGAAATGGCCGAGACTCCGGAAAGTTCTTTTTATCCTTGTCTTTACAATAGGCGCGATATCACCAGTCGGCGTTTATGCCAGAGCGGCGTATCACAACCTGTCATATTATAGCGGCAGAATCAACTCCATGAAAAGCGAGCCATATCCCACGCTTTTCATGGATAATCCCTGCCACGACAATTTCATAGGCTCTACCGATAGCTTCTATGCCCGCTATCTGATGCCGAAGAGGGCGCGTCTATCTTGACACACCCTCTTGACGCGTTTCTTAAAATTTCAATTATTTCACAACCGGCAGCGACATGTCGTTGATTAGTCCCGATGTATCCATGAGTCGGTATACACCGGTTGAAATGCTGTTGCCGTCATTGTCGCGGAGATCCCATACCAAACGGCCGTTGGAGGTCATGCCGAGACTTCGCACCACCTTGCCGGCAGCATTCTGAACCTCGATGCTGGAGCCCTGGGGGATATTGTGCAGCACCACCGAGCCGGCAAAGTCGGGATTCACAGCGGCAGGATACAGGTAAGGTTTGCCGCCGGCCTCTATGCCGGAGGCATCGGGAGCATCGGGCCGTACGGAGCATATGCCCCGCGTGGTGGCAATCACAAGCTCCTGAGTGTCAGGATTCCAGCATACATCATTGATTTCATTCGATGGTAGCGTGGAATTGCGCATGTGGTAATGGGCTATCGCCTTTGTCTGGTCGGCCGATACGCAATATACGCCATTGCTGTCGGTTGCTATCCAGCATCGCCCGTACTCGTCGAATTTTATGCTTCGCACAATCATCGAAGGAATCACCTTGGTTTTGCTGCCATCCGGATTGGTGATGCTGAACTCCTCGCCCTTGATGACGTTCCCGCTGCACGACGATGGATTGACCTCATAAAGCCCCATACCGGTCATCACAAATACCTTCCCGCTATTGGGATTCTCTACAACTCCATATATATATCCCCACTTGGAATAGGTCACGCCATTGTTATCTATGATTTTGGTAATCTGCCAATATTTGTCGTCGCCGGTATTCTCGAGAGTCCCATTATGGTCCAACACCATTATAGCATCCTTGCGCTTGGCCATAAGAAGTTTGTTTCTGTTGCCCATATATTTCAAGGCCACGGCATAAGAACAGAAATCGTTGCTGACGCCATGCGATTCCGGTACGAAAATCCGTTTCCAGCCGCTGTCGCCATCAGCACTGTTGGTCTCAAGGGCATTCTTGCGGTTTTGGGCAGTCCAGTAAAACAGATGTACGCCATTTCCCTCGCCATAGAAACCGGAGTTGAGGTCGGGGTAATACATCCATATCGTATTGTCGGCATCGTGTCCCATCGGCCATAGATAACTGTAGGAAGCCCATTGCTGAGGGAACATGGACACGAAATTGGCATAATAATTATGAGCATCGACTTTCGTGGCGAAGTGCAGAACATCGCTGTTGCGTTTGTCGAGATTGAGTGCGACCATTCCGTTCCATATCGAGCCGGCATATACATATTCCGGATAGAGAGGGTCTACGGTTAGTCCCATCGGGTCAGCAAGAGGATAAGGATCGTAATTGTTGGTCTGCGCATTGAACAATTCGTTGAGATAACCGCCTGACTGAGCGCTGGCCGGAATGTTTACGGGATAGGCCGGACAATAATTGGTCCAACGGCCGTTCTTGTAACCGCTTATCAACATGGGATTCACACGGGCTTCGTTATGTCTGTCGGTAGGCGTACCGTTGTTGCTCACGAGCACACCATGCTTGGGCGAATAATCAAGTCTTGCGTATACCAGCCCAACCGGGGCATCCGGCACCAGAATGTCGCCGCGCGTCCATGTGGCGGCTGCACCGTAACCCTCGGCCTTGTCGCAATGGAAACCCTGGCGGTGGTCGTAGAACCAGAAATTCTCAAAGTCGTTCGTACCAGTCCACGTCGGATATGTCACCGCAAAATTACGCTGCTCGATCTTGAGATTCCCGTCATCCCCCGGGCTGCTGGCTATATGGTAGGCCGTATTCTTGGAGAATATGTAATACCCCGAGGAGGTAAGGACAAGATTGTTCTCATTGTCCTTGAACACGAACGACCTGCGGTTGATTTCGCCGACGTAACTGCCGTTCTCCGTCGTATTGACGAGCTGATTACGGAAACCGTCGTCGGTAATGTAATTAGACAGCGACCATTTGCCGTCTACGTCACGTTTGGCCATGGACAGCTGTGTACGGTTCGTAAGCAGAGCGAAAGCGTCGTTGCCCACGGGCATTATGAAGTCAAGCTGGTCTACGGGCATCTCCTTGCGCACGAAGTCGGCGCGGGAGCGGAGCGTCTTGGTGGCGTCAGCCTCATAAAGCTCGTTGGCGGTACCGGCACTCTGCTGGGTAATGGCCACTACCTTGTCGCCCACGCGACAGATGTCGGTCACCGACATACCCAGGTCGACAGCCTCGAGAACCTTAGCGGCATCGCAGTCTACATGTATGAAGCCATAGCTGGTGGCTATCCATGCGTCATTGTTCTCGAGAGCGAACGATATGTTGCGGGCCGACACCGGGAATGGCACCGAACGCTCCTTGAGCGTGGTGATATTGTCGATCTTACCATTGTCGCGCACTATGTCGATGGCTCCGTCGCTGTAAGCTATCAGCAGACAGCCACCTCGGGGATTATAAGCCGCGTTGCTTATCTGCCCCGTGTTGAAGCGACCCAGTTCATGCGCCGACCTTATGCCTGCCGTCGGGTTCTGCTTGTCGTAATATAACAGACCCAGCACCGGATCGCCATAGTCGGCAAGCGGCTCGCTTCCCCGTTTGTAAGCCGTAGGACTGTAATATGTCTGATATACCAGAAAATAAGTATATCTGTTACCGTCAAGGATTTTTCTCGGCTGGCAGTCAAAGGCCGTATAGTTCTTCCATGTGTCGTTGGCCGATATGTTCTGACATACTGCCGCCGGTGTTGCTGCATTGGCCGCCGCGGCTATCGCCGCTATGGCCATTATTCTGAAAAAAGCTTTTGTAAGCATGTAGGATGTTCTGATATGAGGGTATTTACCTCTCTTTTTAACGAAATACAATGAGTCGTTATTGTTCCGGTTCAATGGCCGGACTGCTGTCAAGATTCCCTACTATGATTTGATTGTGCGGCAGTGTCCCGACAAAATGGTCTCTGAATGAGTCGATGGGAAGAGTGAACACTGTACGCGATATGAGATATCTGCGGTAGGATACGAACGGCTCCGTGAATCCGCACCACCAATCGCCGCACACCCAGGAGAACGAGGGCCATGTTCCGAGCAGCAATGCCAGTCCCAACAGACTTCGCCGCCACGCCCCCAGCCATTCCCAGCGACATACCTCCTTACCAACTTCCATGATGAGAAGCATTAACAGAGGCACCCATATCCTCGACCTGAGGTCCGGATTGGTCGACATCTGCAGACAGAATGCCGCCGCCACCGTCGCCACCATAATCCAGAACGGCGCATATCGCTTCACCGAATCCCATATGAAGGGTAACCACAACCCAAGACCGAATAGGAGCGTCGTGACAAGCCCATACCATATCCATGAGTCGGGCAGATACCCCGGCAGCATCCGCGAGTCTGTAAGCGACAGATAATAGAGAACCGGGAAGCATACCGCCGTCGTTCCGACATTCCAGATGCTGAAAATCCTGCCCATGATTTTCCATACGTTGCGCACTGCGAAGGCATGACGCCCAATCTGCCATAAAGCCACGGGAAACAACGCCATACAGGCAAAAGGAGCGGAAAACGCAAGCATACCCACGGCTACAGCGCTGCGCCCCGGCTTACTGTCAAGCAACACGAGCGCCGTGGCGGCCATAGCTCCGCACATCTGGTTGAAATTAAACGCCAACAGAGTAGTGGGATAGCTGTAGAAGAAGATGTCGTCGCAATACGTATACCAGCCGATGCCGAAAGGCTCAAACCATATCTCCAACATATTGCGCAGCAGTTCGGCGCCTCCGAACACAATCATCACCAGCAGCACTCTCGCCCTTACCCCTTTGTTGATGAAGATGAAGGTGCATCTCAAGGCCAGCCATATGCCCGCGGCCTCCCACAACACCTGAAAGGCATATCCCGCCATATACATGCCGGCTGCCTTGGCTACTACAGCCGGCAATGCCCAGAAGCCCCAGAAATAACACAGCACATGCCCCTCCCCGTCGTGTATCGGCCATTCATAATCCACAAGATTGATAAATACCTGGTTCCGGAACATATGGTCGGCCGTCTGATACCAGAAGCCTCCCACACCGTTCACCATCACCCACAGCAAAATCATCAGCACAATCAGCACCTCCCGGGGCCACCCTCCGAACGGCACTTGACCTCCGACTCCTCTGTAGGCGTATAACGTCATCCAGCTACCGAGCAGAAAACATGGAATACCTATCCATGGATTTATCCATGTGAGCAGAAATATCGCCACCGGTATCCATAGATAAAGCAGCGTGAGTGTGTACAGCGTGCTCCTCCGCATAATGTCGTTATTGATTGGCCGGATGCATGTCGGTAAGGGTTACCGGCTTGTCGGCTCCCGAGCGCTCGAAAGCCATCACTTTTGACGGCAGCTTCATCAACGGCCTTTCCGTATCGGCAACCGGCATGAAACGATACCCCTGCTGCTCGAGCTGCGGAAGATAGTCTCTTACATCGTCGTCGGAAACTATCAGGAATCCGCTGCGCGGATGTTCCCTGACGAAATTGAGTATCCTGTCGCCCATATAGAAATTGAGCTCGAAGAAGTGTACCGGGTCACCGGCCTGAAACTCCGCATATCCTATCAGTTCATAGATTTGAGCCTGGGGAGCGAGGAGTTCCGTAATCTGCCGTGCCACAGGTTTGGCGGAGCGCACATTCAGCACGGCGGGCTGCCATACGCCCGCAAGCGTCATGTATATGCCGCAAATGGTCACTGCTATCGCCGACAGTCGCCGCCATGTTTCGCCGCGGCTGCGCCAGCGCCACCACCATAACAAGGCGCCCGCGGGAGCACATGCCGTCCATAGCCATATCATGAATCCGCCGCTGTCGCGCAATGCCTGCAACATGGCCGCATTCTGGGCTCCGTGTCGGCCATGGTCAACCAACGTGTCGGGAACTACGCCTGCCTTGACTGCTATGAACACCGCCGTAAGCAGTATCCCCACCCCGGCAATCACATCCCCGAAAGCCTGCACCAGCACTTTCTTACGCTTAGCCGTCCACTCCAGAAGCTCTGTCATGAATAGAGCCATGAATGGATACAGCGGCATCAGATATACGCTCCGTTTGCTCTGAGGAAAACAATAAAACACGAAAATCACGGTCACCGCCGTGAGTGCCATAAGCCTTACTGGTTTCACGCTTTTCAGCCACGCCTTGAGCCGAGGAATGATTCCGGCGGTATTCCATCTGAAATCGGAGCGCCGCAGAGCGGCAAGCGACATAAGGGCGGCAAGTGTCCAGGGTATCCAGCCCGTTATCAGCGACAATATATTGTAAGGCCATGGATTGACACATGAATCGTATGACATGGTGCTTGTCATGCGGCCGAAGTTTTCCTCCATCACGAGGTCGAGAAATTCCTGTCCTCCGCGCCCATACGCGGCGACATACCAGCACAAAGGTATGATAAGCGACATCACACCCCACAGGATCATCCAGAGTGCCGCCTTGAAGAAATTCATGCCACGCAGGAGCATGAACACCCCGCATACCAGACATGGGACAAGCACGCCTACAGGTCCCTTGGTAAGGGTGGCCATGCTCATCAGAAGAATGGCTCCCCACGGAACACGGCGGCAACCTTTGATGTACCATGAATAGAGCGACATGACGGCGCCGGCGGTCAATGCGGTAAGCAGCATGTCCACGCGCGTGTTCATTCCGGCACGGTGCAACTCCAGCGATGTGAATGTAAGCAGTGCGGTCACAAAGGCGGTGTGCAGGCCGCAACGCCGGCGGAAAAACACGAAAGTGCCGAGTGTCAGGGCTATCAGCGACAACGCCGACGGCAGTCGCGAACTGTATTCGTTAACCTCGCCGCCGGTGAACCATGAGCATATGGCCACCAGCCAATGAAACAATGGAGGCTTGTAAGGCATCTCTCCCCCATTGTTGACAGGCAATATCCAGTCGCCGCTCTGCAGCATCGACAAGGCCACCACCGCCTCACGGGGCTCTCCCTTGGTGTTGAAATCGGCAAGCCCCAAAAACGGCAGCAAGACCACACAGCACAACAGCGCCAGAATCCAATAGAGAACTTTCTCCTCTTCCCAACGCCACAATGTCGGCGAACCGCACATTCTTCCTCTGTCAATCATAATAAATAAAGAAACCGTGGTTACGACTTCCAATAAACAATTTATTAGTCACAAAATTAATAAAAAGCGAGGATAATAAAAAATTCTGCCCCGCTAGACTCACGTCTCGGGAGGCAGAACCATCAACAACCTTTATTCCTGCTATGATAATCTGTAGTCTGTAGACTAACAGGAATAAGCTTCGCCCTAAAAACTTCAAACTATAGGCGAAGTATCATACCGGTCACAAAATTAAGGAAGTGATTTAAACTTATTTCAAAAACATAAAAAGTCTTTTAAGATATAAAAATA
>CAJUAT010000049.1 GCA_910584525.1 uncultured Muribaculaceae bacterium | reverse complement strand
TATAAAACGATACGCACAAATTAATATTGTCGCTTCAGAGAAACGGCTGCTGTCTTTGCGATGTTTTGTATTATGGGAAAAATGTGTTATATTTGTAGCAAATAAGAGCGCGTTCCTTAAAATCTCGAGGCCGTAGGGGCGGCTCTTTTCGAGCAGATTTCCCGAGTCGAGGAGGGAGCGATGCGGGCATCGTGACCGACGAGACCTCGGGGAAGATGCCGAAAAGAGACGGGGCGGAGGTAATTTAAATGTCGTCGGAGTTTTCCTATGATTGAAAAATACCTCGTTCAATACCCTTCCGGTCCCAGCATCAGAGAATAAGGATTTATTATTATTCTTCAATATAAGGATACGCGATTTGTAAAAAGGTAGTAATTAGCATAAATGAATTATAAGCGCATTTTAACAAAATCGGAGGCCCTGACGCGGAGGAAGTTACCTTCGCCCTCGCAGACTTGGCCGCTTTCAGCCGCTTGCTGTCAGTCACATACCTCGGTATGCTCCTTCAGCAACCGACTAAAATCGCCTCAAGTCTGCGACCCCTACGACCCCGAAATTTTAAGGAACGCGCTCTTAAGGATTCTGTCATGGCCAATATTACTGTTCGTTATCCCATAGGCATCCAGAGCTTCGAGTCGTTGCGCACGCTCGGATACCTCTATGTCGACAAGACCGAGTTGATCTACAACCTTGTCATGTCGAGCAAAAGTGTGTTTCTGTCGCGGCCACGCCGTTTCGGCAAGAGCCTGCTCCTATCGACGATACAGGCCTATTTCGAAGGGAAGAAGGAGCTCTTCACGGGGTTGGCCATGGAGCGTCTGGAATCGGAATGGACGGTGCATCCGGTGCTGACACTCAGTCTGGCCACTTTCCACGCCGCTGAAGATGATAGTCTGGAAGACATACTCGGCAATCAGTTCCTTGAATGGGAAAGGCTCTATGATGTTCCGGTAGAGACACAGAACCTGTCGGTACGCTTCAGGAATATCATCAAGGCAGCCTATAAAGCTACGGGTCAGACAGTGGTGATTCTCATCGATGAGTACGACAATCCGCTGATAGAGACGATGCACGACCCGGAGCGCAGCGAGGCGCACAGGCTGCTGCTGAAATCCATCTATGTCAACATAAAAGACCTTGACCAGTACATCCGGTTCACGATGCTTACGGGCGTGAGCCGCTTCAGCAAGATGACCATATTCAGCGGTCTCAACAACCTATACGATATATCGCTTCATCGTGATTATTCGGCACTCTGCGGAATCACAGAGGCTGAGCTTGCCGCCAACTTCAAGGAGGGAATAGATTTGCTGGCCCGGGAGTATGATACTGACCATGAGGGGGCCGTTGCTCTGCTCAAAGCCAATTACGACGGTTATCATTTCACCAGACAGAGTCCCGACATATATAATCCCTTCAGTCTGTTGTGGGCATTCAACAATCGTGAAATCGGGGCCTACTGGTTTCAGAGCGGTACACCGGAGTTCCTGATACGCCGCATTCAGAGCGGAGGCGGTTTCCTGCCAGAGATGTTCCAGGAGACAGTGGAAGGAAGGACTTTGTCGGCAAGCGATATATCCCGTACCAAGCCTGTGGCATTGCTATACCAGACGGGTTACCTGACCATCAAGGGGTATGAGGACTATGACCTTTATCATCTCGGCATCCCCAATCTGGAGGTGCGCAAGGGTCTCTTCGACAATCTCGCGGAGCATTATATGGCCGATGACGACGGAACAATTTCGAAGCATGTGCGCGAGGTGCGCAGGCTGCTGGAGGAGAGGAGAATCGACGAGGCCATGGAGCGTCTGCGGTCGTTCATGGCCGGGATTCCCTATGAGTTCGCCGAGAAGGCTGTGGAGCTGCATTACGAGAACAATCTCTTCATCATCTTCATGCTGATAGGAGTCGACGCGCGTCCGGAATGGCACACGTCGGACGGCCGCATCGACATGCTGCTGAGCATGCGCAACTATATCTACATCATAGAGCTGAAGCGCGACGGCACGCCGGAGGAGGCGCTGGAGCAGATCCGCAAGAAAGACTACGCCCGGCAGTTTGCCGGCGACCCGCGCCCGATTATCGACCTGGGCATCACCTTCAGCACCACCGAACGCAACATCACCGCCTGGCTCGCCCGACAGGAGAACTGTTAATTTTTTGACGGGTGAGCTGAATATTTTTTTGACGGGAGAACGGGAGAACAGGAGAGTTGGGTACTCTTTCTTTGAATATGTGCGTTATAAATGAATATGAATGAAGAAAGGGAGAGATGAGTGAGAGTGAAATAAAGCCTATGGAGTGGGGGCGACTTATTACCGACCGGCGACTGGGACTGGAGGAGTACCATGACGACCGGCGGCATACGCGGTCGGACTTCCAGCGCGACTATGACCGGCTGATATTCTCTTCGCCCTTCAGGCGGCTGCAGAACAAGACGCAGGTGTTTCCCTTGCCGGGAAGCATCTTTGTGCACAACCGGCTCACGCATTCCCTGGAGGTATCGAGCGTGGGGCGTTCGTTAGGTCACGAGATAGCCCTCGGCCTCAAGGAACGCCACGGCAACAGCGACGGCCTCTTCGACAACATCCGCGACATAGTGGCGGCGGCATGTCTGTGCCATGACCTCGGAAACCCTCCTTTCGGACATTCCGGCGAAAAAACCATCTCGGCCTACTTCAGCGAAGGCCCCGGGCAGGAACTGCAGAGACGTCTTACGGAGCGCCAATGGGCCGACCTCATACATTTCGAAGGTAACGCCAACTCTTTCCGTCTGCTCACGCACCAGTTCAAGGGACGTCGCAACGGCGGCATGGCCATGACCTACTCCACGCTCGCCGCCGTGGTAAAATATCCCCATACCTCCCTGCATGCCGGCACCAAGGGGAAGTTCGGCTTCTTCGAGAGCGAGGACGAGATATACCGGCGCGTGGCATCCACCCTCGGAATCCCCGAAATCCAGCCCGGCAGATTCACGCGACACCCCCTCGTTTATGTCGTGGAGGCCGCCGACGACATCTGTTATCAGATTATGGACATAGAGGATGCCCATAAGCTCAGAATCCTCGACACCGGCCATGTGATAGACCTCTTTCTGGGCTTCATGGAGACCGGCGCCCGCGACAAATGCCTGCGGAGCATGAACCGCCTCGACGACCCCAACGAGAAAATAGCATATCTCCGCTCAATAGTGATAGGAAAGCTCGTGGAGGACTCGGCACGTGTCTTTCTCGACAATGAGGAAGCAATCCTCGGCGGCAGATATGCCGGCACACTTCTCGACGGGGTGGATAATACTCTCCGACAGGCATACGCCGACTGCTCGGCCACAGCCTGGGGTAAAATCTACAACGCCCGCGAGGTTGTGGACATAGAGATTGCCGGCAACAGAATCATAACATACCTTATGGATGCCCTTGTAGAAGCGGTCATGAACCCTGAACGCAACTCCTCACGGCTCCTGCTGAACATAATACCCGGGCAGTACGACACGCGTACCGGAAGCGTCTACGGCCGCCTCCAGAGCGCCCTCGACCACGTCTCCGGAATGACCGACGTATATGCCCTCGACCTTTACAGAAAATTAAACGGACACAGCCTTCCGGCAGTATGAAAACAAGAAGAATTCTGATGACGGGCATCATGCTCGTGATAACGGCCCTCTGCATGGGAGCCGCATATGCCCCCGACAAGCTGGCGAATCCCAATGTCGCCGACCGCCACAACTTCATAAGCGACCCCGAGGGACTGCTCGACGCCGACACGAAGCGCGGAGTCAACGAGCGGCTATACTCGCTGCGCCAGACCACTACCTGCGAGGTGGCCGTGGCAGTCGTGCCCGACATCGGCGACATGTCGGTGGAAGAATGGAGCAACGACCTCTTCAAACACTGGGGTCTGGGAAAGAGCGACAAAGACAACGGCGTCCTGTTGGTGATAGTTCCCGACCAGCACTATGTGCGTATAGAGACGGGTTACGGCGTGGAAGGCGTCCTCACCGACATGGCCTGCAAGAACATCATCAACCGCACGGTGATTCCCGCCATGCGCGATGACAACGACCTTGACGCGGCCGTCAACGGCGCCACCGCTCTAATGGCCGACGCACTTTCCGACCCCGCCGTGGCCGAAGAACTAAGGTCGGAACAACCTGACAACTATGCCGGCGCGATGGAAACCTTATCCGCCGACGTGATATGGGAGTTCCTTTGCATTGTGGCCGCCATACTCTTCTTCACAGCTTTGGGCCTCTTCTGTTACGACCTTGCCCGCTCCCGGAAGGTCAAGGGTTACGAACAGTCCATGATGTGGCGCAACCATCTCTCCACATTCCTTGTGCTGGGCTTGTGCTCCCTGGGCACGGGACTGATTTTCTGGCTCATAGCCCTGATGATCTACCGCGTCTCGCGTAACAAGAAACGCAGATGTCCTACCTGCGGCCATGCCATGAACAAGCTTTCCGAAGAGGAGGACAACGAATTGCTCAGTGCCTCGCAGGATTTCGAGGAACGTCTCGACACCGTGGATTACGACGTGTGGGAATGCCCCGAATGCGGCACCGTGGAGCGATTCCCCTTCAAGACAAAGCAGACCAAATACACGGAATGTCCGCGTTGCCATACGGTTGCGATGTGTCTGAAGGAAGATATCGTGCGGATACCACCCACCACCCGTCGCGAAGGACTCGGCGAGAGAATCTTTGAATGCGAGTTCTGTCATCACCGGCTCAACAAGCCCTATAAGCTGCCGCGCAAGGACGACGGGTCCGGAGCAGCCCTGATAGCGGGCGCGGTGCTCGGCTCCATGGGCCGTGGCGGAGGAGGGGGCGGTTTCTCCGGCGGCGGTTTCGGCGGCGGTGCCTCAGGGGGTGGCGGCGCTTCCGGAAGCTGGTAAACATCTTTACCCACAGCAGTGTTTGTAATTATATTGAAGGAACCGAAATATTGGATAAAAGGAAATATCGGATATAAGTATGAAATCAAGCAAAATGCTATTCCGCAGCCTGATGATAGCGGGCATGGCGGCAGCGATGGTCGGCATGACCTCCTGCGACAGCAAGAAACACAAAAACATCGATGACGACGACGACGAGCCGCGCCGCGAACAGAAGTCGGACGATCTGGAGTTCGAGTCGTTCAGCTATCATGTGATAATGGAAGGCAACGACTCTATCGAAGGTTACAAAGGTTCGCAGTATCAGGACTGCAGGGGCGAAGGCGTTCTTCCCAAGTCGCTGGGCAATGACAATGTGCGTCAGCTACGCGATTCTCTTATGGCGATAATCGACGTACGCTATGTAGGCGATGGAGAAGTAGAGCCTATAGCCACCGCTGAGTTCAGACCAACCGACCTTTCCCCCGCCGATACCGAAGCCTGCAACACTTCCTATGGCAGCATATCGGCATCGCTCGTGAATCCGCGGCTTGTGGTGTTCAACTGTTACGGCAGCGTCTACTACTGTGGCGCCGCCCACGGAAGTTACGGCGAGTCAGTGGTCAACTATGACATCGAGAACGGCAAGATACTCTCGCTCTACGACGTGGTCAAACCGGCCATGAAAGCCAAGCTGCGCGCGCTCATCAACGAATCGGTGAAGAGAAACGACATGCAGTCGTATGTCAACCCCGACATAGACATCGCCGCAACATTCCGTATCACCAACGATGGCCTGGAATTCATCTATCAGCCCTATGAGGTTGCACCATATGCCGTAGGTATGGTGAAGGTACTCGTTTATGAATATGAGCTTGCCGAAGCCGGAATGCTCACGCAACGCGGTGAATATATATTCAACGGCGAGGCCGGACAACGGGCTAATTGAGGAATCCGGACAACGGGCTAATTGAGGAATAAGGAACACGCTCTAAGCAGTGGAGCAAAAGGGGATTGTGAAAAATAATCTTGCAATTCTCGCTCCAAGGATGTAATTTTGTAGTTTAAAATAATACAGATATGAAGACTCCCGACCGCCAACTTGCGGAGAAATTACTTAAGATCAGCGCATTGAAACTGCAGCCCGACATGCCGTTCGTATGGGGTTCGGGCTGGAACTCGCCGATTTACAACGACAATAGGCGCATCCTCTCGTATCCCGACGTGCGCAGCTATGTCAAGGTGGAACTTGCCAAGAACATACTGGAGCATTACGGCGATGTGCAGGCAGTGGCGAGTGTGTCGACAGCCTCTATAAGTCTGGGTGCGCTTGTGGCCGACGTCCTTGGCCTTCCTTTCGTATACGTGCGCGACACTCCCAAGGACCATGGCCTTGAAAACCTCATCGAGGGTAATCTGCGTCCCGGTCAGAAAGTGGTGATGGTCGAGGATATCATCTCCACGGGCGGCGGTTGTCTGCGTGCCTCGGAGATTATCAGGAATGCCGGTTGCGATGTGCTCGGCGCCGTGGCGGTGATCAATTACGAGTTCCCCCGCTCCGTCAAGCGGCTGCGCGATGCCAATATAGATGTCGTGTCCCTCTGCACATACTCCGCGATGGTGGAGACGGCACTGGAAACCGACTATATACAGCCCGGCGATGAGGAGGCTCTCAAGGAATGGCGCATGGACCCCGCAAACTGGGTCCCGAATCGTTGATCGGTATCACTTAGAATAAAAATTGTTATGGCAGAATATAAAAGCAGCCCCGTGGCTGTAGGCAAGAGTGCCGAAACCATCTACGACAAGCTCACCGACCTCGCAGGTCTGGAAGAGGCTATAAGAAACATACCTCAGGACAAGGTGCCCGACGACAAGCGGGAGCTCCTCGACAACATCCGCGTCGACGAGGACACGCTGGTGATTCCCGGCGGACCTACGGGTAATGTCACGCTGGTGAAGGCCGACTGCGTGCGTCCCACGCTGGTGAGCTACGAGGGTGTAGGCACCCCGGTGCCCGTGATGCTCAGCGCCCATATCGCGCCCACAGGTCCCGAATCTTCGGAAATTACTGTCGAAGCCTCCTTGCAGGTGCCCGCAATGCTGAAGCCAATGCTCAACGGCCCGATGCAGAAACTCGTCGACCAGATTGCCGACAGTGTAAAGTCAATGGGAATCTGATTATATGATTATATGAGGAAACGAAACGGAGCGCTTTCCGTGTGGGGATGCCGTGGCATGATTATGCTCATGGCATCGTTTCTGTTGTGTTGCGCCGGGTGCAACACCATCGACTCCAACCGCATTCCCGACTATACAGTGAGCATCAACCTGAGTCCGCAGGGCACGTGGCAGGTTTACGGTGTGAACGGTTATGGCGACACTCGCCGATTCATCAGGGAGCTGCGCGAGCCGTCGAATTTCGGATGGACGGAACGCACATATACCGGTTACGGGGGTATTCTTCTTGTGTGCGGCACGGATGCGTTCACCAACGAGGCCGGTGTCCCGCTGGCCTACGACCTCAGCTGTCCCGTGGAGTGCCGCCGAGACATCAGGGTCAACATCGTCATGGAGGACCCGTTGCCGGTGGCGCAGTGTCCCGTATGCAAGTCGAGGTATGATGTGGTGCAGGCCGGCGGTCGCCCTCTCTCCGGGCCGGCGTTTACCGACAGCTATGGCCTGCGTATATACCGCTGCATTCCACCCGCAAACGGTACCGGCGGTTTCCTCATAATCAACTAAAACGCGATGGACTGGCTCGAGGGTATCCTATACATGCTGTGGCGCGGTGTCGCAATCGGTGTCATCATCTCCGCACCGATGGGTCCCGTGGGTATCCTCTGCATTCAGCGCACTCTCGCCAAAGGCCGCAAAGCCGGATTCTATACCGGTGTGGGTGCCGCCCTCTCCGACCTCTTCTATTGTCTGCTCACCGGATTCGGCCTGTCGTTTATCGAAGAGTTCCTGGAGAAAAACCAGAATGTGATCCAGCTCGTCGGCTCTGTGGTGCTGATAGCTTTCGGCGTATACCTCTTCATATCCAATCCATCCAAAAGCATTAAAAAACCGGGCGAAAAAATATCCGGCTCTCCAAAGACCGACATTCTGAACGGATTCCTTTTCACAGTATCAAATCCGCTGATAATATTCCTGATAATCGGCTTGTTCGCACGCTTCAACTTCCTGCTTCCCGAGTTTACGCCGGGACATTACTTCATGGGATTTCTGTGCATCATAGCCGGAGCATTGGGATGGTGGTGGATGGTGACTTTCTTCGTCGACAAGGTCCGGGCCCATTTCAATTTGCGCAGCATGTGGTTCATCAATAAGATTACGGGTACCATCATAGGTATCTTCGGCATAGTGGGAGTGATTACGGCGATAGTGGGACTGGCGCATGCCGGAGTACGGCAGCCCTCCTACTACAATTCCTCGCGGGGCTTCGGAGCGTTGGCCACCGAGACCGACAGCGACACGGTGATGATGATAGCGGGGAACGTACCCTCCACGTTCAGGCATCTCGACATAGATGGCAGCGACTTCCGGCTTTCCTTCCGTGCGCGGAATCTCCACAACGCGGCTGGACGCCGTTACGAGGCTGTGGCCGACGACGGCACAGCCATGAAAGTGATGCACCCGGCATGGGGCCTCGAGATGACCGACGCCGACGGCATACCTCTCACCATATGGTTCAAGACCATCGACGACGTGCGCGACCCCGTGGGGCCTACGGCCCTCAAGGTAGTGGTAAGCATCGGCGACAGCATCGTCGCCGAGATTGCGCTCAAGGACAAGCTCGACTGGTTCACCGGCCCCAACAGCTACAGGCTGGAACATTCCGGCGCCTTGTGGTGTCTTTCCGGCGGCGAAAGGGAATATGCCCCTATATGGGAAGGGGAGCTTCCCGGTTATCGTGCCGTCACGGCCGGATGGATTGCCGAGCCGGGCGCCCTGCTCGATGTAGACTGGATACGCCTTGACAATCTTGACTCTCCTGCAGCCACGCAGTCGTACCTCGGCAATCCCGACGCCCTGAAAAGTTATCTCGACCGTTCCACCGACCCCCTGGAGGGAATATGGGAAATGTACGACCGTTCGCTCGATGATGATGCCGTGCGGTATCAAGGCAATTACCGGTTGGCGATAGTGGCAGGTCCTGACGGCGGATACGAGGTGTTGTATCTCTCGGGAGCCGTGGCGAATCCCTCCATGTGGAAGCCCGGTATGCTCAAGGGATGTCTGCGCAAGACATCTTTCGCCAATGTCTACGACATGGAATGGATAGATGCCTCGCGCAATCCTTTGGATACGGAGATAAAAGCTGAATATGAGCAGCCTGGACTTTTGTCGGTGCAGCTTCCCGCGCTCAATTCTTCCTTCCGCCTCCGCAGAGTCCGGCAATAACCGGAACGTTCCGTATTATATGTATTATCTGTGAGGTTTGATGAGACCGTGCCGATAGGCGTACAGTAGTTCGTCGAGTTCGTCGATCTGGGCCTGTAGTTCGGCGCCCTTGTCGGTGTCGCGCACGCGCATACGGTTCTGGCTCAGCTCTATGAGCACGTTGGTCGACACGATGTCGGTGCCTTTGCGAATGGCCTCTTCGGTGCTGCTGAAAGGCTCATGCTGCACGAGCACGAACCCCCGGGAGTGGAACACGAGAGTGAATCCGGCAATGCCGGTGGTGCGGTGGTACGACTTTGCGAAGCCGCCGTCGATAACCATCAGCTTGCCGTTGGCGCGCACCGGTTTCTCGCCTTTCCCCACCTTTACGGGCACATGTCCGTTGATGACATGACGGTGTTCGCCGGTCACGCCGAACTCGTCAAGGATTCTGTCGCATATGTCCTCGCGGTCGCGAAGCTCATAATAATGGCCTTTCTGCTCGTGGTGGGTCTCCTTGTCGGCTATGAAATAGCGTTCGAAGGTGGTCATGGCCGCCTTGTCGAAGAGGGGAGAGTCAGGACCGCACCACAGATACCAGTAGTAGTCAACGGCATAGTCGTGGATGTCGGCGGGACAGTCGCGGTCGATGGCCGCCCGCAAAAGCATCCCTATGTTGTGGAGAAGTTCCTTTCCCTTTGCTTTCTTTCCCATCACCTCCACCTCGCGGAATGAACCGTCCTCGTTGAGGGGCACCGAGGCATGGAACATCAGGTTGCCGTTGGATACGGCATACATGCAGCCATGCTCGAAGAAGAGGCTTATATGCCGCCGCAGCTTGTCGCAGATCACGAAGGAGCGGTGAAGCCTGTTTATGAGATTCTCCTCCTCGGGTGTCAGGCGGTAAGGATCGGCGGGGTCTATGGTGGGGAAACTGCTGTCGAGCATCGGGTAGGTTCCCATGGCCAGCCGCACCTCGCTGAAGTCGGCGCTCATCTTGTCGAGGAGTTTGCGGTGTTCCATATGCCATTCGGGATGGCGGTCGATCATGGCCCCTTCGAGCTTGAACTGTATCACTGATATGGCCTTGTGCATCTTGGCCATGAGAGCTATGGTGCTGTCGCTGTATACCGTGGTGTCCACTTCTATTTTGGGGTAGAACACGGTGCAGGGGTCGTTGCCGTATACATCCATGGCGAAGGTAGCCAGGGGGAGGAGGTTTATGCCGTAACCCTCCTCGAGGGTCAGCATGTCGCCATATCTGAGGGCTATGCGCAGCACGTTGGCAATGTTGCAGTTGTTGCCGGCATAGGCGCCCATCCATAGTATGTCGTGGTTGCCCCATGTGATGTCGAACTGGCGGTATCCTCCCAGCGTGTCGAGAATCACGTGAGCGCCGGGACCGCGGTCATAGACATCGCCTAAGATGTGAAGCCTGTCGATGCTGAGACGCTGGATCACGTTGCATATCGCTATTATGAACTCGTTGGCTTGTCCGCAGGAGATGATGGTTTCCACGATACGGCTGTAGTAGGCCTGTTTGCTCTCGCCCGACGGCGACTCGTGAAGAAGCTCCTCGATGATGTAGGCGAACTCCTTGGGCAATGCCTTGCGCACCTTGCTGCGCGTATATTTCGACGATACGCTCTGAAGCACCTTCACCAGCCGGTGAAGAGTGATGTTGTAGAAATTGTCGAGCGATTCATTTTCCGCTCTGATGAGTTCGAGCTTGCGTTCCGGGTAGTATATCAGGGAACAGAGCTGTGTTATTTCCGACTCTCCGACAGTGCTGCCGAAGATTTCGCGCACTTTTCTCTTGATGTTACCGGAGGCGTTGCGTATTATGTGACCGAATGCCTCGTCTTCGCCGTGGAGGTCGGCCACGAAATGCTCGGTGCCTTTGGGGAGATTGAGGATAGCCTCGAGATTGATGATCTCGGTGCTGGCGGCCGATATGCTGCCGAAGGATTGGGAGAGGAGTTCGAGAACGCGGCGGTCACTCTCGATGCGCGAAGGGCTGTAGTGTTTCATGGCGGGGGAGATTTAAGGTAGGTGAGAAGTATGAGGGGAGTGGTCAGAGGTAAGGGGGTTCAGGTACGGCGGCGGAGGAGCGAGGCCACCAGACCGGGCTGCCGGCTCCCTGCGGCGTATATGCTGAAATTCGATTTTAGGTCATTGTCGGCGCGGAGCACTATGGCATCCTGTCCGTAGTGGAACTCATGCATGAAGGCCAGCTCCATGCGCTGCACTTCCGATGTGTCGAAGTCGTCGAGAGTGAGCCTGTTGAGCAGCAGCTCTATGTACCTCACAGTGTTGACATGCCGGTAGAAATCGAGGTCGCAGTATTTGAATCTGTAAGGGAAAGGCTCCCTGTTGGCTTTTACCGATCCGCGGGGCAGTTCGCCGGGGAAGTCTTCGGGATATACGGTGACATGCTTACCCTGCCGTGCTATGGGGCAAGCGCCGGGGAGGGGCAGGTCGGCAGGTATGGGAAGGTGTTCGAGCCCCACGCTCTCGCGGCTTGTATAGTCGAGCACCATCCATATTGCCCGGGCATATCCCGCGGCATTGCCGTTATGGTCCGTAACCTTCACGATGCGTTCCGAGAAGTGGCGGTTGTAGCTCTCTATCCATGTGGTGAGCGTGTAGTTCTCGTTAACCTTGGGATAATGGTCCATCTCGAGGGCGAGACGCGACAGCACCCAGCCGCAGCCACGGTCGGCCATGTCGGGGTTCCCTATATGCAAGGCGTTGGCATGCGCCGTGGAGATGTCAATGATCTTCGACGTCAGCAACGTCAGCGACAACGTCCCTTCCGCGTTCGTCTCGCCTGCCGATAAAAAGTATGTCAGACTGTATTCCTGCTCCTTACTCATCTCATTTCTGTATCGCTTCTATCCAATTAACGGGCGATACATTGAGTTCTGATATGGAGCCGTCGCTATTTTCCACTGAAAAATAAGGAGTTGTGGAATCGGCCGACCATGGGAGGTAGGTCCATATGGAGTTGTCGGTGTCGTTGAACACGTATACCGGGTTGCCCATGGAGCCGTCGGGTTCGGCGGAACCGGGTATTATTCGGGATGGTTTTCCACGAGGATCGGTCCCTTTGTTGTAGACGAGCAGACGCATTGCGGGGGCAGCGTCGGCCGACTGCCGGGAGTCTATTCTGAGGAGGGTACCGTTGTCGGCTTTGAGAGCAGCTACCGGAATCCAGTCGGCACGCAGGTCGGCGGGGAGGCTTTCGAGGTCGAGGGCACGGGCTTTTGCGAGCTCCGCCGTCTCGCGCCTCGACAGATAGGGTATGTCGTATATCAGCGAGTCGAGCCATAGATAGCTGCCGTCGTCGACGCTCCAGCCGCGCCAGCCGTATTCGCTCCATTCTTCGGGACGGCTCCCGGTAATCACACGCCGCAGCGAGTCGTCGACAAGCGTATGGTAATAGCGGCTCATCTCTGCGGCATCGCTGATGTCGCGCAAGGGATAGGGCCTGTGCAGCGGATAGCTTACCAGTGATGCGAAGCCCGTGGAATCATCTTCGGCGACGGCCCGCACCACCGATTTCACAATATCGGGCAGACTGTCGTTCTGCTCTATGGCAGTGATGTCGCGCTCGCTCCCCTGACGGCTGCATCCCGTCAACAGGCAGGCGCTGATCAATAATATGGCGGATAATATGTTTTGCATAGTTTATCGGGCGAACAGGTAATTAAAACGGGTAATTAATAAGGTTTACGGAAGCGAGTTGCGGATTATTGCCGTCGGCGACGTGTTTTTTTGCGTAGGCTGTTTTAGGGGCGTCGCTGACGATGGTCTGCGGCTGCGCCAGCTTTACTGAGTCGGTCGTTATGAAGAGCGTCTCAAACTCCTCTATTCTGCGGCGTTTCAGTTGCGAGAGAGCCTTTCCCTTGTACCGGCAGTGAGCCAGGTACAGGTTCCGTATGTCGCGGTTGCCGTTGCGGAGAGCTTTGGTGACACTCGACCTCTTCACGTTTCCGGAGCCGATGTTGTAGGCGAGGGTGCCGAGAATGAGGGAGTCGGCGCCGAAGCTGCGGAACACGGCGCAGTTCTTCAGCAGGTCCTTGCGCAGCAGGGCTTCCGCCTGAGATTCGGAGAGAGCCTTATGGCGCGGGAACTTGTCGCCGGGTATGATGAGATGGCCATAGCCCACGAGCGGCCAATGGCGCGGCTGGTGAAGTCCCTCGTACTTCTTGATGATCTGCACGGCTTTTTCGAACATCGCCGAGTCGGCGCGTGCCGGCGTAGATACCTTCCCCTTGACGGAGGGGGCAGATTTCACGGCCGGTGCGGCAGGCTGCCGTTTGCTGCCTACGCTGTCCACCTTATCTATCTCCGATGCATATGCCTGTGTGTCGGTACCTCTGCCATGGTAGATGCCCGCTATTATCAGCAGTACGCCTGCCACAGCCATTAATATCAGACTGGTTTTTCTCATACAATGTGAAAACCACCCGTTTGGCGGATGGTTTTGGTTTTTCAGGCCATATAAGAGCGTGCTCTAAGGCTGGCCCGCGGGCCTTTAATCGTTGATGTCAACACTCTTGAAGTTGCCCAACAGGTCGAATTTTACGTCGACACCGTCGGAAAGCTCTATCTCATACCCTTTGGAGTCCTTCTCTATCTGGGTGATGAACACATCGGGGTAATTCTTGTTGACATATCGCATGATATTCTTGGGAATGATGGTGTCGGGAACACGCTTGTTCTTGCAGTCGACTTCTTTCCATTTGCCGTACTTGTTGAACTCTATGGTCTGGCCGTTGGTGAGCCGCACCTCGAACTCCGGCTTGCGGAACAACGGCTTGTCAATCTTGATCATCCCTATTTTGGCCTTAGGGAAGTGGGTGTTCAGGAATGTCTGCGACTCCTGTGGAAGTTTCGACCTGTCGATTGTATAGCTCTTGTAGGCGGAGGCCGTGCCGATACCCATGATCAGCACAACCAACAGCATTATCAGTTTTTTCATCTTCTTTTCGGTTTTAGGATTGTTTCAAAGTTAGAACAAACCGCACCGCCGTAAGTGTCACCGCTAAACAATAATTAACAGAACCGCGATATTTTATTGAATCACAGAACGCGCTGCATATACGAGGCAATTTCATGGAGAAGATATTCGTATTCTGTTCCGACAAGGCTTTAGCGGTCATATACCTTGCGGTATTCCATGATATACCATGCTATAGATTCAAGATATACTTTTGGAGCATCATCTTTAGATTGTTGAAACTATGTTGGTCAGCCATAGCTAAATCCGCATCAATAGGTTTACCTATTTTAGTACGAACATAGTTCAGTAACTCTGCCTCAATGTCAATCCACTTCACATGATAAAACTCTTTTCCAATGTCGATATTATCAGTAAGGTTATGATGGAAATAATCATAGAAATGGCGTTCTAATGAACAATCAGAGAATTTTCCTTTTGGCAAATCTCGGAATGGCCAAAAGGCATTTTTAGTAGTTCCCGACATTACATTGATATAGTCTGAGTATTTAGAACGTAGTCCTAATGCTATATCAAAACCATTCCCTATTACCAAGACCTTGCTCATTCTATTACATTGGCTTAATCATGGATTCGATGAAGGCGATTTCTTCAACCGAGAGATTATATTTGGCATAGAGCTGCGCGTCGATTTCCTCAATGCTTTTGCTCCAATCAATATCGCTGTTTGCCGTAAAATCCTGCATCGGAACATTCGCCCAGGTGTCTTTGGGGTTATGTTGTGTTGCCTTTAATGTACCTAACATACACCTGGCAAATTTCGTCTTGACGTATTTCAAACACGCGGACGCCTCCTCGGCAGAGGCAAACTTGCCGATGCTGAGGAAGGTGTCCGTGTGACCGATTACCGGCACGCCGATTACCGGCGTGCTGAGCACCTCGCCGATGGCACCTGTGCCATTGGCTTCGGGTACAAATATTTTATAATAATTAAAGCTGTCGTATTTTGATATGTAATTAGATTTAATCCACTTGTGGCCGCGTTGATTGCCATACCTACCATATATCTGGATACGGTCATTTTCAGGGGATTGCTCATCGAATAGAATCTCCGGGAATGTCTGTTCTATATTAGCGCCCAGGCTATATCTGTGTCCTTTGCTTGGACGAGAATTAAATTCTGGATGCTCCTTATATAATTCTTCGGTAATACCATATGCTTCACGAGGGCCGACCAAAGACGAGAAAGAAGACTCTTTATGACCTTTTACTTTTCCGAGTATAGTGCGTAGTTCTTTATATGGAGAGAAGAATCCAATGGGACCACATTTCTCATTCTCATTCCACAGGGTAACTGCAATACCACCTTTAACATCAACATTATTAAATACGTCAATGCTTTTAACCCAGTAGTCAACTACTTTAAAGTGAGGGTCTGAAAGAATTTTGTCATTCCAATCCTTAGGAGTTTTACCTGCCTTAAATAAGAATCGTGCAGGATGTATCATTGATCCAATTGACGATAACTTACGTCCTAAATCAATGAATAAATGATATAATGGATTTGCTCCGTTACCATTGCCTTCATTAACTTCTTGATAGGGGGGATTCCCGACTACTGCTTTTATTTTCACGTTCTTTCCTACTAAGTCGCCCACCTTTTTGATGAAAAGTTCGGGCTGGTTTTTGATTTTATTGATTAAGTCTTCGGGCGCCCACATATTGGCTTTTCCTTTGCGGAAACCAAGGAGAGTACGGCGCGTGATGGATTTAGCCATTGGGGTCTTGCAGATAACAAAGATGTTTTCTGCGATAGCAGCGTCCCATATGGCTTGATGTTCTTCGAGGGTTTCCGGCGAGAACATCGCATTACGCAGACGCGAGCGGTAGATGTTATAGGCGAGGTACAGCGGATATAGACCTGACTTGGAGTTTATTTCAAGTAGGTGGCTATCGGGTGTAAAAACTTCGGCTGTAACATCGCCACGATCGACGAAGCGCGGTTCTTCAATCGTTTCCGTGAAATCATCATTGTAGAATGTGTAACCGCCGAGGGTGTCGTTCATGTGCATATTCACAACACGCCAAGGAGTCAAAACTGTTTCCTTGTCAGGGTTACGGAACGTTGAGAAGATGGCTGCAATACGCTCTATGCGTTCTTCAATGCTGAGACGGTCGGCTGCGCGAGCCATTTGGCGTATGCGCTTGGCAGCGGCGGTGAAGATGTCGGGGTCGTAATATTTCTTGAAGGCGTTGAAGCGTTGTTTGGTAACACCTCGCGGCATAAACTCCTCCCAAGACTGCGGGTCGACAAGCTGGGTAAAGTTGTCGATTGTCAGTTCTTCATCTTCATTCTCGACTTTGGCGCCGTAAATCATCAACGGCATACGGATGGATATGCCGCGAAGAATGGAAATTGCGTCCTCCTTGACTTTTTTCTTTTTCTTCAATTCTTCGAGGCGAGCCTTTTCTTCTTCCGTGAGTTCGCGCTTCTTTTTCTTTTCGAGTTTTTCCTTTTCGGCATATTCCTCGTTGGTAAGGCCCTGATTGTTTACGGTAATGTCGTTGCTTTTACCCATAGCCTTGGTCTGACCGATAATGCCTTTCAACTCGTCGAACTCCTGAATGTCAACCTCGGAGAGTTTCATAAGCTCGTCGTTGTAGAGATAGCCGTCCTCAAACCCGTTCTGTACTACACGCTCAACGTAAACCCGTTTGAGTTGCTGGAGCATGTGGTTTTCGTCAAGTTTTTTCATCTGGCTACCCTCAATGGAAATAATCGGACAGAAATTCAAGAAATCGCTGAGTTGCTGACGGTCAGAACCGCTTTGTTTGCCTGCCTTTCGGGAAATCTTGGCGGTTTCAGCAAGAACTTTGAGAGTGCGGTCGGGAGCAAAGTCAAACACGTAACAATCCTCCTTAACGCGTCCATTGATTGTTGCCGGTGTCTGCACACGGAAAATTGTCTGCATATATGCAGATGCGGCAGTATTGAAGCTACCCGAAAGCATAAATACGCCTGTCCATGGTTTGACGCTCACGCCGGTAGTAAGACGACCGCAAGAGAGCGTGATGGTGCGTGTCTGGTCGGGATCTTTGCCTATGGCTTTCTCCACCTTGCGCAGAGCCTCGTCGTTTGCTTCTTCCTCGTCACCTTCTCCGGCAACGTTGACAATCTCAAACATGCCGAAAACAAGGTGATTTCTGAGCATCGCGGAAAGAGCCTTTGCCGACTTAACGCCCGGAACCATCCAAAGTGTGTGCCGGAAGATGTCGCGATATCGTTTGTTGGCAAAGGGATACATAGATTCCTCGTCGGTCCTGGTGAGAAGATTGAGGAAATTCTCAACGTGAGTCTTATGCACAAATTCGCCGTCATCGTTGGTACGGAAAAATTCGCGGAAGTTAAAAGCTATATCCTCATCGGCATACTCGTTCATCAGTCTGCCGAGGTCGTAAGTGTAGATGTTCAAGCGAGGAAGGCATGCGTATGGATTATGGTCGCCGGGGTGGTCTATATCCCACTGCGCTTTTGCGCGTTGCTCCATTACGTAATCCCACGTGTAAATTTCCTCTTCTTTGTAGCCGTCGAGAAGATTAAAGGGAGTTCCAGAAAGATTAAGCACTTTTGTTTTCTCCTTAGTCAGCTCTTTCATCACTGCACGACCGAGTTCCGTCTGGGTACCCTCATGGGCTTCATCAACAATGATTAAATCCCACGGAGTTGAGAATACATCATTGTTTTTGTCGAAGTTGCCGCCTACAAGTTCCGACCCACGAAGGTCTTGCATAGAGGCGAAATAGATATAATTAGCTTCGCTACGACCCGCACGGCGTTCAAGCGAGATGAAGCTGTCGCCTTTATTCTTCGAGCCATATGCCCACAGCGGCGAGTCATAGAAGATTTTACCGAAATCCTCAAACCAACCAGCATCGACCACAGGTCGGTGAGTGAGGATAAGAACGCGGCGGAACGGTGTCCATTTTTCTTGCTCCGCAAGTTGGCCCCGCTCCTTGACAACCTGCAAAGCGGAAAGAGTCTTGCCGAAACGCATTTTAGCGTTCCAGAGCATTTGATTCCCTTTCTTGAATTGCTTGAGGGTCTTGTCTATTGCCTCACGTTGTTCCGGGCGAAACACGATAGGCGACTGTCCTGCGGAAATTTCATGACCTTGCAGGGCTTTACGCCCATCCTTGACAGCAGCGATAGCTTTCTTGGCGGTTTCGAGGTCGCAACAAAACCATTCGTTAGCTCCGCTGACATGCTGAAATTCTTTGCGTTTAACTCCACTTCGGAGTAAAACGTCATGTACCTCTTTGTCATTGACGGCCCCGAGTTTGCCATTGCGGACAAAGATGGCAATTTCAGTATGGAGAAGTTCATAGCTGATTCCCGCAGTCTTGGTGTATTGGTCAATACGCGCACGAGCAGCCTTGTTAAGTGCGCTACTGTTGGGCGGTAATGTAATATTGCCGTCCTCAAAAGTGGCTTCGCCAATCTTGACGCAGTCAGCGTGAGCCGCATCGGGTATGCGGAAAACGTAAATCAACTTCGCTTTGAGGTTAGAGAAATATTCCATACCGATTATTTAATGAGGTCGATGAAACGGATTTTTTGTTTAGCTTTCGGGGCGCTCCAGTCTTTAATGAGGGCGTACGTGCCGTTATGTTTCTTTATATCACCGGACTTACAACCCTCGCATTGACTGACAGTCTCGGTCTCTCCGAAAAGGTCGTAAACCACAGTGCGACGCTCGCCACATGAATTAGGAATAACACCTTTAAGACCGTCCATTTGCCAAATATTCCAGGAGATAATGTAGGCGATATACAGCAGGGATTTCAGTTGTGGATCTTTACCAAACTTTGTACGGTAATAGTCAACAAACGTATAAAGTAGAGCTTCGCGTGCGAGAACGAGGTTGTCACCCTGCCACTCGAAACCATAAATACTCATATAGGCAGCTTGTGCCGCTTTGAGCCAGTCGCCGCTTGTTTCTGTGTTCTCACCGACAACACGGAGTTTGCGGTCGAGAAGCCCGATACGACGCTCCACCGGAATAGGCTCGCCTGTTACGGTGTCGTATCGGCTGACAAGATATGGAGCCTCGCCGCAGGTGATTTCGAGGCGGTTTTCATTCACATAGTCGCGCCAATTCTTGCCTTCAGGGAAAACGATTGGCTCGGTGTTGACAGTCCATGTGTGGGTGCCGTCGGGGTTATCGACTTCGGTATTAAAAACGTCCTCACGACCGAACCATGCATTATCGACAAGATTGTTCTGCTTGTTGCATATCCATGAAGGAGTGAACACCTCTGCCATCTCTCGACTGCGCTGCTGCTGTTGCTCGCGTGATTTGACGGCACGCGGCACGATTACATTGCCATTAGCCCCGGTGATAGCTTCAATCTTGATTTGGTCGCCGTATTGATAACCATCCCCTCTGTCGGCATAGTTGTCGGTAGCCCAGAAAATGTTGACCTGCTCAGTATCGGTGCTTAAAGTGTGGTCTTTAAGCAGCGTATTGAGCAGTTCGGGCGAGAGCTCGAATATCTCATTTTCCCTTATGTCAACCTGCGAGTCAGTCATTCGTTTTTATTGGTATTATTAGTTTTTATTGGTATTATTATGAGACTGCGCGAAAGGTCAATCTGTTCAATGACCACATTTGAGCCGTGATAGAGACGTATCATATCCTGCCTCCTTCCCGTTGGCAAATGGCCTGAAGGTCTGAAACAGCGTCATCAATGGAGAGGGTATGCTCGGCAGCATAGCAGTCGAGAAGGAAATCAATGCCGGTAAACCGGCGCAGGTATGCGTAGGCTTGCATATTTGTGAGCTGATACCGCTGGGCGAAAGCTCCTACACAAGCCACTACATATTCAATTCGATTAAATATTTCTTTCTTGTCCATGACTATGCTTTACTACTTATAGTATGGAAACAAAGTAAATGTGCGTCCCTACAAAACATCGCATCCACATAATGCACACATACTTTCTGTTTAACCTGTAAGACACAAATTTAGATAAAAATCGGGACACTGCCAAACTTCCGTGGATGAATTTTTCAGATTCAGCCAAAAATGCGT
>CAJUAT010000048.1 GCA_910584525.1 uncultured Muribaculaceae bacterium | reverse complement strand
TCAAGCTTTGAATCGAAAAATTTCGTAATTTCGCACTGGCCAGTTGACTCCGCCCACCGCCAAGATGGTTTGCAGAATCGGATTTAAATTGTTAGTTTTGTAGAGTGGAGACGTTAGAGCGAAACGGCAAATAATCATGATTATGGAAGAATTGAGATACCCGGTGGGCGTTCAGTCGTTCAGCAAGATAATAAAGGATGGCTACGTCTATGTCGACAAGACATGGATTATACCCATGCTCGAGCGTTATACATTCTATTTTCTGGGACGGCCGCGGCGGTTCGGCAAGAGTCTGCTGCTGTCGATGCTTCATGAGTATTATGAGGGGAACCGCGAGCTCTTCCGGGGTCTTGCCATTGACCGTCTGCGTCCCGAAGAATGGACTCCGCACCCCGTCTTCCATATCGACCTTAACGGGCAGGACTATACTGTTGCGGGCAGCGTTATGGACAATCTCAACCGCCAGCTGAAGGTTTACGAGGAAAAATATGACGTGACAGATGCCGAAGGGTCGCTGTCCGACCGATTCATAACACTTGTGCAGAAAGCCTGTCGCCAGACCGGCCGCAAGGTGGTTATACTCATCGACGAGTATGACAAGCCGCTGACCGACAATATCCTCGACGAAGAGCAGTATGGTGTAAATCAGGGAGCGTTGCGCGGATTCTATTCGGCGTTGAAGACCCTGGACCCCTGCATAGAGCTGGCGTTGCTCACAGGGGTTACTAAATTCGGCAAACTCAATGTGTTCTCCGGTCTCAACAATCTTATCGACATATCGCTCGACGATGAGTATTCAGCGATATGCGGCATAACCGAGAAGGAACTGCACACATATTTCGAATCCGGGGTGAAAGCGATGGCTGCCCAAAACGGAGTCGACACCGACACGATGTATGCCGAGCTCAAGAAAAGATATGATGGCTATCATTTCAGCGCCGGGAGCCCTGACATCTACAACCCTTTCAGCCTCCTGCTGACGTTGAGCCGCAAGAAATTCGGCGACTATTGGTTTGCCACAGGCACCACCAAGATGCTCGCCGATCTTGTGATCAGCAACAGGATGGATATCCGGAATCTGGACGGCATACAGTCGGATGAAAGCACGATGAGCGACATGACTCGGTTCGGCTCCAACCCCGTTCCATTGCTGTATCAATCCGGATATCTCACAATCAAGTCGTACGACGACCTTTTGGATCTGTACACTCTCGGGTTCCCCAACGTAGAGGTTAGAAACGGCTTTCTCAACGAATTTCTGAAGGAATACGGCGGTATATCCGAGGATGCGGGTGTCAACGTCCGTATACTTGCCCGGCTTCTTTTAGATGGTGACGCACAGGGATTTATGGACCGTCTCAACGCCTTTTTCGCGTCGATGCCCTACGACCTGCGCAAGTATCAGAGCTATGAGAGCTACTGGCAGACGGTGATGTATGTGCTTCTGACTATGCTCGGCTATTATACCGAGGCCGAGCGTCATACATCGGAAGGCTCCATAGACATGCTAGTGAAGACGCCAGGCTATATCTACGTGATGGAGTTCAAGGTTGCCGGCCGCCGCAGAAAACCCTTATATCTTACTGACGATGACGGCGTAACCGACTGCCTCAGGGAGTATGAGGCACCATACGGAGAGGAAAAAGAGGAAGAATTTGTCAAAGAAGAGGATACGGCCCGGATACGGCGCGTGCTCGACGAGGCTGTGCGCCAGATCGAGGAGCGATGCTATGCCGGCGCGTTCGGTGCCGACGGCCGCAAGGTCATAAAGATAGCGGCTGTATTCTCCGCAGCCCGCCACCGCCTCGCCATCTGCAAAGTGTTCTGATTTTGCACTTGCCGGTTGACTCTGCAGTATATTGTCGTGTGGCTGGAAATTAGTAATTTTGCGAAAAAATAAGGAAGTGATGGAGAGGAAGATATCGGTGGTGATGAATACCTATAACGGGGAGGAGCATCTTGCCGAGGTGCTGGAGTCGCTGCGGGGTTTCGACGAGATAGTGGTGTGCGACATGGAGAGCACCGATCATACCGTCGAGATAGCGCGGCGTTATGGGTGCAAGGTGGTCACTTTCCCCAAGGGCGATGTCACTATCTGCGAGCCGGGTCGCAACACGGCCATCCGCGCTGCCTCCAATCCGTGGGTGCTTGTGGTCGACGATGACGAGCTCGCCACTCCCGAACTTACCGCCTATCTCTACCGGCGCATCGGCGAGGTTGACTGTCCCGAGGCGCTCGACCTCCCTATGGTGGGCCGTTTCCTCGGCAAATTCAATTACGCCACTCCCGAACACCATATACGCTTTTTCCAGCGCGACAAGGCCGACTGGCCGCCGACAATCCACAGTATTGTCAGAATCGACGGTCGTGTGGAAAAGGTGCCGGCAGATATCAAAGGCGTGCATCTCCTTCATCTCGCCGACTCCTCGATGCGGCAGATTGTCGATAAAACCAACCGTTATACCGATAAAGAGCTGTTGCGCCGGAGCAATAAGAAGTGGGGGGTAGGCGCCCTGCTGTACCGCCCGGCATGGTTCTTCTTCAGGTCGTACATCCTCAAGCGGGGATTTCGCAACGGAGCCCGTGGACTTATCGACGCCTTTATGAAGGCATACTATCAGACAGTGCTGATAGCCAAACTGATGGAAAAACGCTGGGAAGATGGCTCGCATGAGAATTGAGACTGCCCCGGGCGCAGAATGGATCGGTGAATACGTGGCGGGGCTGCATGACGGTTTCGACCGGTGTGGCAGCATCCTTTTCGATGGCCGCAATACCATCCGCGAAGATGTGGTGGCCGGACGACGTATAACGGTGAAACGCTTCCGAAAAGACAAAGGGCTAAAAAAGCTGATAAACCGGTTCCGCAAGGGGAAGGCTGTCAAAAGTTTCCGCAACGCCCTGCGGCTTGCTGCTCTCGGCGTGGATACCCCTGAGCCGCTCGCTTATATGGAAGTGCGTGATGCCATGGGATTCCGCAAAGCCCAGTATTACGTCTGCGCATATACCGTCGAAGAGGCGATAGAAGATTGGGTCACCGACCCGGAACGCTTCGACGCCCTCTTCATGACCTCGCTGGCGAAGTTCGTGGCCGACCTGCACGGCAAAGGGGTGATACATAAAGACCTCAACAACACCAACATCCGCTGGCGCCGGGAAGGCCACGCCTACCGGTTCTCGCTCATCGACATCAACCGAATGAGATTTTACGACGGCGGCAAGTTGCCGACAGACGTACGGCTGCGCAACCTTACACATTTCTCCGGGCTTACCGAAGGTTTCCGCTATTTTGTGCAAGCCTATCTCCGGGCCGCGGGAATGCCGGAGGGACTGTACGGAGAATCAATGCGCATCAAGCGACATGTCGACGCCGCTTACGGGCGTAAAAAGCGCTTCACCAACGCCGTGAAGCAGCTTTTCTCATAGATGCTGCATGTCGACGAGACGCTTGTAATGGCCGTTCAGGGCGATGAGCTCGGCGTGTGTGCCGCTCTCCACGATGCGTCCGCGGTGAAGCACGCATATCTTGTCGGCGTTCACTATCGTGGAGAGCCTGTGGGCTATCACGAGGGTGGTGCGTCCCTTCATGAGCTTTTCAAGAGCCTCCTGCACGAGGCGTTCCGACTCGGTGTCGAGCGCCGAGGTGGCCTCGTCGAGGATGAGCACCGACGGATCGCGCAGTATCGCGCGGGCTATTGATATGCGCTGACGCTGGCCTCCCGACAGCCGGCATCCCCTGTCGCCGATCATGGTGGAATAGCCATTCTCCGTCTCCATGATGAAATCGTGAGCATTGGCTATGCGTGCCGCCTCCTCCACGCGCTCCGGCGTAGCCCCGGGGTCGCCGAAAGCTATGTTGTTGTAGATGGTGTCGTTGAAAAGGATGGCTTCCTGATTCACGTTGCCCATGATTCCGCGGAGGTCGTGCACGCGCAGCTCTCTGACGTCGATGCCGCCGACTTTCACGGCGCCGCTGTTCACGTCCCACAGCCGCGGGATAAGGTCTGCGAGTGTCGACTTGCCCGAACCCGACTCGCCCACAATGGCCACCGTCTCGCCGGGGGCGATGCTCAGACTGATGTCGCTGAGAATCTCCCTGGCGTCAGGCTCCTCGCCATAGCGGAACGACACATTGACAAGCTCCACGCCGGCAGGTGCATTCTCCGACACCGGCATCTCCGCGGGACGCCCGGGGTCGCGGATGGGGTTCTCGGCATTCAGGATCTTGTCGATACGCTCCTTGGCACCCATACCCTTGCGAACCGTGTAGGAGGTCTTGCTCAGCTCCTTGGCAGGATTGATGATGGAATAGAACATCACCATGTAGTATATGAACGAGGCGGCATCGATGTCCGACTCGCCGGAGAGAATCAGCGAGCCGCCGAACCAGAGGATTATGGCCACGGCCATGGTGCCGAGAAACTCGCTCATGGGGTGGGCAAGAGCCGTGCGGCGTCCCACGGAATTGTTTATACGGTAGAAGTCCTCCGTCTGTTCGTCGAAGCGGCTCTCCATGAATCTCTCGGCATTGAAGGCCTTTATGACCCGCAGACCCCCGATTGTCTCCTCGGCATTCGACAGTATGTCGCCCCATTTCTGCTGTGCCGACAGCGACTTGGCCTTGAGTTTCTTGCCCACGGCTCCCATCACGAACCCTACCGCCGGAAGCATCACGAACACGAACACCGTAAGCTTCCAGCTCACGAATATCATCATTCCCAGACAGGCGATTATCATGATGGGATACTTTATCAGCGAGAAGAGGGAAGCCATCACGGAATACTGCACCTCCTGGACGTCGCCGGAGAGGCGCGCCATTATGTCGCCCTTGCGTTCGTTGGTGAAGAATCCCACGGGTAGCGACAGAATCTTGTCGTACATCTCCCGCCGTATGTCGCGCACCACGCCATTCTGCAACGGCAAGGTGAAGAACTCCGAGAAGTAGGCCGTGAGCACCTTGGCCAGCGTCATCACCACCAACAGCAGCCCTAAGAAAGCGAGAGTGGCCGACGCCCCATGCTCCCCGATCATCTGCGACACATAATAATAGAAATTGTTGATGACCATATCCTTGAAAGGGGCCATGCCCGGCTCCATGTACTGATAGTCGGCATTGCTGATGCCGAAGAGCATCTGGAGAATGGGGATGATGAACGCGAAGGAGAAGAGGGTGAAGAAAGCCGTGAGCAGATTGAAGAGGATGCTCAGCGCAATGTTCCCCTTGTAAGGCCCGGCGTATCTCTTTATGAACAGGAAAAGATCTTTCATCTGGTTGAATAGGATTTCAGATGCAAAGTTAGCAAAAAAACGGGAACACACTCTTGATGGAGTGCTCTAAAGGTGGGATAGTTGGTCGGCGGCTTTGTCTCCCCAGTGGTCGAGGAAGTCCTGACGGGAGCGTTTCCAGCGCTTGTGCGACCATAGGTAATATTGGGGAGCCTCCTCTATATTGCTCTGGAGCATGCTGAAACAGCGGCGGGTGATGTCGAAGACGGGAACGTCGGAGGGCCGGTGGGTCACCGGCACGAACCGCAGGCTATACGTGCCGCGCCGTGGCCTTTCCATATGGCAGAACCATACCTCGGCGTCCAGAAAACGAGCCATGCGCTCCGGCCCCGTGAAGACGCCCGTGTCGTGGTGGAGGAAGTCGACAAACAGATGTATCTCCCACCTCGGGCGCTGGTCGGCTATGAAGCCTGTCACGGTGGGTATGCCCTCCCGCTTGTGCCTTATGAGGAAGCGGCCGATGTCGTTCATCGGCTCGTTGTTGGCGCCGAAACGCGTGCGCAGCTTATAGAAGAGCCTGTCGAGGGGCTTGTTGTGCAGCGGATGGTACACCTGTGCGCATACCGCGCCGGCAGGAAAGCTCAGAGGCAGCGACGACACCCATTCCCAATTGCAGTAGTGGCCCAGGAAGAGCACCACGTTGCGCCCCTCTCCGAGTGCCCGGCTGATCTCTTCCGGATTCTCCACCTCCATATGCTTGCGGATGCTTTCGGGACTGAAGGTGAGAAGTTTCAGGGTCTCCACGCCATAGTCGCCGAGCCAGCGGTAGAAGCCTTTCTCTATTTTGCGCAGTTCGTCGCGGCTTTTGTCGGGGAACGACGTGCGCAGATTCTCCCTGATCACCTTTCGCCGGTATCCGATTACCGAGCCGGCGAGCCATGCCAGGATGTCGGCGAAGATGTAGAGCACTCTCAGCGGCAGCCATGACAGAGGATATGCCGCGCAGCAGAGCAGGGCGTAAAGAATCCTGTTACCCGTTTTCATTTCACGATTTTTGAAATGGATGCTCTGAGGCTTTCAGCGCGGCGGATCTCGGGATGCACGATCCATTTCTGGGCGGCCCAGCCGATAATCCACCATCCCGCGGCCAGAATCCACAGGTAGATATATTCCGTGCCTACCTGCCAGAGACGTGCGCCGTCGGTATTCATCTTCACGAATCCCTCCACACCCCATGTCGACGGGCATATGGCCCCGATCCAGCGCCATATCGACGGCATGTCGTAGCGTGGCCAGATGATGCCCGATACCAGCAGGAAGAAGAGCGACGTCACCACCCAGCTCACAAACACCGACTCGCGCTCGGTGACCAGCGACTGGAAGGCGAATCCCATGCCTATGGCTCCTAACGACAGTGGCAGCAGGAAGGCAAGCTCCTGAAGCAGATTTCCCGCCATGGGGAACCGGAACATCATCGGCACGAAGTGTATCATGTAGATTGTGGGTATGAACATGATGGTTATATAGCATAGCGCCTGTCCCACCATGGTGCCGAAAGTGGAGCGTGTGAGATTGTCGGGGTTATAGCGGATGAGTCTGGGGTTCTCATGCTTGGCGCCTCCGGCCATGCCAATCACGAGGATGGTGCATTGCTGGAAGATGAGTATCAGCACGGCGGGCATGATGAAAGAGTCGAAACCGCTCTTGATGTTGCCTATGCTGGCGTTGTGAATGGGCATGAGATTTCCGTCGGTGATTGTTTCAGCCAGGGGTCCCACGCGGTCGATGGTTTCTGTTAGCAGCTCGGAGCCCATGTTCTCCATCACGTTGGTGGCGGCCATGAGGAGGGCCTTGTATCGCAGCAGCAGGCTCATCTCGCAGAACATCACCGCGTTGCCGCTCTCGCCGCGCCCGATCTTGCGCTCGAAGCCTTCGGGAATCTCCAGAATGCCGTAGCATTCGCCGCGGTTCATGGCCTCGCGGGCCTCGTTGAGGTCGGAGGCATATCCCCGCACCCATGCCTGCTCTGTGGCGTCGATCTCCATAACCGTCTTGCGGCTCAACGGCGTGCGGTCATGGTCCACAACTATCAGCGGCACCTGACGCACCACCTCGGGATTGTAGATAAGCGAATATATCACCGGGTACACCAGCGGCAGGAACGTGAAGAAAAGTATCAGGCCGCCGTCGTGAATGATGAGGGAGAACTCCCTGACATAGACATGGAACAGGCGCGAGCACCATACGCCGAAATGGCCGAAGATGCCCCGTGGCTGCCTGCCCCTGTCGTGACGCGGTCGGTTGTTGTCGTGACTGCTCATGTTTTACGGACAATATACGGGTTTGAGGAAAGCACGCTTTATTCTGCCCGTCACCAGCAACGCCAGCAACGGATAGGCCAGATAACAGGCGAACCATATCCCGGAATAGTGGAACGGGAGGCCATTGAGAGCCGTGTTGGCGTAGATGAGGAAGTTGTAGCGCGCCGGCATCAGGAAACTGAATATCGACATCGCCGGATACATGCTCTGCTCGGGGAAGGAATATGCGGCGATGGAGAATGTGAGGATACCTGTCAGGGCGCATACCGACAGCGACAGGCGCAGGTTGGGAAGCAGCCCGAACACTGTGACCGCGAAGCACTGTGCCGCCACCACATACAGCAACTCCGAAAGTGCCATGATCCACCATTCGCCGTTCATCGGGTAATGATTGTAGCGGAAAAGCCAGGCAGTCATGAAGAAGGCCATCGTCCACCATATCACTGTCTGGGGGAAGAGCTTGCCGAAGAGGGCTTTTGTCACGGAGCCGTGGGCCATGGCCATGAGCCGCCGCGAGGTATGGTATTTTACCTCCTGTCCCAGCGAGAATGCCGTGCAGAGCATGATCATAAGCTGCAGTATGGCCGGTATGAACGAGTTGCCCAGATATATGCCATAGTTCAGCGAAGGGTTGCCGATGCCTCGCGACTGTATGTTGACGGGCATGAGGTAGGAGGAGAAGTTGGCGGGGTCGGCGCCCACATTCTGCACCACCTCCATGGCCACGCCGGCCTTCGCATATATGGCCGTGGCCTTGAAGGTCTTGAAGAGCAGAGTGCCCGGCACGTAATAGGCCATGTTGGTATAGAAAGTCACCACCGGCTTGCGCCCGGCCAGCAGGTCGGACTGGAAATTCTCCGGAATCATGAAGAATCCGTAGATCGTCCCTTGCTGGAGCATGCTCCGCGCCTCGGAATATGAGTTTGGCGATTCCACGAGGTCCACCATCTGCATACCGCCGAGAGTCTGGGTGATGCTGCGCGACATGTTGGTGCCATCCTTGTCGACGATTCCTGCTGGCACACGCGTGGGAAGCCCTTTGTCGAGCATCGACCCCACGAAGAGAAACATGGCCAGAGGGAGCAGGAACATACCCACCCACGTCAGAGGCCTGCGGGCTATCTGGATGCAGCTGCGCACCATGATGCCCCATACCGTGGAGGGAATGGTCCACACACGGTCGCGGCTGCCATATTCCATGCGGCCTGACGTCATTTTCTATCCTCTTTTTTCGCTTTGCCGGCCACACCCTTGTAAACCACCGACATGCCGGGACGGAAGTTGTCGATCGGCTTTTCTGGACGAGCCTTTATCTGGAAAGTGCGGGCGTCATAGTCGCCGGTGGCCTTGGTGGCCTGCCAGTTGGCATATGTGCCCAGGTCTTTGATATAGAACACCTCCATCTCTGTCTCCTTGTCGAGGGCCGGTATGTATACCTTCAGTCTGGTGCCGGTGGCTATATCCTTGAGGAGTGTCTCGCGCACGTTGAACACTGCCCAGCGGTCGTCGAGCTGGAGAGTTGCCACGGGAGCGCCGGTGGCTATCAGCTCGGAGACGGCCGGATATATGGTGATTATTTCGCCGTCGAAAGGAGCGGTGAGATACTGGTCTTCAAGGATAGCGCCCACTTTTTTCTTTGACATCTTTGCTGCCTGGACCATAGCGCTGGCGGCCTGTTTGTCTTCGGGCTGAGCGCCGGCCTTGGCGAGTTCGAAGCTTGAGCGGGCAGCTTCGGCACCCGACTTCGCTGCTTCATAGGCGGCCTTTGCCTCGTCGCGGCGCTGCTGCGAGATGACTCCCTTGGCATAGAGGGCCTCCATGCGGCGCCATGTCTTCTCGGCGATGCCGGCGGCTGCCTCTGCCTGCTGCCATACGCTCTCGGCGGCCTGTACTACCTGCGTGCGCGTGCCGGCGTCTACCTTGTTCTCCCCGGCACGTGCCACTTCCTCCATGGCCGCAGCCTGGTCGTACTGTGCGTCGACAAGACTCGAAGTGATGTGTACCAGCGTGTCGCCCTGGCGCACCCGCTGGCCCTCTTCAACATATATGTGGGCCACGCGCCCCGGTAGCTTGCCAGAGATGCGGATCTCCTTGGCTTCGGCCTGCCCCTGGACCACGTCAGGCTCCGGCTTGATCACCAGAAAGCCCAGCACGGCCAATGCCGCAAGCACCACCAGCAACACCGCTATGGTGCTGATAAGAAAACGGTCTTTCTTTGATACTGCCACCGGGTCTTCTTCGCCCAGCGGCACTACTCGTACCACATGGGTCATCGTGCCTTTCTGTTCGTCTGTTTCAGCCGTAGGCAGTGTATTATTGTTATCCTGTGCCATAATTAGGTTATAGGTCAGAGTTATGAGTTATTAAGTAGGTCAGAGTTATGAGTTATGAGGTAAATAAATCAATGTGGGAGATTGCCGAGCACTTTGGAGAGGTACACCTCGCAAAGGCGGATGCCGATGGCGGCGTCGATGTTCTCGGAGTTGGCCTGGAGCCATCCTGTCTGGGCGAGAATCACGTCGTTGGTGGTCATCACGCCCTCGCGGAACGCGGTGCGTGCGTTGTCGAGATTCTCCTCGGCTTTGCCCAGGTTGGCCTTGGTCATGTCGTAGGTCTTGAACGACTCCTGGAATTTGAACTTTGCCTGTGATAGCTGGAGCCTTACCTTCTCCTCCATGTCTTCGAGGAGGAGCTGCTGAGCGCGCGTGGCGCTCTGGGCTGCACGGTAATGGTTGTAGTCGCGGCCCCAGTGCCATATGGGTATCGTCACGGCCGCCCCTACCGAGAAGCCGCCCCCTACCTTCTTGCTGAAACCGTTGTTGAGGTTGGGCGTCGAGAACTGGTACGAGCCGAAGACTCCGATTTTGGGAAGCATCGTGCCGAGAGTGAGCTTTTCACGCCCTTTGAGCACGTTGACGCCTTGCCGCATGGCCTCGAGGTCCTGGCGGCGGGCAAACACATCCTCCACATTCCATGTGTATGACGGGGCATGGTCGCCGACAGTGCGCAGGCTTTCGTCGCTGAGGGTAAGCCGCGTGTCGGTGGGCAGTCCGCATACCTGGGCGAGATTCATGCGTGCAAGGGTGAGACCGTTGTCTACCTTGGTGAGCATTATTTTGGCTTCGTTGAGCTTTACGTCCACCGAGAGCACGTCGCTGCGCGTAGCCATACCTTCGTCGTATAGAGCCTGCACGTTATAGCGCAGGGTGTCGACAAGCTGCACGAAACTCTCGGCGAGCTCCTTCTTGGCATTCAGCGACACCACCAGCCAGTAGGCTTCATCTACATTATATGTAATTTCCTGGACCACGGCGTTGCGGCCGGCCACGGCTGCCGATTCGGCATAGCGGGCAATGTCGTTGAGAGCCTTGATGGTTCCTCCCATGAACACGGGCTGTGTCAGGGTGACGGCTCCGGCAAACACGTTATGGGTGTCGAAGCTCAGCGCATCTTTGGGTATCACGGCCACTTCGGTGGGAATGTATCCTCCTCCGTCGGGATTGAGAATTGGATTGCCCTGCGGGTCGGTGAGTATGTTCCAGTCGAATTTGCCGGTGCCGGGATTGAACGACATCGTGGGCAGCTTGGCATCTTCGCCGAGGAGGTTTATGCGCCGCTGGTTGTAGATGTAAGTGGCGCTGAAGTCGATGCCGGGGAGGTATGCGGCGGTGGCGGCCTTGCGGTCGAGGCCGGCTCCCTTGACGGTCTCCTCGGCTATGGCGATCATCTTGTTGTTGCGCAGGGCCATGGCGCGGCACGAGTCAAGACTCACCGCACCGCCCCCGGGCGTTGCCGCTGTCATGACTGCCGCTGACGTGGCCGTCAACGCTCCAAGCAATATGGGTCGTATATACTTTAGCATCTTTCAGTCTATAGTTTTTTATGTAAACAATCCATAGAAGGGATTGTATAAAAGCAGAGACAAAAATAGTGACAAAAACCGAGACGGGGACGCAAATGTCCCTTTTTGACCATAAATAGGTAAAATTCACGCATCCGCCCATTTCAGGGTCATTATCGGCACAAATTCTTGAATGTCGGCCTTCTGCCGGAAAAATTTGTGTAAACAGAAAAAAAGATATAACTTTGCACCGCGCGGAAAAACTGCGCGGACATATTATAAAAGCGTTTCGTGCTTTATCCTTTAACGGAAATCGCCAATTTTCAATCAGAGAAGGAAAAGCAGTCAACGAACGCTCATGCTTGTCGCATATCCACTCCCCGACAAGGGGGATATCGATATCCGATATGGCGTGGGAGTGGACTGTTTATTTCTCTGATAGGCGTTTGGCGATGCCTCCGTTAAGATAAACAGGAACATCATTCCACGCTTTTTTCGTACTAACCGTAATAGCCGACGAGGGAATGACTGCGGCCCGGAATATATATATATGGACAAGCATATCAGATACGCAGTCGTCATATTGTCTGCCGTAATCTCCATGTTGCTCGGCTCCTGTGGCAACGAGGAACCGGCATATAACGCTACGAATGAGAAGCTTAAAGGAACGACCTGGCATTATTACAAACGCGTCGAGAACGGTAAGACGCGGGAGCTGAAAGATTATTATTATACATTTCTTTCTACGCCGTATGATAAGACGGGGTATAGGATGCTCATAAAAGGCATTGATGACGAAACCCTTCATTGGGGATTCTATAAAAACGGGGCTTCTTATAGAGAATGTCTTAAGATTGACAGTGAGCTACATCCTGGAGGGCTTGCTACAGCTATTTGCTGTACGAGTCATGATATAATATCATGGGATGATGATGAGCTGGTTCTTGGAGATCCGTATAATGATCATAAAATTTACCTGAGGCGAGTGGCCTATGATGAATTCGACAATGGCGGCTCGGGTGGTTCCGGTGGTTCAGGCGGCTCCGGTGGTTCGGGCGGCTCCGGTGGTTCGGGTGGTTCGGGCGGCTCGGGCGGTTCGGGCGGCTCCGGCGGCGGAAGCAATCACCATTATCCTTGTAAATCATGCGATGAGTCGGGTAAGTGCTGGAATTGTTTTGGATCCGGAACAGATCCCATAACACATAAAAAATGCAACACCTGTCGCGGAACGGGCAAATGCCGGATGTGCAATGGCAGAGGATATATTATTGTATAATAACAACCGCAATCTCTATAAACAACAGCTTTTATCAAAAATGAAAGAATTGATTAGAAAAATACTTGCGGTAGCTGCATTGCTGGCAACCTCCATAAGTGTTAATGCAGAGGATGTGGTTATTCTTCGAACAGGGGAACATGTATATGGCAAACTGCGGAGAATGACCGTGACGACTGTGTCGTTTGAATCACGTAAAACAATGTTCGAGTATCCTCCTAAGGATGTTTATGCAGTCAAAAGCGATTCCCGCGGCGACATATTTTACAACATGAAAGGGGAAAGGATTTCTCGGCCGGCCAATAATGAAGGGCGTGGGGCAGACCGGATTTATCTGATTGATGGAGAAGAGATAATCGGATGGAAAACCGCGATTTCGGGAAAAACCGTATCATATCAGGACAGTAGGGAGACCAAAAAGAATCGGCCCGGAGTTGTCGAAATACCGGTGGAGAAGGTATTTATGATAAACTATTTCGATGGCACCAAGGAGATAGTGAACGATATCACCACCATGATTGAGGAGGATTCGGAGACGAAAGAGAAAGAGTCGCCTCTGAAAGTGGTGTTCCATAATGTGGTGAGAGGCGAGACGGTTGTTTCGGTGGCCGAGAAATATAACGTTTCCGTTTCGGATCTGAGGGAATGGAATGACCTTTCTCCAAAGATAAAGGACAATGTTCCTCTTACGCCGGGAAGACAATTCATGATATACGTAAAACAATGACAGCGGAATATTTTATGCGCAACAGTGTAATAAACGGGATGTCGGGGGCGCCGGCGTTGCTTGTCGCTGCCGTATTGTCGCTTGGGCTGTTCTCTTGCGTCCGTTCTGAAGGGGTTGATAAGATTGTGGCGGAGAGAGACTCACTTAAAGAGGCATCTCTTGCGCAGCAGGCAAGGCTTGCCGATTTTGAAGAATTGGTTTCGATAGTGAACGACGGAATGGATTCGATAGTGCGCTCGGAGTCGGATCTCTTCATAACCGGGGTGTCGGAAGGAGGATCATCGGGGAAAGAGGGTGTGCTCAGGAATCTTGAGAAGCTGCAGCAAATAGTTTCCAATCAGAAGGAGCGTATCGCGTTGATGGAGCGAAAACTGGAGTCCCAAAGCGATTCGGAAAAGAGCAATAGAAACTCCGAGATGGAAAGGCTGATAGTCAATTTCAGACGTCAATTGGCTGAAAAGGATGCCCGGATTGCCAGCCTCCGACAGGAACTGTCAAAGAAGGATGCCGATATTTCATCGCTGCGCGTCAAGGTGGGCGCCCAGTCGCAGGCTATTGCCGAACTTGACAGACGCAACACGCTCCAGACCGAAGCCCTTAAACGGCAGGATGCCGCCCTCAACCAATGCTATATGGCCATCGGTACAAAAAAGGAACTGCAGGCTAAAGGTATAATCAAGAAGGGGAAGATTGTCACGAAAGAATCGTTTGACCGAAGCAAGTTCGCAAAGATCGACATAAGGCGTGCCACGGAATTTGAGTTTACAGCCAAGCGGCCAAGAATCCTGACGCCAATGCCGGAAACCTCATATAGCCTCACTACTGACGGCGATGGGAAATATTTTCTGCACATAACCAATCCCACATCATTCTGGAGCATGTCGAATATACTCATAATCCAGACAAACTGACACATCTAAACAACACATCTAAATGGATAATTTAAAGAGAATATGTCGACGCGTGTATGCAGTGTTGTGCATTGCGATGCTGTGCTGGGGCGTCGCACAGGCAAAGGAGCACACCGTGGAGCGTGGGGAGACCATTGAGTCGATAGCCGCCCGTTACGGTGTCACTAAAGAACAGATATTGGAGCGTAATCCGGTTGCAAAAGAACTGTTCTACACAGGTATGGTGCTCGAGATTCCGGACAATGCCGGGCAGAACTCTTCGTCGATTGCTGACGATACTACAGGCGGAAAGAATTACCTGCCTGCGGCAAAGGACAATAAAACCGAGAGCGGCAGCGGCGCCAGCTCTGCGCTTCTCGTTAATCGGCCTGTAGATGAGACTAAAGAGCCTTCTGACAAGAAATATTTTGGTTTTTCCCAATTTCTATGGCAATACAGTTTTGTCAAAGGTGGAAATTTCAAGGAAAATTCCTGTTACGGTCTGACCTCCGGGTTTTACGCTCAGCTTTATAATATGCTGTATGCCGGCGGAGAGTTAAATTTCAAAATGAATTACGGCCTCATGCCATCCGACTTTGCAGGGTCAGTTGTCAGCATCTATGCCGGTCCCGGTATATTTGCAGATTCCGGGAAAAGAGTGTTCATTGCTTGTCCACTGGGTATTGACATATATTCTGCGGGGGACCCCACATGTCTTTTTGGCATGTCTCCGCAGATAATGTTGCTGAATAATTATGAAGGAGGGTTTGAGCTGTCGGTAAGCGTCCCGTTGAGTTTTTATAAAGGTAAGGCGACAGCCAGCATTGCCTTGGGAATCGGATTCACCTATTGAGAGGAACAGCCTTGGCTATACGCTGATGTAAGTGAAACATAGGAATATAAACATTCAAAATAGTAAATGAAGTATGAGGAACTATCTTAAAGTCCTTGTCGCTGTGGTGAGTCTGCTGGCTTGCTGGTCATGCAGTGACGACAGCGAGCCGGCCGGCAATCTTGAAGGGTCGTGGTATGGAACAAGAGTATACTATAATCCTGCCAGCGGTTCCAAGTATCAGTATCTGACCGTGAAATTTGAGTCGGATGGATCCGGGTCATCGGTATATGAGGGTCCGACTGTATATGGTGTTGCAAAGTTTGCATATAAGGTTAAGGGAGGAGTTGTTCAGTGTAGGGGAGCCTACGCGAGTTCATCCGGAGAATCCGATGAAGAATTCGAGATGGATCTCAGAATGGAGGGAGACCGTCTGATCCCGCTTAACAAATATACGCAGTTTATTCTGACAAAGGACAATTCTGTTCTCACTGACGGGAACGGAAATGAAATAGTGGACCAAAGCGAACAGTTGCAACAGGTCTGGCTTGATAAAGAAGGACGTACCGTGATGGAAATCTATGATGATAAGAAATTTATCGAATATACGCTCTCCGCTCCTTTTGCAAAGACTTACAGTTACATTAGGGAAGGAACATATTGGTATGATGCCGCCCGAAAATTAATAAATTTCCAGGGTTATCAGTGGGAGATTCTTTCTCTTTCGTCGTCGGAAATGTCGTTGAAGAGAGATGGCCGTATCGTTAAATATAAGGCTGGCAAAGATTCTGACATTCCTAAACCCAAATTATAATAAAACCAATAAAAACAATGAAATCAATGAAATCAATGACAACTGTGACAAGGGTTTTCTTCCTTATGCTCATCGTGGCGCTCTCGGTGGCAGGGTGCAAGAAAGAGGAAAAGGAGGATTTGGAAGGGGAAGTTGATCGGCAGTCGCTTGTAGGCAAGTGGGCCGCCGAATTTGAAGATGATAAGGTTGGAGAATATACTTGGATTCTTGAGTTTTTCAAGAATGGCAAGGGGGTGTCACTCTACATTGAAAAGCACGGTAAAGAGACTTATAGTTTCTCATGGACTGCCGATGATGATTTTCTTACAATAGAGTGGGAAGATGATGATGGAGGCTCGGTGTTCAGATACCAGATCAAGGGGAAGAAGCTTACCCTGACCGACCTAAAAGAAGGGGAGACAACGGTTTTATATCGGAAATGAAACAGGGGGAATAAAATCGGATTCGCGGGTCAGATGCCCCGTATTTATAATCGCCTATAACATTCCGCTGAAATAATTTAAGCAGCGCATTCTTGGATTCGGCTGATTCAAGGTGTCGTCCCGGCCAGGGCGCGGCGCCCTGAATCGGCCGGAAGGGGGCGCATTGTCTAAAAATTCGTGGTTTGTTGAAAAAGAACAATATGCTTATGCGTTTTCACAGGTCATGCTTTCTTCCCGGAACATTTCCTCAACTTCAGAGAGCGGTAGTTTTTCTGTCGGTATTGTTCCTTGCGTTTCAGGGTCATGTAGTGGTGGCTCAGGATTCGGGAGGTGACGGCTATCTTCACGAGACGTCGCGGAAGAATGCGTCGAAGATCTCGCCTTATTATTTCGGGCCGAATGCCTTCGCCATTCCGGATATTATGTATAAGGTCAGTCCCGACCTGCTGGTGGAATTGACGGGCAATGCCTATCTGGGCTATCGTGGCGACAAGACGTATGACGTGTCGCTGCGCGCCTCAATACCGTTGTGGACACGCAGGGCCAATCTTACCTTGTGGCTCCCCGTGATGGAATGGTACAGAAACACGCAAGAAAACATGGCCGCCTCCAATATAGCTCCGAAAAAATATGGTGAGGCGAAACGCGGACATCTTACCGGTGATGTTTATGTAAGCATCGACCTGCAGCTGCTCGAGGAGAAGAAGTTTTGCCCCGGTCTCACGCTGAGGGCGGCTCTGAAAACAGCTTCCGGAGGAGGATATGACGTGGCGCGGTATTATGACTCCGCCGGCTATTTCTTCGATACGGCTGTGTCGAAGAGGTTCAGGCTCTTTCATCCCGACATATATCTGCAGGCGGCTCTTTCCGGCGGATTCCTGTGCTGGCAGACCGGCACCGGCCGACAGAATGATGCCGTGATGTGTGGCTTTCTGCTTGGGTTTGAGTGGAAGGGACTTCGTATCAGGGAAACCATAGGAGGGTATGCCGGATGGGAAAGCTCGTCATGCGTCGACAAGGAATTGGCTCATGACCGGCCGTTGTCGCTGAAAACGGATGTGCGCTACAGTATCAAGAACTGGGAGCTTATTTTCCGTTACCAGCATGGTCTGGCCGATTATCCATACAATCAGTTTCAGCTTGGCCTGGGATATCATATCGATATCCTGAAGAAGCGTAAATAAGTAATGGGGTATGAGGGATTTTGTTGCGGTTTTGCTTATATCTCTGTTCGCTGTTTTGCCGGCACAGGCTTCGGAGAATGTTGTGGATACTGTGGCTGTTGCAGACAGTGTGCCCGTATTGGGTGTAGTACAGGAGCCATATGGTTTCAGACCCCGACAATTGATAGTGCCGGGCATTTTCCTTACCGTGGGGATTACAGGGGTATATGCTCTTGACGGCATGAAAAACGCTTTCCGGGAGAATATCTCGGGTTACAAAGCCGACCGGAAGTTCAGGGCCGACGATTATATACAGTATGCCACAGCGGTAGGCTATCTCGGGCTGGGATTCATACCGCAGATAAAGACGAGGAGCCATGGATTCAGAGACCGTCTGATGGCCGGCGTCACGGCATACGCCGTAATGACGGTGGTGGTGAATGCCATGAAATATTCCTTCCGGCATCCGAGGCCTGATTCGGGGGCAAGAAACTCGTTCCCTTCGGGGCATTCGGCAACCGTCTTCACCGGTGCCGAACTGATGCGTATCGAGTATGGCAACGGCATCGGTCTGGCCGGCTATGCGGTGGCCGTAACCGTGGGCGCGTTGAGAATATATAACGACCGTCACTGGATAACGGATGTTCTCGGTGGTGCGGCAATCGGAATATTAAGCGCCAGAATAGGTTACTGGCTTCTCCCTTTCGAACGGAAACTGTTCGGACTTGACAAAAAGAAAACGTCGGTACAGGATGTGGCCCTTCTGCCCATGATAGGCAACACCACCGGCGTCTCCCTCTCGCTGCAGTTTTAACTTTTTGATGAATGCGCTGTCATGGGGCGCATTCCAGACTTTTCTCTTTGCGGGCTGATTTGGCGGTTTAGCCATTAATGGCTAAATTTGCAGGAGAAGGATGAATCATATGAGAGAATTCTGGGAGAAATATCGGGGGGAGTACAGCAAGCTGCTCAGCCTCGGGTCGCCTATACTGGTGACGCAGCTGAGTGTGATAGTACTGGCGTTCAGCGATACGCTGATGGTGGGGCATTACAGCGTTGATTCGCTGGCGGCATCGGCGTTTGTCAACAGCCTCTATCTTATTCCCAATGTCATGCTCATGGGACTTGCCGGAGGCGTCACGCCGATAGTGGGGTCGCTGTTTTCGCAAGGTAAGAGTGGAGAGGCCGGAGGAATCACCCGTGCCGCCGTGCGCGTGAATCTCGCCGTGGCGCTGCTCTTTACCGCCATAATGGGGGGCGTCTGGTTCCTGCTCGGTCATTTCGGACAGCCGGAGGCTCTTCTGCCCGACATTTGCCGCTATTTCCTCGTCCTGCTACTGGTGCCCGTGCCTATGGCTCTGTATAATGTGTTCATGCAGATGTCCAACGGTATGGAGTTCACCTCACTGCCCATGTGGATTACGGTGGGGTGCATAGGGCTTAATGTGCTGGGCAACTGGCTGCTTATCTACGGGATATGGATATTTCCGAAGCTTGGGCTGCTTGGCGCGGGCATAGCCACGGTTTTCGCCCGATTGATGGCGTTGCTGGCGATATGGGTATGTTTCCGGCGCATGAGGCGCTATAGGCCATATAAGGAGGGATATTCTCGACGCGAAGGACCGGCCGAAGCCAAGGCGGTGGTATGGCGCACATCATGGCCGCTGATGGTGCAGTCGGGCTGCGAATGCGGCCTGTGGACGGTAGGCGCCGTGGTTGTGGGTTGGTTCGGCGCCGTGCAGCTTGCCGCTTATCAGGTGGTGAATACCATCAGCCAGCTCGGTTTCATGGTTTACATCAGCTTCGCGGCAGCCGTGGCAATACGGGTGGCATATTATGCCGGACAGAACAATGAGGCAGGAGCCGGGGCCGTTGCCAGAGCCGGCGCTCATATCAATATTATACTCGCATCGGTGGCCTCGCTGATATTCATCGTGGGCGGAGAGCCGTTGGTGACGCTCTTTGTAGATACCGGTGAAGAGGCCGTGAAGGGGACTGCCGTGGTGACAAGCGCCCTGGCGCTGATATTCCCGTTGGTGGTATATCAGTATTTCGACGCCCTGCAGCTTACTTTCTGCAATGCCATAAGGGGCACGGGACAGTCGAAACCTCTGTTCTGGATTTCTCTGGTGAGCTATATCATCGTGGGAATACCCTTCCTGATGTGGTTTGCCGTAGGCGAGGATGGCGGTAATGTGGGAGCATACTGGAGTTTCAATGTGGCGCTTTTCTGCGCCTGCGTGATGTCGATGGTGATTTTTAAAAAGATAAAGTTATGAAGAAAGAGATTTCAACGGAGAAGGCACCTGCTGCGATAGGGCCATACAGCCAGGCAGTGGAAGCCAACGGGTTCGTTTATTGTTCCGGACAGCTGCCGATAGATGTGGCGAGTGGCAATATGCCTGAGGGAATCACGGCACAGACGGAGACATCGCTGGCCAATGTGAAGGCCGTGCTTGCCGCTGCCGGCCTGACGCTGGACAATGTTGTGAAAACCACGGTATATCTTGCCGACATGTCGCTGTTCGGCGCCATGAACGAAGTCTATGGCCGTACTTTCGCGGCGCCATATCCGGCGCGGTCGGCTTATGCCGTAAAGGAGCTCCCGAAGCAGGCTCTCGTGGAAATAGAGGTCATCGCCGCCAGATAAGCCCTTCGAGAATACCTTAATTCGGCCTGCGAGGTGAAATATTTGGCTCATGATTTGGTAGATATGGGCAATAATGATTAACTTTGCAGACCGAAAGGGGTCCGGTAGCTCAGCTGGATAGAGCATCTGCCTTCTAAGCAGACGGTCGCGCGTTCGAGTCGCGCCCGGATCACAATTCTTATGAGAACGAAGAAGCCGCAGGTTGTATACCTGCATGGATTGTCATCGTCGGGACAGTCGGCAACATGCCAGCGGTTGCGCCGTGCATTGCCGAAGCATGAAGTCATCACTCCCGACCTGGCGGTGCAACCCGAGGTGGCGTTGAGCGAACTGAAGCGTCTGGCCGCCATGCTCGACCCCAACACAGTGATTGTCGGCACATCGATGGGCGGATGTTTCGCCCAGCTGTTCCGTGGATTCCGCCGCATTCTCATAAATCCCTCTTTTCATACCAGCCGTAAGCTTCGTGAGAATACAGGCACGAGGCTCCCTTTCCACAATCCCCGCAAGGATGGCCTCAAGGATTTCGAAGTATCGGAAAAGCTTGTGAAAAAATACGAGAAACTGGAGGCGCAGCAGTTTGAGCCCAAATTCGGCATACAGGGCAAGCGACCCGACAATCCCGAGGAAGTATTCGCCTTTTTCGGCACCGAAGACACCACCGTGAATTGCAAGGAGGAATATCTTGAGCATTACACTCATTACGCCGACTTCGCCGGCGGCCACCGCCTCGACCCCGATACCACCCTCAATCTGGTAGTGCCCAAAATCCTCGAACTGAATCCCGCAAAATAGCCGCGCTTCAAAGCAAGCAGAAGCCTCCGCAATCAAAAAGAAAGCCGGAGAGAACATTGCTGTTCCTCCGGCAGTTTTAGAGCCGCGAGTGGGACTCGAACCCACGACCTTTTCGTTACGAATGAAATGCTCTACCAACTGAGCTATTGCGGCGTTTCAGCTGCAAAATTAATAAAATCCTCGCAAACCGCCAAATCCTGATTAAAATCACTCCGGAGGCGGAGTCAACTGGCCAGTGCGAAATTACGAAATTTTTCGATTCAAAGCTTGA
>CAJUAT010000047.1 GCA_910584525.1 uncultured Muribaculaceae bacterium | reverse complement strand
GCGTTCGACTTATACCCCAAAATTTGATGTTTTCAAATTTTTGTCATCTACTTAACCAAAATATTAATAAATCTTACCATAAAAATTAGTCGAAACAACTTCAATGTAAAAGGATAAGTAACTGGTCGAAATTATTTTAATGTTTATTCGAGGATGATTTTTAGAAGATTTTTCTCTGTGAAGAAGGAGTGTGGCGAGCCACATGACTGATGAACAGAGAAAAAGATTCAAAAATCCGACCGAATAAACATTGAAATAATCAGACCGGATACTACAAAATAATTTTGAACAGTTACTTATTAGTGATATTTATGGAATATAGTCTGGAGGAGCTGCGGAAGCGGCATTCAGTGAGGGATTATGAGACGGAGCGGTTGCCTGAGGATGTGATGGCTACGCTGAGGGCGGAGGTCACGATGACCAACAGTCAGGAGGCGGGGCTGAATTTTCAGCTCTTCTTTGACGACGATGACCCTTTCCGCGGCTTCAGCCGTAATTACGGGATGATAAAAAATGCGCGTAACTATCTTGCGGCGGTAATCGACCCATCGTTCGACAATGCCGAGGAGCGGGCCGGCTATTATGGCGAGCAGTTCGCCATGAAGCTTGTGGAGCTGGGTCTCGGCGGCTGTTTCATCTCGGGCACCTATTCGGCGGCACATGTCAATGCGCGGATGGAAGTTTACGAAAGGCTGCCGTATGTGATGAGTTTCGGGATACCGACAAAGCACGGAGCCGGCGCCATGGCGACGCTGATGGCGAAGATTGTACACGCGAAAAAGCGGAGTGCCCGCGATATGTTTGCCGGCAGCGACGAGGAGTATAGCCAAGCCATACGGCTTTTCCCATGGCTGGATACGGCTCTGGAGGGAGTGCTGTGCGCGCCCTCGGCAGCTAACAGACAGCCTGTGAGAATAGCGCTGACACAAAGAGAGGGCATACCTTGTCTCGAAGCATTCCTCCAGGGAGGAACTCCGCTGGACCTCGGGATTGCCAAATATAATTTTCAGGCACCGCTGAGTGTCGAAGGCTTCTGGGAATGGGGCGATCATTCCATATTCAATATTTTTGACGAATAATCAGATTTCAGATGGAAATAGCAGTAAGTGTGATATTGATAGTGGTGGCTCTTCTTATAGGGTTGGCCATAGGATTTTTGACCGGTACGATTCGGGGCAAAGGAGCCGAGAGCGTGCTCAAGGAACGAGCTGCGGCTCTGCAGATGCAGTATGATTCAGCGGAACGCGGCCGCCTGGAGGCCATCGAGGATGCCGACAACTTGAATAAAGAGCTCACGCGGCAGGCCGACAGCCATAGGCAGGAAATGCTGCAGATGGCGGAGAACCATAAGCTGGAATTATCGCAATTGGCAGAGAACCACAAGCGCGAGATTGACGAGAAGGTTACGGCCACCAAAGAGGAGGTACGTGCCGAGCTGACAGGTCATTACGACAAGATGATGCAGCAGATGAAGGAGAATTTCGCGCAGACAGTGGCCACGATGAAAGAGGAGGTGCGCAACAGCACCAAAGCCATGCTCGAAGAGCGGCAGAAGGAATTTGCCGACAGCAGCGAGCAGAGTCTCGGCCGAATCATAAAACCGTTGCAGGAGAATATCGACCAGATGACGAAGACCGTCAAGGAGAATACGTTGAAGGCCACCGACTACAGCGGTCAGCTTAAAGCGGGCATAGAGAGCGTGCTTGTGCAGAGCCGGGAGACCATGGCGAGTGCCGAGAAGCTCGCCAATGCGTTGAGCGTGGGCAACAAGACCCAGGGCAACTGGGGGGAACGTATATTGTCGGAGCTGCTGGAGAGTTCGGGACTTACCGAAGGAATACATTTCGATACGCAGGAGTTCATACGCGACGAAAGCGGCGACAGAATAAAGGGTGAGGGAGGCACCGGCCTGCAGCCCGACGTGATACTGCATATCGACAAGGGTCACGACGTGATTATAGACGCAAAGGTGTCGCTTACTGCCTTTCTGCATTATAAAGATGCCGCCAATGAAGAAGAATCGCAGCGATACCTCAAGGAGCATGTGGCCAGCATACGCGGTCAGGTCAAGAAGCTTGCCAAGGCCGACTATGCCAGATACCACAAGGCGGCTCTTGACTACGTGATAATGTTCGTGCCCATCACCCAGGCACTCTATGTGGCCACGGAGGCCGACCCGCATCTGTGGCGCGAGGCAATGGAGCAGAAGGTATACATAGCCGACGAACAGACACTTTACGCCGCGCTGAAGATCATCAGCATCAACTGGCGGCAGCAGGCCCAGGCCGAAAACCAGGAGAAAGTGTTCAAGCTCGCCGACGAGATGCTTACGCGAGTAAGACAGTTTACCGACAAATTCTGCGCCATAGGGAAAGCGCTCGACGCCGCGCGGTCAGCTTACGACGATGCCGGCAGGAAACTCGACGACAAGGGGCAGAGCATACCCGTGACATGCAACAAACTGGTCAAGCTGGGCGCCAAGTTCGACAAGGCTCCCAAACTCAACCAGTTCATTGCCCGGCCGGAAGACACCGCCGCGGAGCTCCCGGAGGAATAGCTGTCTGTCGGAATTACTCGGGCAGCGACTCCAGGTCGATGTCGAAGCCGTCGAGGAATTCCATTGTCTTGCGTATATAATCGGTCATCACCACGTCCTCTTCCACGAAGGGGACGTGTTTGCGATATGCCTCCATCACCGTTTCGATGTATGGCGAGCTCTTGAGAGGGCGACGGAACTCTATGCCCTGCGCAGCGTTCATCAGCTCTATGCCGGCGATGTATTTGAGATTGTCGATGATCTTATGCAGCTTGGTGGCGGCGTTGGCGCCCATCGACACGAGGTCTTCCTGACCGTTGGAGCTGACAATGGAGTCGCAGGATGCGGGCCATGCGTACATCTTGTTCTGGCTCACCACCGAGGCGGCGGCATACTGCGGAATCATGAATCCGGAGTTCAGGCCCGGATGGGCCACAAGGAATTCGGGAAGACCGCGCTGACCGTCGATAAGCTGTGCCACGCGTCGCTCGGAGATATTGCCCAGTTCGTGCAAGGCCACGCCCATGTAGTCGAAAGCCAGTGCCAGCGGCTCGCCGTGGAAGTTGCCGCCCGACACTACCATGTCATCGTCGGGATAGACAGTAGGATTGTCGGTCACGGAATTGATCTCAATGTGCAGGATGTCGGTGACGTGAATCATGGCATCCTTGATGGCGCCATGCACCTGCGGTATGCAACGGAAAGAATATGGGTCCTGCACATGCTGTTTGTGTTGCTCTATGATCTGGCTTCCTTTCAGGATTCGGCGGAAGATGCGGCCCGTCTGAATCTGTCCGGGGTGAGGGCGTACCTGCTGTATGCAGTCCCAGAAGGGTTCTATACGGCCGTCGAAAGCCTCCAGCGACATGGCTCCGAAGAGGTCGAAGCAATTCACCAGATGCCAGCCGTCGATAAGGGCCTTGATACCGTTGGCGCTCATGAACTGAGTGCCGTTGAGCAGAGCCAGACCCTCCTTGCTCATGAGCCTTATGGGTTTCCAGCCCATTATGTCGAGCACCTGCTTTGCCGGCTTGCGTTCACCGCGGAACCATACCTCGCCCTCGCCGATGAGGGGCAGGAAGAGATTAGCCAGCGGGGCGAGGTCGCCGGAAGCGCCCAATGAGCCACGGTCGAACACCACGGGAAGGATGTCGTTGTTATAGAAATCGAGGATGCGTTCCACGGTCTGTATCTGCACGCCGCTGAAGCCCATTGAAAGGGCGTGGGCCTTGAGCAGAAGCATCAGCTTCACGATGTCGGCATCCACAGGCGTGCCTATGCTGCACGAATGGCTCTTCACGAGATTCTCCTGAAGAGTGGAGAGTTCGTCGCGGCTGATATGTTTGTCGCACAGCGATCCGAAACCGGTGGTTACGCCATAGATAGGCACCGTATCCTCATCGGTCTTGCGGTCAAGGTACTCGCGGCAATGGGCAATCTTGGCGCGCGCTTCGTCGGACAGCTCAAGATGCATGCCGCGCTTGAGTATTTTCTCTATGATGTCATAGGTGAGCCGGGAGCTCCCTATCCGGTAAGTTTCTTTATTCATGGCTTTTTTATTAAGGTCTTTTTTAAGGACTTTAAGGTCATTAAGGACTTTAAGGACTCTAAGGTCGGCGGATTACTAATCGTTGATCTTTAATCGTTTATCACTGAATCCACTTCTCCTCGGGCTATCACGCAGTCTACGGTGTTCATGCCTACATAGTAGGGGAGCGAGTCGATGGAGTCGAAATGCAGGATAAGGATGTCGGCCTGTTTGCCCGGTTCTATCGAGCCGATTTTATCGGCTCGGCCGATAGCGGCGGCGCCGTTGAGGGTCAGGGCTGTGAGCGTTTCCTCCACCGACATTCCCATGTAAATGCATGCCAGTGCTATGGTGAGGGGTATTGAGCCGGAGAAGCAGGAACCGGGATTGAGGTCGGTGGCGAGAGCCACGGCGCAACCGGCGTCAATCATTTTGCGTGCCGGCGCAAATGGCTCCTTGAGGGCGAATGCCGTAAGGGGGAGGAGGGTGGCCACAGTCGAGCCTTTGGCGAGCCGGCGTATCCCCTCATCGCTGACGTGCAGCAGATGGTCGGCAGATACGGCACCCAGCTCCACGGCAAGTTCGGCACCTCCCAAGGGCACTATCTCGTCGGCATGCATCTTGAGTTTGAACCCCATCTCTTTGGCGGCGGCAAGCAGTCGTCGCGAGTCATCGAGCTCAAACACGTTTTTCTCTGTAAATATGTCGCAGAACTCCGCCAGTCCTTTTGCTTTGGGAAGCATCTCGTCGATAATCAGCGAGACGTATTCGGCGGTACGGCCCTTGTATTCCTCGGGTACGGCATGAGCGCCAAGGAAAGTTGCCGCCACATCTACAGAGCGGTCGGGGTCGACGGCAAGCCGGCGGATGGCCCTGAGCATACGAAGCTCTGTGTCGGTGTCGAGCCCGTAGCCGCTCTTGGCCTCAACGGTGGTGACCCCCATGCGGCTCATCTCCTCTATAAACCATTCGGCTTTCTCCACCATTTCATCCTCCGTCATGGAGCGCGTGGCGTTGACAGTCGACTGTATGCCGCCGCCGCGTTCCATGATGCTCATGTAGGTGTCGCCTTTGAGACGCCAGCCGAACTCCTCGGGACGATAGCCGCCGAAGACAAGGTGCGTATGACTGTCGACAAAACCGGGAATCACGGCGCGGCCGAGGGCATCCATATATATTTCCTCATCGGCGCTGTCGTCGAGCATGGGCATCTCGCTGTCGCTGCCTACCCATACTATCACGCCATCCTCCACCACTATCGCAGCCTGGGGAATATGCAGCAAATTGCCCATATCCGCACCTTTCAGCGCCTGACAACCACGGGGGGTGTAAAGGTTGGCGTTGGTGATTACTAACCGTTTCATTGGCTGATTACTTTGTTGACGATACCGAGGATGTGGGTTTCCTTCTCGACGGCCTTTGCCACTATTTCTTCAGCCTGCCGGATATACCTGGCGGCGAGCTCCTTGTCCTTGAGGCCTTCGGCATTGATCCTGACATTCAGTGAAGCGCCGAGCACGGCAGCCCTGGCGGCGAGAGCTCCTACACCGGCATCGCTCACCGAGGCCGGGTTGCCGTTGGCAGCCATGTATTCGAGAATGTCGAATGTGTCGTAAGCGGCCTGCATGGTGCGCAGAGGCACCTCTATGGCATTCACCGTGGCTCGCTGCAAGGCTTCCGAACGTGCAGCCTTCTCTTCGGGTGTGTTCTTGGGCATCGCGAATACGGCCATAATCCTGTTGAAGGCATCGGTATCCTCATCCACCAGAGACAGAAGCCGCTCCATACATAAGCGTCCTTTTACGGCATAGTCGGAGAATTCTTCCCAGCGGTCGTCCCATCCCGGTTTGTGAGCTGACAGGTTTGCCACCATAGTGCCGAGAGCAGCGGCCAGAGCACCCATGTATGCAGATATTGATCCGCCTCCGGGAGCCGGCGATTCGGATGCCGTCTCGTCGGCAAACCCGCGGGCCGTGAGGTCCACGAGGCCGTCGGCCGGCTTGCGGAGCATATCCTCTATGATTTTTTCCTCGGCTACGAAAGGCTTCAGGTCGTCGAGACCCATCGACTTCACGGCAATCTTTACAATCTCCTTCTCTGGGATTCCGAGGGAACGCTGCTGCATACGGAGGTAATGGCGACCGGCGTCGAGGATTGCGGATTTGGGGACGAGACCTACGATTTCAGTGCCGGTGACACGCAGACCGCGAGCGGCGGCGGCACGGCTCACCTCATCGAAAGCCTTGTGCAGAGGTGTGGCCCGTATGTCGGTGATGTTCATCGATACCTGGGCTATGCCATATTCATCTATGTACCATCCTATAGCCTTGGTGCCCTTGAGGGTGCCCGGTATCATGATGGTATTCCCATTCTCGTCCTTGAGGGGCTTCCCTGTAAGGCGGCCGCCTTCGCGTTTCGGTCTCCCTTTTTCGCGGACATCGAAAGCTATGGCGTTGGCGCGACGTGTGGAGGTGGTGTTGAGGTTGAAATTCACGGCAATCAGGAAGTCGCGAGCACCAACGGCCGTGCAGCCGGTACGTGCGGCAGCCTCGTCAAAGGGACGGTCGCCGAAGTCGGGACCTTTCCCCTCATGGTTCATCTTTTCGGGAAGAGCCTCATATTCGCCTTCGCGGCATACGGCAAGATTTCGGCGTTCGGGCGTGAAGGCCGCAGCCTCATAGCAGTAGCAGGGTATGCCGAGTTCTTCGGAAGCTCTTTTGGCGAGGTCTCTCGCCAGGTCGGCGCATTCCTCGAGCGTAATGTCGGATACAGGAATCAGCGGGCATACGTCGGTGGCGCCCATGCGCGGATGCGCTCCGTGATGCAGACGCATGTCAATCACCTCCGCTGCCTTACGCATACCTGCAAGGGCAGCCTCTACAACTGCTTCCGGCTCCCCGACGAAGGTCACAACGGTGCGGTTGGTGGCCTCGCCGGGATCCACGTCAAGCACCCTTACTTCTCCACTCTCTTTTATAGCATTGACAATGCTCTCTATTTTCTGTCTGTCTCTGCCCTCCGAAAAATTGGGCACGCATTCCACAAGTCTCATGTTCAGATGTCTTTAAGGAGTTCGGGATTTACGAGGAAAGGTTCGGTAATGGCGAAGCCGTTGGCGCCCTGGGTGTCGTTCCATTCCCTGACGGTTTTGAGGGCATTTTCATTTCTTGCCCATGCGCGGCGCGACACACCGCCCATCACATCCCAGAGCATGGCTTTGCGCAGAATTTCATCCACGCGGTCGGAGCCGTCGCAGACCATGCCGAAGCCGCCGTTGATGGCCTTGCCTATGCCGACGCCGCCACCGTTGTGCAGAGCCACGAGACTCATGCCGCGGGCACAGTTGCCGGCAAAACACTGTACGGCCATGTCGGCCATAACGTTGGAACCATCCTTTATGTTGGAAGTCTCGCGGAAGGGGGAGTCGGTGCCGCTCACATCGTGGTGGTCACGGCCGAGCATGATGGGACCCACCTCGCCCTTGCGGACCATATCGTTGAATTTCAACGCTATGTTGAGACGTCCCATGGCATCCTGATAGAGAATGCGTGCCTGAGTGCCCACCACCAGGTTGTTTTTCTCGGCGTCGCGTATCCAGTTGTAATTGTCGCGGTCCTGGCCACGGCGTGTGGGGTCGATGCACGACATGGCGGCATGGTCGGTCTTTACCAGGTCCTCATGCTTGCCGCTGAGACATACCCAGCGGAAGGGGCCATAGCCGTAGTCGAACAGCATCGGGCCCATGATGTCTTCCACATAACTCGGCCATATGAAACCATCCTTGTCGTCGACGCCGTTTTTTGAAATCTCCTTGACGCCGGCATCATAGACAGCCTTCATGAAGGCGTTGCCGTAATCGAAGAAGTATGTGCCGCGTGCCACGAGAGCCTTTATGGCGTTGAAATGGCGTTTGAGGGATTCATCCACATGGCGGCGGAAATCGGCGGGATTCTCATGGAGCATGGCGGTTCGTTGCTCGAAAGAGAGGTCGGCGGGGCAATAGCCACCGTCGTAGACGGCATGGCAGCTCGTCTGGTCGCTCAACAACTCTATGTGCTCGTCATGCTCCACGGCATATTCCAGAAGGTCGACGATATTGCCGTGATAAGCAATTGAGAGGGGGCGTTTGTCGGCCATGGTCTTGCGGGCGAGGGCGAAGGCCTCGGGTATGGAATCGGTCACCGCCGATACCCATCCCTGGTCAGTGCGGGTCTTTATGCGCGACTCGTCGACTTCAGCTATAATAGCCACGGCACCGGCTATTTCGGCGGCCTTGGGCTGAGCGCCGCTCATGCCGCCGAGTCCCGACGATACGAAGAGATGACCGCGGAGGTCGCCGTCGTCGGCAACGCCAAGCTTCATGCGCCCGGCGTTGAGTATGGTATTGAAGGTGCCGTGCACTATCCCCTGCGGACCTATGTACATCCAGCCGCCGGCCGTCATCTGGCCATAGTTGGCAACTCCCAACTGCATGGCCTCGTGCCAGTCGGCCTGATTGTCGAACATGCCGACCATCATGGCGTTGGTGATGATCACGCGCGGAGCGTCGGGACGCGAGGGGAAGAGACCCAAGGGGTGACCCGATTCCACAACCAATGTCTGCTCATCGGTGAGCTCCTCGAGGTACTTCTTTATAAGCCGGTACTGCATCCAGTTCTGAGCCACCTGGCCGGTCTCTCCGTACGTGACGAGTTCGTAAGGGTAGAGGGCCACGTCGAAGCTGAGATTGTTGTCGATCATCACCTGGAAAGCCTTGCCGGCGAGGCATTTCCCTTTGTACTGGTCTATGGGTTTAGCCTTGAGGTCGCCGGCGGGTCGGAAACGGTAGCCGTAGATGCGGCCGCGGGTACGCAGCTCGTCGAGAAACTCCGGGATAGCCTTCTCATGAAGTTCCGGGGGAAGATAGCGTAAGGCGTTCTGAAGCGCGAGTCTGGTTTTTTCGGGATTGAGAGTATAGCCGCGGTCGGGTGCACGGCGGATTCCCTCCGCAAACGAAGGCATCTCCGGCCATTCGGCACTGAGTGTGATTCGGTTCATGGTTTTAAGATTTGTTGCGAATTTAGCAATTTAATCTTAATTCCACAAATTATTAATTCAGGTCTTGAGTCAGTTGTTGTATACGGCTTTGTACCAGTCGAGAGTCTGGTAGTAACGGTCGGCTTGAGTTGAGGCGTCGCGGAAGTTGTAGACGCTGATGTCGGAGAGGTCTGGGTTGAGCCATTTCCTGCCGTTGAAATCGGTCAGGGAGTGGTCGTGATAGATTATGAAGTCGGCGAGCGCGCGGTCGAGCTCTGCGGTATATTCCGGGTTGTCGGCGGCACGTTCGGCCATAAGCTGTCGCAGGTCGTGGTATGCTTCGCTGCCGCCACGGCGGTAGTTGGAGGTATTGACAGGTCTTGTCCAGTCGAAGTCGGCGACTATGCGGGCCACGGCTGCCGCTACAGGTTCTATCTTGCCGAGGTCCATCACGGCTACTGTCACGGCGGTGCTCTTGTTGTAATACTCGAAGAAGGTCCGTGCGCTTTCCTTGATGTCGGGCGTCTCGCGGAGCATCGGGGGCATGGCATCGGCATAATTGAGGCCCTTGTCCCACACTTCCGACGGGTAGGCTATGAGATAATCGGCCTTGTCGCGCAGTTCATAGGCCACTTCCATGGAGCTCATGTAGCAGCAGTCGAACCATATTATGTCGAAGGCATTGTCGGGAATGGCGTCGGCAAGTCCGTCAAGATCCATCCAGTCGGTGGATATGCCGGCATATTCGGCGCCGAATCCCCGGGGGTCTGCGAGCCTACGGCGCTGTTTGTCATGGCCTGTGAGATGGGAAGAGAAATAGGGCGTCCAGGATGTGCCGTGGCCCCAGAAATAAAGAGTGCGTTTCACACCGGGATAGATAGCGCATACATCCTCGAGAACCTTGTTAAGTTTCTCGGGATTGGTGGATGTGGTGTTGCGCGGGTATTCACGCAAGAGTTTCCAGTTCCATATTCCGTTGGAGTTGACGGCTTCATAAAGGCCGGTGGATTCGGGAGAATCCGTGCGGTAAACGAGCAGACGGTCGGCCCCTTTTTCGGCTTTCTCCAGGGCGCGAAGCATGTCGGCGGTATTCAGGGCGAATATCGATGAGAGACTGCTGTAGTTGACAGCGTATACCAGGGTGACGCGCTTGATGTCGGCCGAGGGAACGGGTTCCGGCTCTCCCTTTTTGCCGCAGCTCGACACAAGCATCATAACTGCCGCAACCAGAGGGATATAGAGTTTCATTGATAAGAATGGATTCTGCATTTTCATAAATACAGAACGGAAACCTGTTGTGTAAATTATTCATTAGTGCAAGGGAATCATATCCATTAGTGCAGAATCTCCGATTCTGCTGTCATTTTGCGGTCTAAGATCCCCACCTAACTCGCTGTGCCGCCGGCTGGCGCCGTCAACCCAGCTCGTAAAGGTGGGGTTAACCATGTCTTGCCTCTTCGAGGCAGATTGCAATAGATACAGCCGGCAGCTTATTCAACGAACGATTCAAAATTCAACGACGATTCAAAATTCAACGAACGATTCAAAATTCAAAATTCGACATTCACAAATTCAAAATTATCGCATCTCGGTGCAGTTCCGGTCAGTTCTGTGATACAAAAAAAAGAACAGTTTCGGATCAGATCTGTGATTTCCAAAACGCGCCAGAAAGCTGAGAGAAGAAGTTTAAATGCACCGCAAAAAAGGATTGAGCCATTATTTGTCGGAATTGAATATCCAGGCCTGGGGGAAGGCAGACTGGAAATCTTTGGAGAGGAGAATGTCGACGAGGGGCTCCTTGTCGGCGGCGTCGGAAGCGGAAACGCGGTGTGTCTTGCCCGAGGAAATCACGGAGAGGGTATACCCTTTGTCGTTGTTGGCGTTGATGAAGTCCTGCGCCTGGTCATGGTTGTGGAAGGTGGCCACAATAATGTGCCAGCTGTTGTGCTGGGGGACAACGGCGGCAGGTTGTGCGGGTGCCGGTGTCACAGGCTCCGGTTCGGCGGTGTGCTGCTGCACGGCCTGGGTTATGGCCCTGACAGGAACTACTGATGCCTGGTCGACACGCTGGTCACGCCCGAAGGGCAACAACACGCTTATCCCTATCAAAGCCACTATCACGAAGATGCCGGTCATGCGTGCGAAAATCTTGTTGACAGGAATGTAATAGTTCCTGTCGGTATCGAAGCGTTTATGGCTTTCGGCGTCGGGTGCCGGCTTTACGGCTACGGGCGTAGCGGCCGGCTGCTGCTGGTGGTAGCGGTAGATATTGATGTCGTCGGCATCTTCAGCAGCTTTCACGGCATGTGAAAGGGTGTTGACAGGGAGAAGGCCGAGACGAGCGGCAATGTTGGCCGGCGTGGAGAAAGGCTTGAAAGCCACTACCCCGTTTTCGGCCGTCAGTATTCCGAGACGTCCCACGGTGACCTGACCTTCCGCGAAGAGAATCCCTTTCATCTCCTCAACGGCTCTGCGCATCATATCGCGGCCGTCCGCGAAAGGTACGCGCTGTCGGCGTGCATACGATGATGCCAGAAGACCGTCGTCATGGCTTACGGCACTGTTGAACCGCACTTCGCTCGTCATGGGACGGAATACCCCGTTGATGTCGTCGAGAGCTGCAGCTTGCTCTACATTCAGAAATGCCCCTATGCCAGGCACAACCACACAGTCGTGCCTTCGCAACAGATATTCTATATGTAGAGCCAGTACGTCCATAATCGGACTGCAAAATTACGAAAAAAAAGTGAAAGGGGGATGGGGGTGTTGATAACTTTTAAGGAACGCGCTCTTATAAGTCACTGTCGGCGAGGAGGATTGCCGAGAATCTGGTTTACGAGCACGGGGTCGGCGCCGAGAGAAAGGGCCCGGAGTCGTTCACGTTCGCAGGCATCGGTCTGCAGGTTTTTCTTGTGCTGCAAGGCCCTTACCAGATGCAGCCCGGGATTTTCGGGCCATTTGGCAAGCGCGTTGATGGTGCGGTCCTGCGTGTCGGAACTGTTGCCGGTGTCGGTAAGAATGAGGAGCAGCTTGTACGACACCATGTCGTCGGGCGCCAGTTTGAGCGACGCCTCATAATAATCCACGGCATCGGCGGTTTGGCCGCGGGCGGCAAGGATGTCGGCTATGGCTCCTTTCACGGCAGCGTCGCCGGAGGCTATGGAGTCGGAACGATGCAAATCCCGCAATGCCTTGTCGGGCGTGCGCGTCATGGTGAGCAGACCGCGCATCTTCAGCGGCCATGCCTGCAGAGAGTCGAGCGAAATCGTCCTGTCGAGGTCTGCCATGGCCTCTCCGGGATGGTCGAAATAGAGATGAGTCCATGCCCTGTTAGAAAGGAGTACCGTGGAACGGGGAGCGCCTGAAAGCCCGATATCATAAGCCTCCAGAGCGCCTGAATAGTTGTCGCGGTGTGTGCGCACCACTCCCAGATTCGACCATAGCAGCCAGTTGCTGCGGTTGGCCGGCTCATGCCTCAACGCGCCCATAATCATGCGCTCGGCATCCTCCCAACGCTCCCGCTTCATATAATTGTCGGCGGAGTCGGCAAGCTCTATGTAGGTGCGTGTAAGCGTCTGAGAGCTTGCCGCCGACATCGCCGCAAGCAGAAGCACCGTAAATATCAGTGACCGTCTCAATTCCGCTCGCTCCTTTCCTTCTTGTAGTTGACAAGGCCACGGTTGAGGAAATCCAGGAACTTGTCGACATTCTCATCGTAGCCGTATGCCTTGTTGAGGGGAAGCCCCTGGTTGTCGACAATCACATAATGGGGCTGGGCGGTCGACCCGAATTTGGATCTCTCGAGGAAGCTCCACTTGTCGCCATATGTTCTGAGCGTAGTCTCGCGCCCGTCGGATTCCTTGACAGTCACGGGAACAGGCAGTTCCTTCTTGTCGTCAACCATGAGCGTGATCAGGATGAAATCCTCGTCGATGATTTTCTTCACCTCGTGGTTGGCGAATACGGCGCCCTCCATCTTGCGGCAGTTTACGCATCCGAAGCCGGAGAAGTCGATCAGCACAGGGCGTTTCAGCGAGTCGGCGAGCTGCATGCCGCGCTCATAATCGTTGGTCTGCGGATGAATGTCGCCGTTGTAAAGGTTGAAGTCCTGGGTATAGGCAGGAGGCGCGAAGGCGCTGATGCTCTTCAGCGGAGCACCCCACAGGCCCGGAATCATATATATGGAGAAGCTGATGGATATAAGTGCGAGCGAGAAACGTGTTACGCCTATCTTCTCGAGCTTGTCGTCGTGAGGGAGCGTGATCCAGCCGAGCAGATAAGCGCCGAGCAGACCGAAGATGGCAATCCATAAAGCGAGGAAGACCTCTCTGTCGAGGATACGCCAGCCATAGGCGAGGTCGGCCACGGAGAGGAACTTCAACGCCAGAGCCAGCTCCAGGAACCCGAGCACCACTTTAACTGTGTTCATCCAGCCGCCCGACTTGGGGATAGACTTGAGCATCGTGGGGAAGCAGGCGAAAAGGGTGAAGGGGAGGGCCAGGGCGAGTGCGAAGCCGAACATTCCCACGGCCGGAGACACGAAATTGGAGGTGGCGGCAGCCTCCACGAGAAGGGTGCCGATGATGGGACCCGTGCAGCTGAACGATACCAGCGACAGCGTGAAGGCCATGAAGAATATCGACAGATAGCCGGTGGTGCTGTCAACCCGCGAGTCAATACGGTTGGTCCATTTTGCGGGCAGAGTCAGCTCGAAACCTCCCATGAAACTGAAGGCGAATACGAGCAGCAGCAGGAAGAAGGCAATGTTGAAGCCTGCGGAGGTGGCCAGCATGTTGAGTGCCGAGGCTCCGAAAATCACTGTCACCACAAGCCCCAACAGAACGTATATCACAATGATGGAGAGGCCGTAGACCATGGCGGTGACGATAGACTTGCGCTTCGACTTGTTCTGTTTCAGGAAGAAGCTCACCGTCATGGGAATCATGGGCCATACGCATGGAGTGACCAAAGCTATGAGACCGCCGATGAAACCGGCAATGAAAATGTACCAGAGGGATCGCGACTGCTGTTCGGAGTCTTCGTGGAAGACCTTGAACTCGGCCTCGACGTTTGCCCACCAGTCGGAGACGCGCGTCGACGACATGTTAGGCTCCGGGGTCATGAAAGGTTCGGCGCCCTGGAGGGAGTCGGCCATAGCGGCCACGGCGGTGGCCAGAGAGTCGCGCGACTCCTCCTTTTTATTCTTTCCTTCCTCTTTGGCGTCGGCCTTCATGTCGGCGGTGACGGGAGCCTTACCCTTGAAAAGGTTGGAGCCCAGCACGCGGTAGCAGCCGGAGTCGTCGCACACCTGACCGTTCATCTCGGCATTTACCTGCCAGTCGGAAGCGGTAGGCTTCAGCCGCTGCACAAAGGTGACAGTGCCGGTATAGTAGTATTCGTCGACCTCGAAAATATCGCTGTATTCTTTAGTGTAGCTCTTGCTTGCTTTGGGTTTGCCAGAGAGGGAGCACCCCTTGGTGTTGAAATGGAACTGCAATGGCTGTCCGCCGCCGTCGGGAGTCTCCGGGGCATACAGATGAAAGCCGGGAGCTATGGTGGCGGTTATTTCCAGTTGCGGTTCCGAAGTGTTGTCGCCCTTGACCCGGTACGTCCAGTTGACGTAATCGGCAAGGATAGTGCCGGCGGTAATCACCAGCATCATCAGCAGTATTGATAGTCTCTTCATAACGCTTAGAGCGCGTTCCTTAAAATTTCGGGACCGTAGGGGACGCAGACTTGAGACGATTTTAACCGGTTGCTGAAGGAGCATACCGAGGTATGTGACTGACAGCAAGCGGCTAAAAGCGGCCAAGTCTGCGAGGGCGAAGGTAACTTCCTCCGCGTCAAGGCCTCCGAGATTGTTAATATGCGCTTATAAATCATTTTTGTCAATTATAATATTTTTACAAATCGCGTATCCTTATATTAAAGAATAATAATAAATCCTTATTCTCTAATGCTGAGACCGGAAGGGTATCGGACGAGGTATCTTTCAATCATAGGAATAACTCCGACGACATTAAATCACCTCCGCCCCGTCTCTTTTCGGCATATTTCCCGAGGTCTCGTCAGTCACGATGCCCGCATCGCTCCCTCCTCGACTCGTAAAATCTGCTCGAAAAGAGCCGCCCTACGGCCTCGAAATTTTAAGGAACGCGCTCTAATAACGGATAGTGCGGGCCCTTAAGCATATGGGCCGGAGATGAAAAAACATAATTTTTTGCTAAATTACGAATAAAAGACTATATTTGCAATTATAAAACACAGATAGGGCGATAGCAGCTTTATCGACTTAAATCTAAACTATGAAGATGAGACGACTCTTGTTGGGCGACGAGGCCATAGCGCTCGGAGCCATCAATGCGGGACTGTCGGGGGCATATGCCTATCCGGGTACCCCGTCGACTGAAATTTTGGAGTATATACAGAAGGATTCCGTGGCACGGGCCAGAGGCGTCCACTCCCATTGGTCGAGCAATGAAAAGACAGCCATGGAGGAGGCTCTGGGCATGTCGTACTGCGGCAAGCGTGCCATCACCTCCATGAAGCATGTGGGACTGAATGTAGCCGCCGACCCCTTTGTAAACTCTGGCATGACCGGAGCCAACGGCGGTCTGCTGGTAATCGCCGCCGATGACCCGTCGATGCATTCGTCGCAGAATGAGCAGGACTCGCGTTATTACGGCAGCTTCGCTATGGTTCCCATGCTTGAGCCGGGCACACAGCAGGAGGCCTATGATATGGCGCGTTACGGCTTCGAGCTTTCCGAACGTTGCATGATTCCGGTGCTTACACGCCTGGTGACACGCCTGTCGCATTCACGCGCGGTGGTGGAGACCGACGAAGAGCCCTCGCAGGAGAATAATCTCCATTATCCCGCCGACCCGCGGCGCTGGGTGCTCATGCCTGCCGTGTCTAAAGTCAGGAACCGTCAGCTTATAGCCGAACAGCAACTCTTCATGGAGGAGTCGGAGAAGTCTCCCTTCAACAGATATGAGGAGGGTGCCGACCATCGTCTGGGAATTATCGCCAGCGGCGTGGCCTACAATTACCTGCGCGAGAGCTTCGAGGGCGAAGTGCCTTTCCCCGTGGTGAAGATAGGACAGTATCCTCTGCCCGCCAAGATGATCAGAACTCTCCACGACAAGTGCGAAAAACTTCTCATCCTTGAGGAGGGACAGCCCTTCATCGAGGAGAAGGTACGCGGACTCCTTTATGAAGGGAAGCCTATCTGCGGCAAGCATAGCGGCGAGGTGAAGCGCGACGGCGAACTCGATCCCGACGAGGTTGGAAAGGCCATCGTCAACGCGGCTGGCGAGGTGGAAGGCCTTATCAGGCGCGAAGTTCCGGCAGCCTCCGAGATAGTTGTGCCGCGTCCGCCCGCCTTGTGTCAGGGATGCGGTCACCGCGATGTTTACAGCGCCATGAACGCCGCGCTGGAGAAATATCCCGATGCGAAGGTATTCGGCGACATAGGCTGCTATACCCTCGGCTTCCTCAAGCCTTTCAATGCCATAGACTCGTGCGTGGATATGGGTGCCTCCATCACCATGGCCAAGGGTGCGGCGGATGCCGGTCAGTTCCCATCGCTGGCCATTATCGGCGACTCCACCTTCACCCACAGCGGCATGACGGGCCTGCTTGACGCCATCAACGAGGATTCCAACATCGTGGTGGTGATCAGCGACAACCTTACCACGGGCATGACGGGCGGCCAGGATTCGCAGGGCACAGGCAAGCTCGAGGAGATATGCCTCGGCCTCGGCGCCGACCCCAAACATGTGCGCACCATCGACTCGCTCCCCAAACTGCACGACCAGATAAAGGCACTCTTCGAAGAGGAAATCAACCACAAGGGACTGTCGGTGATCATCTCGCGGCGTGAGTGCATCCAGACGGCACGGCGCCATGCCGCCGCCAAAGCCAAGGCCGCAAACGCAACAAATAACAAGTAAGACCATGAAAAGCGATATAGTATTGGCCGGAGTAGGCGGCCAGGGCATCCTTACGATAGCCACCATACTGGGTTCGGCGGCGCTTGCCGACAATCTTTACCTCAAACAGGCTGAAGTGCACGGCATGAGCCAGCGTGGGGGCGACGTGCAGTCGAACCTCCGGTTGAGTTCTGACCCCATACATTCCGACCTCATACCCCTCGGTGGCGCCGACCTGATAGTGTCGCTCGAGCCTATGGAGGCCTTGAGATATCTTCCTTATCTGTCGGCCAACGGGTGGATAGTGACTTCCACACTCCCCTTCGTGAACATCGACAATTATCCGGAGATGCACCGCATCGAGGAAGAGCTTTCGCGTCATGACAGGGTGGTGGCCTTCGACATGGAGGAGGTAGCCAAGAGCGTGGCCTCGGCACGCAGCTCCAACCTTACGCTGCTCGGCGCCGCCTCTCCTTTCATCGACATACCGGCCGAGAAGATAGAGAAGGCCATCGCGCAGGTGTTCGGCGCCAAGGGCGAGAACATAGTTCAAGCCAACATCGCCGCCTTCCGCGCAGGCAGAGAGAAAGCAATGGAAATGTGCAACAAATAACACCCTACCCGATATGTTTCCGATCAGCGACGTAGAGTTTGACAATGCTGTGAAGCGTCTGGGCATCATGGATGTAGCCGGGGCCACCATCCGGCAGATATGCGGTCTTGCCCACGAGCTGGAGCAGAGTGCCGGCGAGCCGATGATTCATCTGGAAATAGGCAATCCCGGTCTTGACGCCGAGTCCATTGGCGTGGAGGCCGAGATAGAGGCCCTCCGCGAGGGCGTGGCCAACATATATCCCCCCATCCAGGGGGTGCCGCGCCTCAAGAAAGCCGGAAAGGCATTCCTGAAACGCTTCCTCGACATCGATATTGACGAGAAAGGTATAATACCCACTGTCGGCTCCATGCAGGGCAGCTTCACGCTGCAGCTCCTCCTGGCTCAGCGCCTCAAGGAGAAGAAAGACACCATGCTCTTCATCATGCCCGGTTTCCCGGCCAACCGTCAGCAGGCCAAGGTGCTCGGCATCAAGACCGAACAGTTCGACATTTACCCCTATCGCGGAAAGGCTCTCGAGGCCAAGCTCGAAAGTTACCTCAGCAAGGGGAACGTGACGGGAATCATGTACAGCAATCCCAACAATCCGGCATGGACCAACCTTACAGAGGAGGAGCTGGAGATTATCGGACGTCTCGCCACGAAGTATGACGCGATAGTACTGGAGGACATGGCATATTTCGGCATGGATTTCCGGCGCGACATACAGGCTCCCGGCGCGGTGGGCTCGACGGTGGCAAGGTATACCGACAATTATATCCTGCTTCTGTCGGGGTCGAAGATCTTCAGCTATGCCGGACAGCGCATAGCGCTGGTATGCATCGGCGACAAGGTCTACGACACCAAATACGACTATCTGGAGAAGTTCTATGAGATACCCCGTTTCGGCGACGCTTATATATATGGAGTGCTGTATGTGTCGTCGTCGGGCACATCGCATTCGGCGCAGTTCGCGCTGGCCCGGATGCTCGAGGCGGCGGTAGAGGGAGAGCTCCCGTTTGTGGAGCATTGTTCGGAGTATGGCCGGCGTGCCGAAAGGATGAAGAAGCTTTTCGAGCAGAATGGGTTCAGGATTGTCTACGACATGGATGGCGACGAGCCTATAGCCGACGGTTTCTTCTTCACGATAGGCCGTGACGGCATGAGCGGTGCGGAGCTGCAGAAGGAACTCATGAAGCATGGCATCAGCTCCATAGCTCTTGCCACCACCGGCAGCGAGCAGGAAGGCATTCGCGCGTGTGTGTCGATGGTCTCCAGCGACGAGCAGTTCGAGCGCTTGGAACGTTATCTCAAGAACTTCAACAACAAGCCATGAACGGTACGAAATATGTGACGCCCGCCGAGGCTGTCCGACTGATAGAGAGCGGCGACCATGTCTACATCCAGGGGTCAACGTCGATACCCGAGGTATTGTGCGAGGCTCTGGCAGAGCGTGGTCCCGGACTTAAGGACGTGGTGATTTATTCCGGTTTCGCGGTAGGCCGCCGGCCATCGCCGCTTTGCCGCCCGGAGTTCAAGGACTCTTTCCTGATTGACTCTTTCTTCGTATCGAACGCCTTCCGGCAGTGGATTGCGGAGGGTTACGGCACGATGACACCGCGCTTCCTGGGGGAGGTGCCGGAGCTGTTCCGTGACGGTACGTGCCGTGTGGATGTGGCGCTGATCAACTGTTCGATGCCGGATGCCGAGGGGAATGTGAGCTTCGGAGTGTCGGCCGACCTTGCCACGGCTGCCGTGGAATGTGCCGACAGGGTGATTGCCCAGATCAATCCTTATGTTCCATTCACGCCGGGTGATGCCGTGATAAACCTCAGCCAGCTTGCCGCCGCCGTCGAGGTGTCGGAGCCGTTGGTGGAGGTACCTACGGCCACGCCTACCGAAGAGGAGATACGCATCGGCAACTATATCGCCGAGCTTATTCCCGACGGGGCCACGCTGCAGATTGGCGTGGGAGGTATCCCCAACGCTGTGATCAGGGCACTGTCGGGCCATAAGCATCTCGGCCTGCATACGGAAGCCATGACCGACGGCGTGTTGCCTCTGCTGAAGAGCGGCGTGATCGACAACTCCTGCAAGAAGGTGATGCCCGGAAAGTCGGTGGCCTCGCTCGCTCTCGGTTCAAAGGCCCTCTATGACTTCCTCGACTATAACGACGACATTATCTTCAAGGATGTGGCATGGACCAACAATCCTTTCACCATAGCCAGCAACCCCAAGGTGATGTCGATAAACTCATGTCTGGAGATAGATCTCACGGGTCAGGTATGCGCCGACTCGATAGGGAGGAAAATCTTCAGCGGCGTAGGAGGCCAGCATGACTTTGTGTATGGCTCGAGCCGCAGCGAGGGGGGACTCTCGTTCCTCGCCATGCTCTCCACCACCAACAAGGGACAGAACAAGATCAAGCCTGTTCTCACCGAAGGTGCCGGTGTGGTCACCACCCGTTTCCAGACGAACTATATCGTCACGGAGAACGGTATCGTGAACCTCCGGGGCAAGAATCTTGCCGAGCGTGCCAAGCTGATGATTTCCGTAGCTGCTCCGCAGTTCCGCGAAGAGCTCGAAAGGGAGGCTGCAGAACGTTTCGGCTATTCCTTCCTGCGTCTGAAATAAACATTCCCCTGTTGCGCCATGCGTGACAGGGGATTAAGACCCCTGCGTTAACATTTTTTGTGGGATGGGGTCTTACTGCCGTGGGTGATCCGTCGCCCGCGGCTTTGTCATTACGGAGACGAAGATGTGCGGGCAGAAAGAATGTTGCAGAGCTTCCTCGATCTTGCCGGCTATTGCGGCGCCTTGTTCCACGGTTGTGCCCGGCGCCACATATATGGCTATGTCGAACATCCGGTTGTGGCCCGAGCGGCGTGTCTTCAGTGATGCTATCCCTTCAACGCCGGCCACTTCTCCGATAGTCTTGCGGGCCTTTTCTTCTTCGTCATGAGGCAACGACTTCTCCATAAGTTCGGTGAAGGTGGGTATGAGGAGCCGCAATGCGGGGATAAGAATCATCAAGGCGATCAGCAGGGAGGCGCAGGGGTCGAACACTCTGAATTTCTCGCCGAGGAAGTGCGCCGCCACCACGCCTATGAGGGTGGCTACGGAGGTCATGGCGTCTACGCGGTGATGCCATCCGGCGGCTTTCAGGGCTATCGACCCGTAACGGCGTGCCGACCCGGAATAGTAATGGTACAGACATTCTTTTGTGCCCATAGCCGCTATCACGGCGAAAACCGTCCATATGTCGGGATGTTCCAGCACTGCGCCATGGGCATATGATATGATTGACTCCACGGCCTCGATGCCGATCATCACCGATATGAATATCATCAGCATGGCTATCAGCAGGGAGGCGAGTGTCTCATATTTGCCATAGCCATAGGCATATGCAGCGCTGGCCTTGCGGTAGGAGATACCCACGAAGACAAGCATGATAAGGTCGACAGCCACATCATTGAGCGAGTGAAAGCCGTCGGCCACCAGAGCTTCGCTGTGGCCGAACCATCCGGCGCACAGCTTCATTATCATCAGGAGCGCGTTGACGGCGCACCCTGTTATCACCACCTTGCGGACTCCCGACGTCTCATGACCCGACCGGGCCATCAGCAGTTCGGGAAGACCTCCGTTATCATCCTTGCGATGACCGTGTCTCATCATCTGAACCTTGAATCGTTTTAGAGCTTGTTCCTTATCGGCACAGGAACCGGTACCGGCATGGGGCAGGAGCCTGTGCCCAACCCCCCTCTTTTCAACGCATCAAGCAATGCCTCTATTACTTTCGACTTCATAATCTCTCCCATTAATTTCACCGGATGCGGACGCGCCATGGCGCGTCCCTACAAGCATCCTCATAATGCACAAATGCTTTCTGTTTTACCTATAAAAGGAACGCCGCCGCCGAGGATTATGTTCACAATTTTTAAGGAACGCGCTCTTAAGGAACGCGCTCTTACCTTGCTGAGCTGTTCCGAGGTGGCTTTGAGAAACGCTATAGACTGGGAACTGACGGCTGTATTCCCAATCTCGCCGATAAAATCTCGGCCATGATTGAGAAATACCGCCGTGAAACCATCGACATTGAAGATGTCGAGTTTGAGGAAGTCGACCTCGAATTGTCGGAACTTTTTTCCGACAATAGACGAGGCTCATGGCGAACGTCAGCCGCAGGCTGGTGAGCCATTCAATGAGCCGACGCCAATTTGACTCGCTTTTCCCTGACCCAAAGAATAATCCCGACGATGGCACAGAAGAAAGTGTACTTTAACAAGCCCCAACGCCTCACGCAACTTATCGGCGCGAACACTACCGTTATCGTCGCGGGGCGACGCACCGGCAAAACGGACAGCATAGAGCTGCTCCGTTTGTTCTGCGCAATATGCAGCGTATGCCCGGCTCGACAGGCGGCATAAAGTCGCACTTCGGAAAGCACTCCTTCAATCACTCAATTATTCAAGTTTCGCAAGTTCAACTTGCTGATTTCAGATTATAAAATTGAGCG
>CAJUAT010000046.1 GCA_910584525.1 uncultured Muribaculaceae bacterium | reverse complement strand
TTTCCGCGAAAATCCACCGCCCCTGCGTAAACAATTTTTAAGGAACAGAGCCTAAGGTAAAAGACCCCGTATCAATGCAATCAACAGCACTAAAAATAGCGATGACGTTTACACTCCTGTCAGCCGCCGTGCCATACGCCCAGGGCATGGAGGTGCGGTTTGAAGGAGGAAGTCACAAGGTCATAGAGGTCACTCCGGAGCGCAAGACCGGACTGGAGAAGGTATATGTGGCCTACGACGCCGGCGAGCTCACGGAGATGCGTGTGTCAGGAGCCGGCAGCGGCCTGCAGATCTCGCGTTACGGCAACATGGGAGGGGGTTATGCCGAGCCTGTCACCTTCTCCTGGGATGGCGCGGACGCTGTGGTGCACAATCCCCGGGGTAATGTGGGATACATATTCACCCAGGATGGGCGCAACACGTGCATATGGCTCGTGAATTATGCCGACCAGCCTTTCGACATACGCTCGCTAAAGGCTGCCGATACCCAGGACTGCGACTATACCCATATCGATATTGACGGCGAAGGAAAAGCCATCAATATCTACACCATCGACGGCCGGCCCGAGGAGCTGAGCCGCGAAATCCGGGTGGAATACACCACCGAGGAATGGAATGAGAGCGATGGCGTATACGACAGGGTTCCCACTACAAAAATACTTGCTGACCTCCCGGGAGTGATGACGCTCACGCCGCCACTCTATTGCAGCACGTCAATCACCGTGACCGGCGACAGGTTTCTGGAGGAATGGGGTATGGCAAAGAGTGCTGTGTCTGCCACGATAATACCCAACGGCCTTGCGGCGCATACTGAAGCCGTGCAGACCAATCTTCCCGACGAAGGTGAGGAGAGCGACCCGTCGAACATCATCAGCGGTGAGTCCTCGGCTGAACTGGGAGGCTCTGCGCCGGCAGTTATCAAATTCACCGCCTCTGTAACGGAAGCCGTCATCCATGATGAGTGGCAGCTCTCACGTGACCCCGAATTTCAGAATACAGAATTCCGATTTACCGAGCGTGAAGTGGAATATACATTTGAGGAGGAAGGCACATATTATATGCGCTATGTAGGGAGCAATGCCGACGGCAGCTGCGATGTCTACAGCGATGTGTACACCATAGGCATTGGAGCTTCCGACCTGCGGATTCCAAACGCGTTCTCGCCCAACGACGATGGAGTCAACGATGTGTGGAAAGTGGCTTACCGCTCCCTCCTCGACTTCAAATGCTGGATATTCGACCGTTACGGCAACCAGATCTTCCATTTCACCGACCCGTCGAAGGGCTGGGACGGCAAGTATAAGGGGAAGACTGTCAAGCCTGGTGTCTACTACTACGTGATAGAAGCCAAAGGCTCCGACGGCACGAAGTATAAGAAAAGCGGCGACATAAACATAGTGAACTACAAGAAAGCAGGCACGGCCACAGGTCCTGTGGATTAAAGTCTTGAATAAAGAAATATGGCAACAACTGCGACGAAGATATGGAAATTGATAATGGTCGTGGTGCTGGCAAGCGTCGGCATCATGGCTCAAGGCGCCTTACGTACGGTAAATGTGCTGGGGCGACCCTTTTATCTGTATGAAGTAAAAAAAGGCGACACCATGTATGGGCTGGCCCACGATTACGGCTGGGACCGGTCGACACTGTCGAGCTGGAACCCCGGAGAGCTGTCGCCACTGCACAAGGGCTCCGTGATATATTATCCCTGTGGCAGCGATGTGCCGCCGGCTGCTGAACAGCCCTCGGCCGGCGTGTCGTCGGATAATGTCGGCAAGGAGATATTCTATACGGTTAAAAAGGGCGACACGCTCTTTGGAGTATCGCGCAGATACAATGTCTCTGTAAAGGCAATCATGCGACATAATCCCGGTGTGTCGGAAAAGAATTTCCAGGCAGGAGCCAAGATAAAGATACCCGAATCAGGAACCGGCGTTGAACGTGTTATGGAAACCGTCACCGAGGACCGTCTGACAGGTTTTGAGCCTTACAAGGTACGGAAAGAGGATACATGGGCTTCGATAGCTGCCAATCACGGCATACCCGTTGATGTGCTCAAGGATGCCAACAAGGGTACGGAGCTTAAGAAGAATGTATGGGTTGGTATACCGTTGATTCGCAAGGTGGAGGTTACGCGGGAGGTAGCGCGTCTTGACCCCCGGGAGGAAAGCAGCGAGGGCATCAGCGCCATATATGACGATACTCACGGCGTGGCAGACGACGGTATGCCGGCAATACGTCTGGCAGTGGTCACCGACGAGACCTCCTCACGCAAAGACCGTGAGTTCCTGCGCGGTGTGCTGCTCGCGCTCGACAACATTCGCAACAGCGGTATCAAGGTCGACCTGAAGGTCATCGACGGTAGCCATAACCCGGAAGGGGCTCTCGATGAACTTGCCGGATTCCGGCCCACACTGATGATATCCTCGGCGGAAAAGGACATGCCTCTATGGCTCGGCGAGTTTGCCCGCGACAACCATGTGAATCTTGTAAACACTCTCGATGTGTATAATGAGGATTATCTCGACAATCCCTACATCGTGCAGCTCATTACGCCTCCTGCCATGTTCAACACTTCCATAGCCACGTGGGTCAAGGATAATTATCCTGGGTATACGCTGGTGTTCACGGGAGAGGAAGATGCCAATGACGCTATGGCCAAATCGCTCCAGGAGGTGTGGGACCCCATGTCGGTACGCTCGCGTACTCTCGACGACCTGCGTAACAAACCGCTGGCGCAGAATGGAAAGTACCTCATATACAGTTATCCCACGGCCAAGAACGATGTCAGTGAATTCCTCGGCGTTGTCGCCGAAGCAACCGCCAAAGAACCGCTGGCGGAGGTGAAGGTGATAGGACGCCCCAACTGGATAGTATATGACGGCACTCTCGGCGAGAAGTTCGGCGAAAACAGCGTGATAGTTCCGGCTCGTTTCTTCATGGACAGCCGCAGCAGTGACGTAAGCAGATATACCGCCGAATACCGCGAGATGTTCAACAATGCCGTGCCGGGCACTTTCCCCGCATATTCGGGTGTTGGCTACGATGTTGTCACCTACTTTGTGAAGGGTTTGTCGCAATCTAACGGCGACATCAACGGTCTCGGCCTGTCGGACAACATGCTTCAGAGCGATTACGAACTCAAACGTCCCGACAACTGGAGCGGACTTCTCAACAATGTGGTATACATGGTGAGGTATCTTCCGGGAAATCTCGTGGATAAAACAGTGGTGAGATGAGAGTGCTCCGGAATCTGATTCTTTTCACGGCCATTGTCTTGGGGAGTGTCGCGGCTTTGGAATGCGGCGCCCAGACACATTACAGCTCGAGGATATCTGTGGGTGCCCACGCCGGGCTGGACCTCTCCATGGTGAATTTTTCGCCAAGCGTGCGACAGTCGATGCTCCCCGGCGCCAACGCAGGTCTCAACTTCCGTTACACAGAGGAAAACCATTTCGGTTTTGTCGTGGAGGTCAATTGGGAACAGCGTGGTTGGAAGGAGAACTTCGACGGCGCCCCGTTCAGCTATTCCAGAACGGTAGACTTTATCCAGATTCCCTTTATGTCGCATATTTATTTCGGCAACAGGCATAAGTTTTTTATAAATCTGGGACCCTCCATAGGGTTCAGAATCGGCGATGCCGTAAAGTCGAACTTTGATTATGAGCATGTGTCGTCGGTACCCGACTTCCCGTTGCATACCTCCCAGCAGTATGGGTATCCCACGAAGGCCAAGGTTGACTTCGGAATTTCCGGCGGCCTTGGCGGCGAGCTGGGAATCAATTCGCGCAATTCCTTATATCTTGAGGCCAGATATTATTTCGGCATAGCCAATCTGCTGCCGGCAGGAAGAGCCGACCATTTCAAATCCTCCAATCCCATGACGCTGTCAGTGTCGTTGGGTTACTGGTTCAGGGTGAAATAATAAGTGATTGTCTGTCATGAAACAAACCTGACATAATAGAGCCATGAAGTTAAGCACTGCCCTGAGTCTGAGTGTGATGTGTCTTTGTTGCTGCATGTTTGCAGCCATAACGGCGGTGCTTGAACGCAACACGAGCCGGCAGGAAGAGCGTCAGGCCCATGTGGTGACGGAATTTTTCCAGAAGTCGATGGCCGGCGATGTCGAAGAGACATACCGTACGATAGAGCGGGAGGTGCGTAGGTCGGCCATGGCAGCAGAAAAGCTTGGCGGTAAAAAGGATTGTTCCGAGGTTTGCGATATTCTGTCGCAGATGACGGCCTGCGACCCTATGGTCAAGGGAGGCTGCGTGGCTTATGTTCCCGATGCCGGCGATAAAGGCTGGATGTATTATGTCAGCTCCCTCGGCGACAGCATCGTCTCGAAACTCATCGATGTGGATGAATACCGCTATGCCGGTATGCCATGGTTCAGCGACTGCGTCAAATCGGGCCTGCCGGTTTGGAGCGCCCCTTACTTTGACAAAGGTGCCGGCGATTGCCTGATGATAACCTACAGTCTCCCGCTAAAATCTGACAACGGCGCTGTGTTTGGGGTGGTCACGGCCGATGTGGCTATGACCTCTATATCCGATGAGCTTGAAAGGCTGAGACCATATCCTTCGAGTGTGTCGTTCCTGACTTACAATGGTAAGATTATCGGCGACAGTCTGCCGAATATTCCCGATGCCGTCGACAAGCTGGAATGTGTCGCTCCTATCAATCCCCCCGGACTGATGCTCCATACGGTGACCGACAGAAAGGACACGCTGCCTAAGGGCCTTCAGCGCCTCAAGCTCGAGATTCTTGCCGTGCTGGCCGTGGGATTCCTGCTGATGGCGTTGGTGATTCATCTACTCATACGGTATCTCACCAAACCTCTTAAACGGCTCGCTGTCGCAGCCAACGAGATAGGAGAGGGGAATTTCAACGCCGACATACCTGTGGACAAACGTTTCACAGACCTCAACAAGCTCAGCGAGGCCATGCTGCATATGGAGAAGTCAATCGGCGAATATGTCGTGAAGATAGCCGATGAGGCCCGACAGAGAGAAAGTATCGAGAGTGAGATACGGTTTGCCGCCGGCATACAGCGGTCGATGCTTCCGGAGCGCATTGCCGGCGGGAAGGTATCGGCGGGAAGTACGGCCATAGGTCTCGATGCCCTTTTAGAGCCGGCGAAGGAGGTCAGCGGCGACCTCTATTTCTGGCTGCCTGCCGACAACAGACTCTACATGTGCGTGGCGGATGTCAGCGGGAAAGGCATCCCGGCTTCTCTGCTGATGGTGTCGGTACGCGAGCGCCTGCAGAATGCCGCCATGAATGGTAACACTCCTGCTCAGATACTTCAGGAAATCAACGATGCCATTTGCGCCAACAATCCTAAGAATATGTTTGTGACAATGCAGATGGCCATGTTTGATTCCGAGACTATGACGCTGACCATTTCCAACGCCGGCCATAATCCGCCGTCATGGCTTAACGGCGAAGAATGGAGCATCATGCATCTGCCTGCCGGACTGCCGGCAGGAATAATGGCCGGTATGGATTATGTTGAGACGGTTCTCGATTTCATGCCCGGCAACGCATTGTTCATGTATACCGACGGCCTTACCGAAGCTGAAAACGCCGACGGTGAGATGTTCGGCGAAGAGAGAGTGACCCGATATCTCGATGCCATGCCGCAGGGAGATGTAACCGACGTTCTCGAAAAGATGAAACAAGGCATTGAGGAATACGACGGAAATAAATCGTCAGGTCACGGCGACGACATCACGATGCTTCTCTGCCGAAATAACGGTGATACGCGTCGTCTGTCATTACCCAGGGACAAGAGGGCTTTCGAGACTCTCGGCAAATGGATTGATAGTATTCGCTGCCGCTGGAAGCTCACCGAAGGAATGGCATATAACCTCAATCTGATAATCGAGGAATGGGCTGCGAATGTGATTTCCTACGACAATTCCAGCGACAAGGATATGGAGATCGTGGCATGTCATGACGGAGAAGGGGTCGTTCTGACGCTTGCGTATGAAGGCCGGGAGTTCAATCCTATGGAAAGCAGTCCGGCGGTTGACATAGATGCCGATGTGGAAAGCAGGCCTGTGGGTGGCTTGGGACTATGGCTTATCGGCAACCTCGCCTCGCAAATGAATCACGAATTCAAGGATTCGATAAATACAACAACGATAACACTTAAAAACCTATAACAATGGAACTGCAGATCAAGCCCTTCGACAAGGGCATCAAGATAGCAATCTCGGGACGTGTGGATACCATGACCTCCTCGGAGTTTGACAAAGCCACGGCAAATATACCTGCCGCCGACGCGCCATGTGACGTGGAACTCGACTGCACCGATATGGATTATATCAGCAGCGCCGGGCTGCGCTCGTTCATCACCATTCTCAAAAGATGCAAGGGCATGGGCTGCGAACTCACGGTAACGAATCTCAACTCCTCGATAAAGTCAATCTTCGACATGACAGGTTTCACTCAGTTATTCAAGCTGTCATGACAACATCGCGCAACAACAGAGCCGGCTATCCGCTGACTCAGACACAGACAGGAATCTATGCGGGATCGCTGGGTAGCGACAGTCCCTCCATCTACCACATATCATTTCTGATATACATGCCCGATGCAGAAGCATCGCGACTTGCCGCCGCCGTCGACAGGGTTGCGGAGGCATATCCCGTGCTCGGTGCATCCATACGTCAGGATGAGAATGGCGTGCCCGTAATGGTGCCCCCTGCGGAAAATGTGGCCACTGAAGTCGTGACATGCGGTGAAAAGGAGCTGATGGAAAATCAGGCGGCTCTCGTGGAACCCTTTGACCTCGACGGAGGTCGTCTGGCACGTTTCAAGGTTTATGACATCGGTAAAAAGGTCTACCTCCTGCTCGACATACATCACAGTATTTTCGACGGTGCCAGCCACAAGGTGTTCATGGCCCAGCTCTACCGGGCATATAACGGCGAGCCGCTCGACAAAGAGAACATCTCCGCTTTCGGACTGTGCGAAAGGGAGGTTGGAGAGCGTGCCTCGGAAGCTCTTGACAACGACAGGGAAGTATACCGCACACGGCTCGAAGGTAACAACCCGCAGTTCGACATCATGGCCGACACCAAGGGCGACAAGGAGAGCTACCAGGCCGTCAAGATACCTCTCGGCATCGACGGCGAGGCTTACAAGGCATGGTGCCGCAAGGAAAAATTTCCTCAGAGCATCCCGGCGACTGCCGCCATGTCGCTCGCTCTTCGCAGATATTACCGCCGCAAGGACCTGACTTTCGCCACAATATGGAATGGCCGCAGGGAAGAGACTGCCGGTACCATCGGTATGCTCGTGAAGACATTGCCGGTGCGTACTCCTTCCGGCGACCCGGATATGACGGTTCGCGACTATATGACGGAGCTTGCCCGGCAGCAGAAGGATTTCCGCAGCCACACCGTCTATTCCTTTGCCGACGCGGCACGGGATTTCGGCGTAAACTCCGATTTCCTCTTCGGTTATCAGGGCGACTTCATCACGATGCCTCTCTTCAACGGCAAGCCTGTGACTTGCATCGAATTACCCAAAGTTGCCACCGGCGAGAATATATCCGCCGAGATGTTCCTGACGGCCGAGGGTGCTGAGATGCATGTCTCCTACCGTGACGATAAATTCAGTGACAGCCTGATGGCCTCACTTGTAGGAAATATGGCTTCCATACTTAAGCGCATCATGGCCACCGACGGTGCAGCAGTTGTGTCGTCGCTTACCGCCCCCGATGAGGAGGAGAGAGAGACCATGCTGCGCATGGGTCGCGGCGGTGTGTCGTCGGCTGACAAAGCCGATACCATCCCGGCCATATTCCATCGCACCGCCATGAAATTCCCGGCAAAGGATGCCGTGGTTTATGATGGAATACATCTGTCATATCACGACCTTGACCGTATCACCGACACCCTGGCGCATCACCTCGTGGAGAATGCCGGAGTGAAGCCGGGTGATTTTGTGGGCGTGATGATTGACCGTTCGGAACTGATGGCTCTCTATCCGTTAGCTGTGATGAAGGCGGGAGCCGCATACATGCCTCTCGACCCGCATTTCCCGCAGGACCGCCTCGAGTTCATGACAGAGGATGCCGGAATAAAGATAATCCTCGATGAGGATGGCCTTGTGGCCGAAAAGTTGCCGGGGTTCAAGGGCACCACCGTATCTGCCGACATTATCGGCACATTGCCGCGCGATGCGGAGCCTGTGAATCTTTCCACGCCGGATTCGCCGATGGTGATACTCTACACATCCGGTTCCACGGGAAAACCCAAGGGAGTGATGATGCGCCAGAGCAATATCGTGAATTTCTGCGCCGCATATGTTGATATCACAAACCTTGAAAGCAGCGATATCACCGGAGCATATGCAGCATTCGGTTTCGACGCGCACATGCTTGACCTCTATCCGGCATTCCAGACGGGAGCCTCCGTGCACATCTTCACGCCGGAGACAAGACTCGACCTTACGGCGATGCACGACTATATAGAGCGCAATCATCTCACAGTGCTCTTCATGACCACTCAGATAGCATGGCAGATGGCCACGCTGTTCGATTTTCCCGAAGTGCGCCTGTTAGGATGCGGCGGCGAGAAGCTTCCCCCGATAGGTGATCTTCCTTACCGGTTCATCAACCTTTACGGGCCCACTGAATGTTCGGTGATAGCCACCTCCTATGAGCCTGGCGGACCTACCGACGGCAGCATAATAGGGAGCGCCATACCGGGCTACGAGGTGAGGATTCTCGACGCCGACATGAATCCGTCGCCTGTGGGAGTGCCGGGTGAACTGGTGATTATGGGCCGTGGAGTTGCCGACGGCTATCTTAACCGTGAGGACCTTACGGCGGAAAAATTCATTGAGATAGATGGCGTGCGCGCATACCGTACCGGAGACCAAGCGCGTTACAACAGTCGCGGCGAGATAGAATTTCTCGGACGTCTTGACGGACTTGTCAAGCTTCGCGGCCTGCGCATAGAGCTTGGCGAGATCGAGGCGGTGGCCGCCGCTCATCCCGCTGTCAAGAGCTTTGTGGCTGTGGTCAAGACTCTCGGCGGCATGGAAAATCTGGTAGGATATTACACCCTTCGCGACGGGGCTGCGCTTAGTGCCGATGAACTCAGGGAGTTCATGGCCGGGTCGCTCACGGAGTTCATGCTTCCCTCGGTGCTCATGGAGCTTCAGGAGCTTCCCATGACTCCCAACGGCAAGGTAGACCGTAGGGCATTGCCAGAGCCGGAGGTGGAGCAACGTGAGATTGTGGAGGCTTCCACGGATACGGAGAGAAAGGTGATGGATGTCGTGGCGGATGTCGTGGGCAACAGCGACTTCGGCGTCACCACCAACCTTGTGTCGGTGGGGCTGACCTCTCTGTTGGCCATGCGTCTTGTGGCGGCGCTGATAAAGGCTACGGGCGTGAAACTCACCACTCGTGGCATTCTCAGCGACCCGACAGTGCGACAGATTGCCGCTGCCGTGGATGCCGCCGGAAGTGTCGCTCCCGCCCGGCAGGACGACACAAAGCCTAAAAGAAAATTCTATCCCCTTACGGAGAATCAGCGCGGCGTATACATAGACTGGGAAATGAACCGCGAGGCATTGCAGTACAACATACCGCAGGCCTTTCTGATGGGCGAGGGCACCGATGCCGAAAGACTCCGTGATGCCCTGCTTGCAGCTGTCAAGGCTCATCCCGGGGTTATGACACGGCTGTCGGTGCGCAATGGCGATGTGGTGCAGATTCCTTCAGCCGAGATGCCGCAGATCGATATCATACCTCTCGACAAGGAACCGGATGCCGCATTCTTCCAGAGCCTTGTGCGACCCTTCAATATTCTTGAGGAACCGCTCTTCAGGTGCACTATTTATACCTATGGAGACAGGGTATACATGATGCGCGACACACACCATATCATTTTCGACGGAGTGTCGGCGATGGTGTTCAATTCGGATATGGTCAAGGCTTACGGAGGGAGTATGCCCGAGGCCGAGGAATTCTCGGCTCTTGACCAGGCTCTTGTGGAGAAAGATATGCTCGAGAGCGAGGAGTTCGACAAGGCGCAGGAATGGTTCGACACCCTGATAGGGGAGAGCGAGCCTACATCCTATCCCAAGAGTGCCGTTCCCGACAATGATATAAGCGGCGGCATGGGACGCATATCACTGAAGGCCGACGCCTCCGCAATACGCGCATTCTGCAAGAAGGGCGGTATCACGCAGAGCAACTGCCTGCTTGCCTCCTTCCTGCAGCTGATGCACCGTCTCACCCGCGAAAAGACCGTGCAGATCACCACTATCAACAATGGCCGCAACGATATACGCCTCCTTGGTGATACCGGCATGTTTGTCAAGACGTTGCCTGTGGTGTCGACGACGCCTGACCTGTCGGAATCCCCCCTCGTTTTTGCCGAAAGAATACAGAAGCAGTTCCTCAGAAGCCAGGACAACGACTTCTATCCCTTCACGTCGCTTGTGGAGAGAAAGGGGGTAAGGCCGGAAATCATGTTCGTATATGAAGGGGGCATCGCTCTCGATGACAAGGGGAGTGCGCTGAAGATGGAGTCGATAGGACTCAGTCTCGACACGGCGAAGGTGCCGCTGACTCTGCTGGTGTTCGAGCCAAGTGCCGATGAGTACGAATATGTGCTGGAATACGACACGTCTCTCTACAACCGCGCCGACATGGAGCTTCTGCTGCGGATGATGCGCACGTTGTCGGAAAGCGCTGCGCAGGCATCTTCGCTTCGCGACTGCGTCATGACCGACGCCGCGCAGGAGGAGGAACTGGCCGGTATACGGAATGGAGAGAGCGGACCTGTGGAGTATTCCACATTCCATGGAGCCATGGAGGCGTGGAGCGACAGGACGCCCGATGTCACGGCACTTGTGGCCTGTGACCGCCGGCTCTCTTACCGGGAGTTCGACGATGAGTGCAACAGAATAGCCAACGCCCTCATAAAGCGTGGCGTGGAACGTGGCGACAGAATAGTGATTCTGCTGCCGCGAAGGGCTTCGCTCATAACCTCGATTTACGGGGCCATGAAGACGGGGTCGGCCTACATTCCATGCGCCCCCGACTATCCGGCCGACCGCATAAAGCTGATTACCGAGGACAGCGGCGCCAGGTATATCATCACCACCGCCGACCGCAAGGATCTATACCCCGGCAAAGCTCTCGATGTGGAGGAGCTTCTCAAAGAGACCGACACCTGCCGCCCGCAGGTGGATTGCCGTCCCGAGGATGTGGCATACATGATCTATACCTCAGGCTCCACAGGGCGCCCCAAGGGCGTGATGATTCCGCAGAGAGCAATAACCAACTATCTCTACGGTTATTACAGGGAGTTCTATCAGCCCAATCCCGACATAAAGGTCAACATGCTGATAGTGACCATCTCCTTCGATGCATCGCTTGTAGACCTGGGTACATCGCTGACCTCGGGACATACTCTTGTTCTGGCCAATGAGGAGGAGTGCAAGGATGTGGGACTTCTTGCCGAGCTGATGCTTCGCGAGAATGTTGATGCCGCTGACGTGACGCCGAGCCGCCTCGACGCCATGCTCGACCTTCCCGAGTTCGCCAAGGCCGTGAGCCGGTGCAAACTGCTGAATATCGGCGGCGAGGGATTCAAGATATCGCTTATCGACAAGCTTTGCGCCGCCGGCTTCAAGGGTATGCCGCTGAATGAATATGGTCCTACGGAATGCACCGTGGGCAGCAACCATTATGTGCTCAGACCTGGCGGCATGATTACGGCCGGACCTCCCTTCTACAATGAATGGGAGCGTATCGTCGATGCATGGGGAGGCGAGCTCCCGGTGGGTGCCGTCGGCGAGCTTTACATCTTCGGCCGCAGCGTGGGCCTGGGTTATAACAATCTGCCTGAAAAGACCGCCGAGGCTTTCGTCGACTACAAGGGTGAGCGTGGTTACCGTACCGGCGACCTCGCCCGTTGGACGCCTGAGGGGAATGTGACCATTCTCGGCAGAATTGACCATCAGGTGAAACTCCGCGGACTCAGAATCGAACTGGGTGAGATTGAAAGCACGGCCCTACAGTTCGAGGGCATCAGGATGGCTGCCGCCGACGTAAAGGAGATCAATAAAATCCAACATCTCTGTCTCTATTTCACGGCCGAGCATGAGATAGATGCCGAAAGCCTGCGGGAGCATCTCGCCAAAACGCTTACGGAATATATGGTACCCGATTCCTACATGCAGATGGAGTCGCTGCCACTCACGCCCAACGGTAAAATCAACCGCAAAGGGTTACCGTTGCCGGAGATCGGGCCTGTCACTCCCTATGTAGAGCCGGAAGGTGAACTGGAAAAGGAGATAGCTGCTGTGTTCGGCAGGATTCTCGATAATGACCATGTGGGAGCCAACGATGACTTCTTCAGCATCGGAGGCACGTCGATCAGCGCAATAAAGGTAGTGGCTGCTCTCGGTGCGGGCGGTAATGCCGTAAGCTATAAGCAGGTATTCGCCGCGCGGACACCACGAGCTCTCGCCGCCCTTATCAACGGCGATACCAAGGATACGGAGCCGGCTGCCGTGGTGATGGAGACCACCGAACGTCCAGTATCGGAATTTGCCGATGTGCTCGACAGGAATACCCTCGAGGCTTTCCGCGAAGGAGACCGCCAGACGCTCGGCAACGTGCTGCTAACCGGTGCCACCGGATTCATGGGCATTCATATGCTCAGGGAAATTCTCGACACCACCGACTCCAACGTGACATGCATGCTCCGCGCCAAAGGAGGGCTGTCGCCCGAAAGTCGTCTGCGCACGCTACTCTTCTATTACTTCGACGAGACATTCGCCGACATGTTCTCAAGCGGTCGTATCCGTGTGATAGAAGGGGATGTCACCGACCCGGTGCCCGAATCGCTCGACGGAGCCATCGACACGGTCGTTAACTGTGCGGCCAATGTTAAGCATTTCTCCGCCGGCAACGACATCGAGCTTGTCAACGTGGAGAGTGTGCGCAATATCATTGCCTACTGTCTGCGCAACGGCTCTCGTCTCGTGCATATATCCACGGTCAGCGTGGCCGGCGAGAGTGTCAACGGCGTGCCCGACCCCGACCTGCTTCTCACGGAACACATGCTCGATTTCGGCCAGGTGCTCTCCAACCAGTATGTGCATTCCAAATACAATGCCGAGCATCTGATTCTTACGGCCATCCGCAACGAAGGTCTTAATGCCAAGATCATGCGTGTGGGCAATCTGTCGGCGCGCGCGAGCGACGGCGAATTCCAGATCAACTTCCGGAGCAATGCCTTCATGGGACGGCTCCGCGCTTATGTGGCGTTGGGATGCGCTCCCTACGATGCGCTCGACGCGCCCTGTGAGTTCTCGCCGATCGACGAGGTGTGCCATGCCATCATGCTGCTGGCATCCACCCCACGCGATATGGTGGTGTTCCAGCCTACCAACAATCACCGCATACCTCTCGGCGATGTGCTGCATATCCTCAACGAGTCGTCGCTGACTGTGGAGACCGTGGAGCCGGAGGTATTCGCCCGCCGTATCAACGAGGCCCTTGCCGACCCGGAACGTGTAGACGCTCTCCAGCCTTTGCTCGCCTATGACTCCGACAACAAGTCGCGGACTCTTTTCATACGCTACGACGCCGAGTATACGAACCAGATTCTTTACCGTCTCGGTTTCCGCTGGAACTATACCTCGGACCGGTATGTGGAGCGCTTCATAAAGGCCATCGAGGGTCTGAACTTCTTCACGCTATGAGCACGCGGCGCACTCCATATCTTGTAGGCAAGGCCTTCAACAGCTTCCTGCTGGCGTCGGTGCTGACAGCATCGGCGTCGCAGGTGGGCAATCTTATCGACGGGGTAATGCTTAGCCATTTCCTCGACGAGAAGGCTATGAGCGCCATCAACTTGTGCATGCCTGTGACTCAGACTCTCTTCGCGATGTGCATGCTCTTAGGTGTCGGCGGCACCATGCTCGCCGGCGTGGCAATCGGCAACCATGACCGGCCGAAGGCTTCGTCGCTGTTCTCGCTGGTAATGGCCACAGTAGCCGGCATCGGTATCCTGATAGGTTGCGTGGCACATCCGGGCCCGCTTACTGGACTCCTTTGCCCCGACGAGTCGCTGAAGGAATATACCTCACAGTATCTGGCGGTGATACTGCCGGCGTCTGTGGTGTACATGGTGATGGTTGTTCTCCAGATGTTCGTCACCCTTGACGGGTCGCCGCGGAGGGTGACGGCGGCGGTGGCTACAGCCACTGTGGTGAACCTGTCGCTCGACTACGTATTTCTGGCCATACTCGGCTGGGGCATGACCGGCGCCGCCATCGCCACCGTAATCAGTTATCTGGCGGCGCTCATGATTCTGGCTTTCCATTTCAGCCGTCCCGAGACGCTGAGGATACGTTTCCATGGAAGTTATAAGGAAATCATGAAGGTCGCGGCCATGGGGCTTCCTTTCGGCATAGCCACGGCTCTGATAGCCGTGCAGCTCCTGGGCAACAACCTCGTGGCCATGCACTATCTGGGAACTTCGGGTATCATAGCCCTCTCGGTATGCATGTATCTGCTGAGCTTTTCCATGATAATACTCACGGGTACGCTTGAGTCATTCCAGCCTGTCGCCGCGATTCTCAAAGGGTCGGGCGACAATAACGGCGTGGCACTCGTTCTTGGCCGTGCTTACCGTTTCCTTACGGTAAGTCTCGCCATCCTTGCCTCGGTCATTATCTTCCTGCCAGGGGTTATCGCCGGCATTTTCGGAATAGAAAATCCGGCCGATGCCGCAATGCTACATAAGGCGCTGCTGCCTTATGCCTTCAACATCATCCTGCAGTGTGCTGTCTATCTGCTGATACCCGTATATCAGCTTTACGGCCACAAGGGAATGGCTCTGACAATCTCTTTCGGCCAGCCATTGCTTCCCATGTTATGCTACTGGATGCTGTCGGCACTCGCGGCGCAGGGTATCGGATGGATCAATCCCTGGTGGGGTTTCGCCATCGGTCAGTCATTGCTGGTAATCATTCTCATACCCTTTATCCTCAGGCAGAAGGGGAACCATCTTCCGGTGGTGCTCATACCCAAGGCCAATCCTGACGATATGCTCGACTTGTCGGTGGATGCCGATATGAAGGGAATGGATGAGGCGCTGAGGATTGTCGAGAAATGGCTTGCCGACGCCAAGGTGGAGAATGCGTTGAGGCTGCGAATAGTGCTGGCATGCGAGGAATGTCTGAAAAACATAATCACTCACGGACTGTCGGGAAAGAAAAGCGCATCGGCCATTGACCTGCGCATATCCCTCGGAGCCGGTAAGGTGGATGCCGTAATCAAGGATGAAGGCAGACCCTTCAATCCCGTGGAATATGACGTCAAAGAGGGGATAGGTCTTCTAATCCTTCACAAGACCTGCGACAGAGAGAACTATGAGTACATGTTCCGTCAGAATATCCTGAACCTCTCATGGGACAGCGAGGAGAGCGCATTATAGACTATCTCGTCGAATATACCGGAGAGGCCCTGCTTACCCCTTCGCAGCAGAGCGCGCAGGCACGCAGGCTCCTTTTGTCGCTGCTCAAAAAACATTATGGACTCGACAGTCTCCCCGAAATGAATGCCGGAAAGGATGGAAAACCATTCTTTCGGGCATTTCCGCATATTCATTTCAGCCTATCACATTGCCGGCGGGCGGTAATGGCGGTTGTAGGCGACTCGCCCGTAGGCTGTGATATAGAGGATATCCGCAACGATGATGCCATGGAAATTCTCGACGTGGCCTTCACCGATGCGGAGAGGCTGCACATTACAACCTCGGCAAATCCCATAGAGACGCTGGTAAGGTTATGGACGAGGAAAGAGGCATCGGTCAAGCTCTCGGGCATAATTCCCGACAACCCCCGCGACTGGCCCTCAGCCCCGACCGAAGAAATCGCCCTTTCCACCATCGGCCCTCTTCACGGCTGCTTCATGACCATAGCCGTGACACGTAGTGTATGAGCGAGTTCATATTTACCTATCTTCAAATAAAGCCTTATCTTCACACTGACAAAACGGTTGCAGATGCCAACCGTTTTGTCAGTGCAAAGATAACATTCACATATACATGATTATAGCATGATTATAGAAAGAAACGGCTCAAGTCTTTTTTACGATGCATTTAAAATTCTGCTTCTCTCAGCCTTCGGCCGCGATTTGGGAATCACAGCTGGACAACACAAAGCTGCATCATAATTAATCGTTGATCTTTTACCACTTATCACTGATCTATATTCTTGTGCACCGGAATTTCGTCTTGACCCCGTATTGTGAATTTTTACGGCCGGTGTGCTCGAATTTCGCACACCTGCGAAATTATCTTTGCGCCTGATACGAAAAGTCTCACAAATAATCGCTAACTTTGCAATCTAATAACGTCAAAATTTGAGAATGACCTAAACATTATCACAAAGACATACGGCGCGAGCCGAAAACTTTGGAAACTCTCGAATAGTCGTTACAGGCTTTGGTCGGCCTTCAGATGCTATACGGAAGTTTCCTTACTTCATATGGCAAATCAATCATCCATAAAGAAACTGGAAGCCGACCTTTGGGCATCGGCTGACCTGCTTAGAGCAAATGCTAACCTAAATGCAGCTCAATATTGTATGCCTGTACTCGGTCTGCTGTTTCTTAAATACGCATATGGCCGCTTCAAACGAGTTGAAGCTGAATTGTTGAAGAATCGCCCTTCTCGTAACGGGCGAGACCTTCCTGTTACTCAGTCTGACTTTCAAGCAAAAAGCGCACTCTTTCTCCCAAGAGAGGCACAGTATGACTACCTTGTAAATCTTCCTGAAAGCATTGCCTCGGCCAACATCTGCGATGAAGAGGGTCGACAGCTCTCCAAACTTGGCGATGTCGTTAATTACGCCATGCGCCTTATCGAGCAACAGAGTGAACACCTCAAAGGTATTCTCCCCAAAACCTACGATATTTTCTCCAACGAGATACTTGCACAACTTCTCCGCATTTTCAACAATAACAAGCTTGACGAGGTAGGCGGTGACATTATCGGGCGTATCTACGAGTACTTCACCGGCAAGTTTTCTAAAACCATTGCCGATGATGACGGTGTGTTCTTTACGCCGAAATCGCTTGTGCAGATGATTGTAAACATCATCGAACCCAAGCGCGGCACCGTCCTCGATCCAGCCTGCGGCAGTGGCGGTATGTTCGTGCAATCGGGTGATTTTGTCAACAATCTCGGCATGAATGCTAACTCCACTCTCACATTCTACGGTCAGGAAAAGGTGGAGTTCAACGCCCACCTTTGCCTCATGAACATGGCGGTACATGGATTGAACGCCAAAATCAAAAGTGGCGACGATGCTAATTCTTATTCCAAAGATGCGCACAACCTTTTAGGTCAGTGCGACTTTGTTATGGCAAATCCACCGTTCAACGTCAACGGCGTTAAGGAACAGACCGTTGCCGGGTCTGCTTCTGCACGTTTGCCGTTCGGTATCCCTGGAGTAAATAAGGCTGGTGAAATCAGCAACGCCAACTATCTGTGGATTCAGTATTTCTACTCATATCTTAACGAGCGCGGACGTGCCGGATTCGTTATGGCATCGTCGGCTACCGACTCGCAAAACAAAGATAAACTCATTCGTGAGCAACTTGTTCGCTCCAGCCACGTCGATTGCCTTATCTCCGTTGCCAACAACTTCTTCTATACGCTTTCTCTCCCTTGCACACTTTGGTTCTTCGACAAGGACAAACGTGAAGAAAACCGCGATAAAATCCTTTTCATTGACGCTCGCAACTACTATACCGTAGTTGACAAGACACTCAATGAATGGAATGAATGGCAGATGCGAAACATTAATGCCATCGTTTGGCTTTATCGTGGAGAGAAAGAACGTTATAAGGAACTGATTTCAACATATCTGATGTGGCTTAATGATTTTATGCCTCGCTACGATAACGCCGAGTTACATCCGACAGAACGGACACATGCGGCATATCGCGATGGCATCGCGGCTACACTCGATTGTTTCAAGGGAAATCTCAAAAGACATCAAGCAGCGCTGAAAGCTACTCGCAAGAAAAAAGAGAAAGACGAAATCAAAGAGCTTATAGCAGAGGTTGAACAGCAAGTAGCTGAAATAACCGAAGCCCTCGAAGTTGCCAATCAGCTTGTTTGGCTTACCGACAAATTCGGTGACGATGGCACCTATCGAGACATCCCCGGTTTGTGCCGCATCGCCTCAATCGAGGACGTGGAAGCCAAACAGTTCTCTTTGACCCCCGGCGCTTATACAGGGGCCGAGGAAGTCAAAGATGACGGCGTAGACTTTACCTCTCGCATGAAAGAAATCCATGCCGAATTGGAACAGCTTCAGAAACAATCCGGAGAAATTCTCGCCACAATCAAACATAACGAGTCGCTGATATGGAAATGAAAACCGTACATATCGGAGACCTCGGCGACATCAAAACCGGTAGCACTCCATCAAAGAAGAACCCCGACAACTACGGGGATTATGCCCTGTGGATAAAACCCACCGACATAAACCCCGAAGAAAAGTATACTCGCGTTGTCGAGGAAATGTTCTCGGAGAAAGCTGCCAATGATTGCCGAAGCCGACTTGTTCCGGCTCGCTCTATCTGTGTGCCTTGTATCGGTACGGTAGGAACAAAATTAACAATGACACCGTGCGACTGTTTTGTCAATCAGTCGATCAACGCTATCATTCCAAATGAAGAATACGATAACGACTACGTATATTATGTTCTTCTCAATTTCCTCCCAAACCTTAAAAGCATAAACAAGGGTACAGCATCTGGCAGAGAGTACATTGCCAAATCTGCATTTGAGAACATTGAGCTTCAAGTTCATGCAGACATCAACGTGCAACGCGCTATTGGTCGCATTCTCTCGGCCTATGATGATATGATAGACAACTGCAAGCGGCAGATTGCGCTAATCGAAGAAGCCGCACAGCGGCTCTATCGAGAATGGTTCGTAGATATGCGCTTCCCCGGTCATGAATCCGCCTCAATAGGAGAAAACGGTTTGCCGGAGGGTTGGGTTAAAGTCAAACTACCCGAAATTGCTTCGGTTCGTTTTGGCTACGCTTTTGATGGCTCAAAATTCAATAGTGCTGGAGAAGGCACTCCAATTATAAGAATTAGGAATATTCCAAATTCTTATACAAACGACTTTACAACTGAAAACGCCGATGAAAAATATATCATAAAATTCGGTGATATACTTGTTGGTATGGATGGAGAGTTTCACATAAACGCCTGGTCTGATATGGACGCTTATTTAGTTCAACGAGTTTGTGCTATTGATCCGCTAAACAATGAAGACCGAGGTTTTATGTTTTTAGCAATCAATGCTCCGATTAAGTTCTTTGAGAGAACTCTTACGGGAGCAACCGTTGCACATTTAGGAAAAAAGCATTTAGATTCTATTACCATCTTATTGCCTCCCAGTTCATTGCGTACAACTTTTAAATCATATTTTGACCTTAGGTTGAATAAGATGCGACAGTTACGTTACTTAGTTAACTCTCGTGACCTGCTTCTCCCTCGTCTACTCTCTGGTCAAATCGAAATAAACGCATAAGCTTATGACAACCCCCCCATTCAACATATCGGCAGAAGCTATCAATCGCATCGCGGAAATATCTGCACTTTTGGAGCGACATAATATAGCTCTGGAGGGTGAACATGGCTTGAAACTTCGCAAAGCGAACCGTATCAAAACCATTCATTCATCGCTCGCTATCGAGGGCAATACTCTCAGCGAGGATGAAGTAAGAGATATTATCAACGGCAAGCAGGTGGTAGCACCAATCCGTCAAATTCAGGAGGTCAAGAACGCTATTCGCGTCTATGACCTTTATTCACAGTTAAACCCTTTTGCTGAAAAGGATTTGCTCAAGGCTCATAGCATAATGATGGAAGCCTTGACCGATGATGCAGGGCGCTACCGCAGTGGCGGCGTCGGAGTGTTCGGTGAATCGGGACTCGTTCACATGGCACCGCCGCCACAACGTGTTCCCGAACTTATGGGCGACCTTTTCGCATGGCTCAAAAAGTCGAAAGACCATCTGCTGATTCGTTCCTGTGTGTTCCACTACGAATTTGAATTTATACATCCATTCTCCGATGGCAACGGACGTACCGGACGATTGTGGCAATCGCTGATTCTCGGTCGTCTGAATCCGCTCTTTGAGCATCTTCCGGTCGAGAATATGGTGTATGCCAATCAGCAAGAATATTATAACGCCATCGCCGCATCCACCGCCGAGGGTCAATCCGGCCCCTTTATCGACTTTATGCTCAATGAAATTTTGAAGACACTTCAAAAGAACATAAAAGAGGAAGTACCCAATAAAATACCCGATAAAGTACCCAATAAATCCGAGTTGTCCATACTAATACTGCTCACAGAAAATCCACGGCTCACACGCATTGAACTTGCCGAGAGAGTCGGCATAACAGAGAATGGGGTGAAGAAGATTATCTCCAACATGAAAGCCGCCGGATGGATAGAGCGCATGGGGAGCAACAAGAGCGGATATTGGATGGTGCAATACAAACTAAACGACTGAGAACTATGTCATACGAATATTCTGAAAACATACTCGTTCAAGGAGCTGCCGGCAACCTGCTGCACGATGAACTCGGCTGGGATGTCGTCATGGCATACAATCAGGAAGTGCTCGGAACATCCGGCACTCTTGGCCGCACGTCATACCGCGATGTCGTGCTTACGCGCTACCTCGAAAAAGCTTTGCGCAAACTCAATCCTTGGCTCACTGAAAATCAGCTAACCGAGGCTTTAACTAAGTTTATGGCTTATTCCGCCACAAACACGCTGCTGCAAATCAACGAGGAAAAGTTCAAGATGATACGCGACGGCATAGAGGTTGCCGATACTCGCCCCGGAAGCGAAAACGGCACAATCTCTGCACGAATGATTGATTTCGACAACCCCGAAAACAATCATTTCCTCGCCGTCAAGGAGATGAAGATACATGGTGCGCTACATCGTCGACGCACTGATATTGTCGGCTACGTCAATGGTATACCATTGCTTTTCATTGAGCTCAAAGCAACGGAAGTAGACGTTGAAAACGCCTATACCAACAATTACACCGACTACCTCGATACAATACCGCAACTGTTCCATTACAACGCATTTCTCATGCTCAGTAATGGCTTTGAGGCTAAAATCGGTACGCTTGGCAGCAAGTACGAATTTTTCCACGAGTGGAAACGCCTCAAAGAGGAAGACGAGGGCAACGTTGAATTGGAAACAATGCTCCGTGGCGTTTGCAACAAACGCACGTTTCTCGACCTACTCGAAAACTTCGTTATCTTCGACCACTCGGAAGGACGCATTACAAAGATACTCTCGCGTAACCACCAATACCTCGGAGTGAACCGTGCAGTCGAGGCTTACCGCAACCGCGAGATCACCAAAGGTAAGCTCGGCGTGTTTTGGCACACTCAGGGCAGCGGTAAAAGCTACTCGATGGTGTTCCTCGCTCGAAAGATTAATCGGAAATTTGCCGGAAGCCCCACATTCGTTGTGCTTACCGACCGAGAGGAACTTAACACTCAAATTTCCGAGCTATTTGTGAATTGCGGCTTGCTGTCGGGCGAAGCGAAAAATTTCATTGCATCGAGTGGTAAAAACCTTATCGACCGTCTGAAAGAAAATCCTCCTTACATCTTCACTCTTATTCACAAATTCAACAAGCCCAACGCCGAGCCTTACACCCCAGACCATGATATTATATTGATGAGCGACGAGGCGCACCGCACCCAAAACGGTATCTATGCCGAGAACATGATGCGTCTGCTTCCATCCGCCCATCGTATCGGTTTCACAGGAACCCCCATCTTCAAAGATGACAATATAACAACTCGCACCTTTGGCGACTATATCTCCATCTACGACTTTAAGCGGGCCGTCGATGACCATGCCACTGTTCCACTCTACTATGAGAACCGAGGAGAAAAACTTAAAGAGCTGCAATCAGAGGCTATCAATGCCAAAATTCTCGCAGCTATACAAGAAGCTGACCTCGACCCCTCGCAGGAGGAAAAAGTGGAGCGTGAATTTGCCAAAGAAATTCATCTGCTACTTTCGGAGAAACGGCTGCGCATGATTGCCCGGGACTTCGTGCAGCATTATTCAGACCTTTGGACGAGCGGCAAAGCCATGTTCGTAGGTCTGAGCCGAATCGCTTGTGTGATGATGTATGATTATGTGCAGGAATATTGGCAGGAGGCAATTGCCAATCTCGAACAAGGGATTGCACACAATCATAATCAGCAGGAGGTACAGGAACTCAAACGCAAGCTCCAGTGGATGAAAGAAACTGAAATGGCCGTTGTCATTTCTCAGGAGCAAAACGAAATTGCCTACTTCCAAAAGTGGGGTAAGGACATCCGTCCTCACCGAGAAAAACTTGAGACGCGCCAACTTGATAAGGACTACAAAGACCGTGAAAACCCGTTGCGCGTGGTTTTCGTGTGCGCCATGTGGCTCACCGGCTTTGATGTAAAATCGTTGTCGTGCCTTTATATCGACAAGCCGCTTAAAGCACATACTCTGATGCAGACCATAGCTCGCGCCAACCGAGTATGCGATGGTAAGCCCAATGGCCTTATAATCGATTATATCGGCATAGTCAAGGCTTTGCGCAAGGCTCTTGCAGAATATACCACCTCCGACGGCGAGTCAGGCGGCGGTGGAACAGAAGTGACCGTTGACAAAGCGGAGCTTATCGCCAAGCTGTTCGAAGCTATTGCCAAAGCAAAGTCGCATCTTGCCGGCCACTGCTTTATTCTGCAAACGCTTGTGGATGCCACTGACTTTACCAAAATGGCGCTCCTGAAAGATGCAGCGGATGCCATGTGTACCACAGTAGAGATACGAAAGACTTTCTGCACCTATGCAGGAACGATTAAAAATTTGATGAAATTCGTGTCGCGTGAGGACATCACCGACCCGGCTGTAATCGCTGACAAAAACGCTATACTCGCAATCTTCGGGCAGTTGCAGAAACGACGCAAACAAGCCGACATTACAGACTTGTCGGTGACTATCAACGAGATTATCAGTGAAGAAATAGGAACAGACCCCGATAGCTCACTGACAGGCACCCGTCAGTTTGACATTAGTGCAATTGACTTCGATTTCCTGCGCAAAGAGTTCGCTAAAATCAAGCGCAAGAACCTTGTGCTATCCGACATTGACGAACTTGTGAAGCGTCGCATTGAAGCAATGCTCCGCAATAATCCCGGACGCATCAACTTCTACGAAGAATACCAACGTATTATTCAGGAATACAACTCAGAGCAGGATCACGCATCAATTGAGAAAACTTTTATGGCACTTATCGACCTGTCAAAAAAGCTCGATAAAGAAGAAAAACGATTTATTCGCGAGGGATTCACCAATGACGAGCAGCTTACGATTTATGATCTCCTTTTCAAGGAGGATATATCGAAAGCCGACATCGTCAAGTTGAAGAAACTGTCGGTCGAACTTCTCGAAACCGTTAAGTCGCGCATCATGAAAATGCACAACTGGACGGAGAAACCCGACACTCAGGCAAATATTGCCGAACTGATTCGTAATACTTTATGGATTAGTATGCCTGATTCATATTCCGATGAGTCTATTTTGGACTATGCCAAAAAGATATACGACTATGTTTTTAGGCGTTATCCAATAATCGCTGCATAATATATAGATATGTTAAGTACATGACAAAAATTTGAACACATCGAATTTCGGCTTGTAGAGCGGTC
>CAJUAT010000045.1 GCA_910584525.1 uncultured Muribaculaceae bacterium | reverse complement strand
AGAGAGGATGGGCATTTCAGCTCACAGCCTTCGCACTTCGTCTTTGAATTCGCGGGAAAATCTCCCTTTCCCTTGCTGATTTTTTATTTGAACGAACTGGGAAATTGCCGAAATTATTAATTTTGCAAAAAGAGCCGGCTGGAGCAGCGATTCAGCATGGAGAAGGCGAGAAAGTTCTTTGCGGAGCGGGCCTGATTACTCAGCTTCCGCTTCGCCACACAAAAGCTGGCTCTATTCGCAGCGGCAGCTTAGAGAAAAAGGAATAAAAGATCAGAAATAAGCAGATATGGAGAAAGAAAAGGATAAAATAGCAAGCGGCGCGGGCATGATAGCAAGCGGCGCGGGCATGATAGCAGGCGGCGCGGGCATGGTAGCAGGCGGCGCGGGCATGGTAGCAGGCGGCGCGGGCATGGTAGCAGGCGGCGCGGAAGCTATCGGAAGAGGAGCGGCTGGTGTGGCGAGGCGGCAGCCGAGTAAATATGAGGATGCTGCCGGGCTGCAAGAAGAAGCTGCTGCCGGGCTGCCTGGGGAAGCGGATGGCGGCAGGGAAGCAGGGCCGGATTGCACTGGATTTCCGGTGAAGCATGTGGCGCCGGAATGGGTGGAGAAGTCGCCACTGGTCCATCGCGGAAGCCGCCGCTCTTTCTCCCATGATTATTGCTCGCCGTCCAGATATCATATCACGGCCACCACTGCTCCCGGTTCCTTGCCGCTTTCGTTATTGCCTGCCGTCAGCCAGGCGCACCTTAAGGCTGGCGAGGTTATAGCTCCGATTCTTTCCGAGCTCGGAATTATGGTGATGAAAGAGCTGGAGGATATAAATAAATTTCATCCCGAGATGCGCGTCAGGAAATTCGTGGTAATGCCCGACCATATCCATTTTATCCTCCATGTGGAACAGCGGCTGAAGAGAATGCTGGGCTCGGAGCTGGCCGGTTTTTTCGGAGCCTGTTCCAAACATCAGCAGCGTATCGCCGGGCTTCCAGATTTGAAAACCTTATTCCAGCCCTTCAATGACCGAATCATTTACAGCAGAGAGCAATTGGATAAAGCCGAGCGATATATAGAGGATAATCCGCGGCGTGCCATCATAAAGCGTCAAAACGGAGAGCTTTTTCGCCGATATCTGCATTTGAATATAGCCGACCATGAATATGCCGCCTATGGTAATATATTTCTGCTTAGATATTATTATCTGCTGCCTATAAGGATTCATCGCAGATGGAGCGCGGCGCAGTTTTCGGAATATGAGGCCTCATGCCTCAGAGAGATCTCGGCGGGAGCAGTTCCGATATCCCCCTTCATTCATCCGGCGGAGAAGAGGATCCGCGACAAGGCATTGGCGCAAGGCTCGGCGATAATAGAGATTACCGACAGCGGGATAGAGTCGAGATTTACGCCCCAGGGAGAACGATTCCGGCTATGTTCGGAAGGGAGATTGCTTCTGCTTGCGCCATGGCAGCATAATGCCGGGCGTCGGCCAAAGTCGGGCTATACGGAATTTCATGACATGAACGATATGGCACTGGCCATCTCGAAGCTTCAGCCAGATTCGCGGATATCCATAATCGGGGGATGCTGACAAAGGAGCGTGCCTATACAATCCTGGTCAGAGGGATGAGTAGGGGATGGAGAAAGTGTCGCCGCCGTTGGGATCGCCGGAGTCGAGGCCTTTCTTGAGCCATCGTACGCGCCATTCGCTGCGGCCATGGTTGAAGGACTCGGGCATCTCGCGCCCGTAAGCCTTCTTCTGGAGATAGTCGTCGCCGATTTTTGCCGCCACATCGAGAGCCTCCTCCACGTCTCCGGGTTCGAGAGATTGGAACATGCGGTTGTCGGTGTGACCCCAGACGCCGGCCAGATAGTCGGCCTGCAGCTCCGTGCGCACGCTGATCTTGTTGGCCTCGCTTTCCGACACCTCCGCCCTTTTGCGGTGCGTCTCCGGAAGTATGCCCAGAAGATTCTGCACATGGTGCCCAACCTCATGCGCTATCACATAGGCATAGGCGAAGTCGCCGCCGCCACCTATGTCGGTCTCCATATCCTTCAGGAAATCAAGGTCGATGTAGACGGTCTTGTCGGCAGAGCAATAGAATGGGCCAGTCTGGGAAGTGGCGCCGCCGCATCCCGACTGCACCGAGCCATGGAAAAGCACCATCTTGGGCGGCTCATACTCACCCCAGCCGTTCTGCCGGAAAATTTCCGTCCATACATCCTCGGTACCGGCGAGAATCACCGAGACGAAGTCGGCCAGCTCCTTGTCCTCCGGCGTCTCCACATATTCCTGACGTTGCTGGGAGACACCCTGGCTACCCATGACATTGCGGGCCACATCGCCGATGTTTCCGCCGGAGAGGAGAGTGATTATGCCTATTATCACGGCGCCGAGGATGCCGCCGCCCACTCCGATGGCACGGCCTGAAATACCCCGTCTGTCTTCTATGTTGCCGCTACGGCGGCGTCCGTCAAGTCTCATACGTGATTGTTTTTGTTGTTTTTATTGTTGGTTGTCGAGGTCAGGCTTAAGACGATAGGTCCATACCGAGAAGAAGAGAACGAAAGCGAGGAGGACGAGGAAAACGATGGCGGTGCTGTGGAGGATGTTGCCGATACCCACGAGCGGAGCCACAATGGCGCCTACCACATATCCGGCCACGCCGAGCAGCGCGGAAGCTTCACCGGCCTGGTGACGCCCCTCGTTCATGGCCAGCGTGTTGGACACACTGAAAATCATGCCGCCGGCAAAGAGCATGGATACCGTGCATATTTCAAAAAGGAGGAAGCTGTGCACATGCCAAAGGCCGTAGGCACCCACGCCGAGTGCCGGAATGAGGATGACGGCCGCCACGGGCACGGCGTTCTTGAAAGGATGGAACTTCAGCGACAGCATCGATCCCAGAGCTACAGCAATTGAATTGAGGCCGATAATGACGCCATACATCGACTGCGAGAAGCCGTAATGCACCTCCAGAATGAACGGAGCCGCAGAGATATATGCGAAAAGCAGACCGAGGCTGCATCCCTTTAGACTGATGTGCACCATGAAGGGGACATTATTCATCAGATTGAGATACCCGGGGAGAGTCTTGTACCAGGGGAGTGTAGTCCTGTCGGCCGGATATAGCGACTCCTTGAGTTTGGGCGCGAAGCAGAGGACAATGAGGGCGAAAGCGGCGAGCACCCAGAAGACGCCCTGCCAGTCGAATCGGTCGGCGATGACGCCTCCGAGCACCGGCGAACATGCGGGCGCGAAACCGTTGACGGCGCCGATAAGGGCCATGAACTTGGCCAGCTCTCTGCCTTTGAAGATATCGGCGGGGATGGTGCGTGCGAGGAAATAGCCACCCGAAGCGCCGGCACCCTGCACGAAACGGCATATAAGGAACTCGGTGATAGAGCGTGAGAATACCGATGCCACGGCACCGATTATGAACACCACCATGGCCGATATGAGAACCGACTTGCGGCCATAATGGTCGGAAATCGGGCCCATGAGAAGCTGGCCCACGCCGAGACCTATCATACCGGTGGTCAAGCCGAGTTGCGCGTGCGAGGGCGTGCAGCCGAAGAAGCGTGCCAGCCGAGGCAGCGACGGCGTGAACATGTCGTTGACAAACGACCCCAGCGCGCTCAGCAGCACAAGATATATCACCAGAAACCAATAATATTTTCTGTCTGACTGTGCAGGGCGCAGAGGAGGCGCAGCCTGCGGAGATGCGGGATGCTGCGGAGCGGATGTGGGGGGAGCCGGTTTTCCCGGCCCCGTAGTGGAATCGATATTCATAACAAGGCTTTTATTATAATAACCTTGCCGGGAGAGGGAGGGTTCAGCGCTTTCGGGTCATATGATGCATGTCGATGCCGGCGAAAGGACGCATTCCGACCTCGGTAAAGCCGAGGCGTTCGTAGAGGGCGTAAGCATTGTCGTTGCCCGGGGCGCAGAGAAGGCCGAACTGTTTGCCGGCATCCTTATGGCTGTCTATGGCGGCGTTCATGAGGCGACGTGCCAGTCCGCGGCCACGGAAGGCCGGATATACGGCCATCGAGTCGAGGTAGATCTCGTCGGGGGATGTCTCGTCGTCGAAATCCTCCTCGCGCAGGTCATAGCCCAGCATCTCGTTGGCTTTTGCTATGAAGGCCCGGCGCAGTTCATGCAGCCGTGCGCCGTCGTAGCTCACAATGGCGCCGGCGATATTGCCGGCCTCATCCTCGGCAATGAGAGTGTTGCGGTAGCTGTACTGGGAATTTTCCATGCGGCAGAGGGCCGTGAACAGCTGCTGCAGACGCGGAAGGCGCTCCTTTCCTCCGGCAAGAGCCTCGCAACCCTCCTCATGGAGAGCCATCTGTATGATCTCGGCTATGGCCGGCGAATCTGCCGGCACTGCCGCCCGTATTTTTATTTCCATCTTATAAGCCTTTTACAATAATAACAAATTCAGACGGCGAAAGCCTTGTTCTGCCATCGGCGGGAGTTCCAACGGCGAATGAAAACAACACCGCGGATATTCTCGTCGAGAGCGAACATCCACCACATGCCGAGGATGCCGAAGCCGGCCACTATGCCGAAAAGATAGGCGCAGACCACCGCCACCGTCCACATCACCACCAGCCCGACATAGAAAGGATAGTTCACATCGCCGGTGGCCTGGAGCACGTTGACGAAGAGGATATTGATGGGGCGTCCTATTTCAAGCACAAGGTCAATCCAGAGAATTGCCGTGCCGAAGGCTATGATCTCCATGTTGTCGGTCAGGAACGACATGATGGAATTGCCGGCCACGGCTGTTATGGCGGAAATTACGAGCGTCCAGAAGAGCGCCACTTTCATCACGTACCGACCCATGATGTAGGCTCCTTCCCATCGGCGGGCACCCACCAGGTGCCCTATCTGTATGGCGCCGGCATGGGATATGGCTATCGAGAAGAGGTACACGAACATGATTATGTTGACGCAATAGGTTCTTGCGGCAAGGCTTTCCATGCCGAGTGTGGCTATGAAATATGCGATCACGAGCTGGGAGCATGAATAGCTGAACTGTTCGCCGGCGGAGGGTAGCCCTATCTTCATGAGATTGCGGAACTGCTGACGGGGCCATTTGCGCAGTATATGCCATGGGAAACCATCCATGATGGTGCGGAAAGTGATGACCATCAGGATTGACATGGATGCGATTCTGGCGATAGCCGTCGAGAGGGCGGCGCCGGAGACTCCCATTGCGGGAGCGCCGAATTTGCCGAAAATCAGCACATAGTCGCCCAATATGTTGAGGATATTCACCACAAGAATCACCATCATGGGGAATACGGGGCGGTTGTTGGCCCTGAGGGCAGCCGAGAGGGTGAGGGCAATAGCCTGTACGAAAGCGAATCCGCCCACCAGCTCAAGGTATGCCGTGCCTTCGGCAAGCATTTCATTCTCGAGTCCCATGGCCGACAGAATGGGAGTGGCGAAGAGCCATAGCGACAGGGAAACAGCCACGCCGAAGACCAGGTTGACCACCAGAGCCACGCCCACAACAGAGCGCATCTTATCGGTGAGCCTGGCGCCGAGATACTGGCTGCATAGCACCGACGTGCCCAGATTGATGACCTCGAAGATGATGAAGCAGAACGACAGCAGCTGGTTGGCCATACCCACGGAGGCCACGCTCGCATCGGAATGACGCGACAGCATCAGAGTGTCGACGGCTCCCAACGACATGATAAGCAATGTCTCTATGAAGATGGGGATGGTAAGCTGCACCAGCTCGCGCCGCAACGGACTTTTCTTGTTCCGGTGTCTTTTCAGAAGCGACACAGGATATGACAAGGCTCCGGATATCTGTGACATGGATTATAGGTAACTGCTCAAAATTATTCTGTCGTAAAATTACAGATGCAAAGAAAAGCATCTTTGCATCTGTATAGACGATAAAAGGGGGTTGGATATTGTGTCAGGAAGTTGCGAGCATGCCGCAAGCTGCGGCGATGTCCTCGCCGCGGCTCGCGCGTATTGTCGCGGTTATTCCCTTGCTGTTGAGGTAGCTGCGGAACATCAGCATTCTGTCTTCGCTTGCGGGGTACAGCTCCACGCCAGGCACCTGGTGAAAACGGATAAGGTTGACGCGGCAGGGAATCCTGCCGATCAGGTTTACGAGCATGTCGGCATGTGCCACATCGTCGTTGACGCCTCGCCACATTATATACTCGAGGCTCAGACGGCGCTGGTGGGCGAAGTCGTAGCCCGACAGGAGCTTCATGACAGCGGAAAGAGGGAAAGCCTTCTGTGCCGGCATCATCGACTCGCGCTGACGCATGTCGGCGGTGTGGACGCTGAGGGCCACGTGTACCTGCGTCTTGTCAAGGAGATCCTTGAGTTCGGGGAGCTTGCCCACGGTGGAGACGGTGATGCGTTTCGGGCTCCATGCCAGCCCCCATTCGGCGGTAAGGATGTCGATAACCTTGCGCACCTCGCGGAAATTGTCGAGAGGCTCGCCCATACCCATGAACACCACATTGGTCAGCGGCGCCATGGGGGTGTTTCCCGGTGCCGGAGCCGGCGGTATGCTGAGAATCTGGTTTATGATCTGCGCGGCCGTAAGCTGCTTGCGGAAGCCCATGCGGCCCGTGGCGCAGAAATAACAGTTCATCTTGCAACCCGACTGGCTCGACACGCAGAGAGTGGCGCGTTCCTTGTCGGGGATATACACCGACTCCACAGTGCGCCCGTCGCCCACGCCGAAGAGGTATTTTACCGTACCGTCGTGCGACCGGGCACTCTTGACCGGTAATTCGCGACCCGTGACATAATGCTCCGAAAGCCATTCGCGGTTCTTCTTGGAGATGTTGTTCATCTCGCTGAAGTCCGCCACCTTCTTGTCGTATAGCCATTCGGCAAGCTGCCGGCCCACGAACTTAGGCATCCTGCCGCGGTAGGCCACATCCTGCAATTCCTCGAGGCTCTTGCCTATCAGGGGTTCCTTTTCGCTTGTATCCATCTGGAATATTGCTGTGTTAGCCTCGGGGTCACTTGCCGACGTTGAAATCAACGGCCCCCTTGTAATTGAGGATTTTGTTGATCTGGTCGATGGCGTTCTTGGCCTGCGGGGTGTTTACCCTGTCGAGAATCGAGAGTGCGTTCTGATAGTCACCTTTCTTGGCGGCGAGGATACCGCGGGCATAGTCGGCCTGGGGGTTGCCCTTCACTCTGTCGAGGAAAGCCTGGGCGCCCACGAGGTCGCCGCGGTCGATTGCCGACATGGCGGCATTGATGTTGGCCACGGGGTCCTTGGGATACATGCGCACGGCCACGTCAAAGACTTCGTTATATTCCTTCGTGCCAGGCTTGTAGCTCTGTGCAGCCAGGAAGAACTCGTTGAGGCTCAGGTTCTGCGGACGTGTCTTGAGCACACGGCGTATCTCGTCGATGTCGGTGTATTTGCGCACCTCGTAGTTAACCACATAGTCAGTATGGCGCAACCCCGGGTATACATATTTGAGCAGGTAGGGGTATGTGTCGGGGAAGAGCTGACGCAGACGGTCGTTGCGCTTCTCGATGGGATAGTCGGAGTCGATGAATTCTATGATCTGGTCCTTGTCGGCGAGTTCGCTCTTGGCCACAGCCTCGCGGAGGCCTTTCCAGTCCTCGGGCACCGAGCTTACGGAGAAGAGGTTCTCGGGGAACTCATACTGCTTGCGGACATACTCGCGGAGAGCCACGGTACGTCCTTCGGCAAGGCGCACGTTGTTGGCATAGGGGCCTTCGGGCGAAGCGTAGCCGCAGAGACTGATCTTCTTCACCTTGGCATCCTTGTTGTCGCGCACGGCGTCGATGGTGTCGAGAATCTTTTTAAGTTCCTCGGGATTGGTCATGTAGTCGGGGAAGATCTGCGTCTTGTTCACGGGGAAGTTGATGAAAGCCTGGCCTTCGAGGTTGAAGAGCTTGGAACTGACGGCGGCGGGCTGGATGTAAGTCATCTCGGGAGAGAAAACGGGCTTGGCGTAATCCATCACGGCCATGGGCACCATGGAGGTCTGCTCGTTTCCGCAGCAGCCGGTGACGCATTCGAAGTCGAGGGTGGAATGCTCCATCCACGGCTCGTAGGCCACATCCTCGGAATAGTTCACGGTCTGCTTGCTGTTGCGCTTGTAAAGGTTGCGGACATCGCCGTCGCGCAGGTCATAATAGTAAGCGTTGCGGCCGGCGAAAGTCACCGAAGGAAGCTTCTTCTCGATGTTTCCGTTCTGCTGGCGTATCACCGGCGTGATGCGTACATCCTGGTTGTACTTTATGTTGAAGTCGCGGGGCACGAGGTCCATCACCACGCGGAGTGTCTGCTCCGTTGGACGCTGTACATCGAGGTTGCGCACCCGCAGGTCGTCGGAGGTCATGCCCATGGCGCTTGTCGTCACCATGGCTGCAAGCCCTATGGTCATTATTATATTTTTCATGATCTTTCTCTTTTAATTGGTGTCAGAAAAGGTATTCCACATTGACGGCCAGCTTTGTGGGGCCTACGTAGTTGTGATATCCGGAGTCTGTTTTAGAGCCGTCGGAGCATTTGTACTTGTCGTACTTGGTCCAGATCCAACCGATACCGATTTCGGCCTCGATGTTCCAGTGTTTGGCCACGGGCCATGCGTAGCCGTAGTTGAAACCGGCGCCGACGCCCCATCCCTTGTAGCGGTGTGTGTTGAGGTCGCGGAAGTCGTTGTTGAGGAATTTGGTCTTGAAGCCAATATGGCCGAAGTCGTATTCGCCGCCAATGGCGTTGATGGAGATGAAGTGGCCGGCGTAACGCTCGCAGAACCAGTAGCGAGGCTCTATCGTGGCGAACCAGTGCTTCCACTGATGGGGAGTGGTTTTGTCCTTACCCTTGATTTCCCAGTCGTTGTATTCTCCGGTGAGCTGCAGGGTCCATTTGGGAGCGAGACCGAACTCAAGCCCCAGGTTGGGACTCAGCAGAATGTCGTTGACAAGGTTGGTCTTGATGCCGACCACCTGCGCGGATGCCGTCCCGAGCCCTGCTGCTATCAGTACGGCCGCTAAAATCTGTCGAATCATATCTTTCTAATTTTGGGTTTACCGTTATGGGTTTAATATAAAACAAAATTCGGAGAGGATTGTATCATTCCTCCCCGAATGTTGTGGTTCAGGCGGTGTAATCAGTCACCGGCCTCGAATTTGTAGATGTTGTTCTTGTACTTGGCGTTCCCCTTGAGCATACCGAAGAGGTCGGGGTTGACGAACTGGTAGTACTGCTGGTCGTACTGCTGGACGTTGAAGGGGAAGTTCTCGCGGCTTGCGCTCATCACCAGGTATACATAGATACCGTCCATGCCTTTGGCCACGATCACTTTCTTGTTGGCGGGCGTACCTGCGATTTTGCCCATCACTTCGGGGTCGGCGACGCCGGGGTTCTGTCCGAAGCGGAACTGAGCCACATTCTGGGGCTGCACGCCCATAGCCTGAGCGGCGCTGGCGAGGCTCTGTGCCTTCTTGGAATAGGTGGCGGCAAGCTTGTCGCCGGCCTTCTCGCGGCGGATACGCTCGGTGAGATAGTCTTTCACATCCTTGGAGTCGGCGGGAGCGTAGTCATCGTAAGCATCGTTGACAGCGGCCACGTAGAGGATGGGGGCCGTGAGGCTTTCCGATTCGTAGATATGGCTCACATCGCCTTTCTTGCCGTCGATCATCACCCAGCGCATCACCTGACGCGATTCGGGATAATACTGGTTCATGCCGGCGAAACGGGGCACGGCGGGTGTGGAGGCCGTCACCACGAAGTTCTGCATGTTGTAACCGGCTTTTGCGGCGTTGGCGGCGAACTTGGCGGCGGTATTGTTCTTGGCGAGGAATTTCTCAAGCTTTGTGCGCTCGGCGTTCATGGTGGTGTTGCTGGGGCCGAGCACGTAGGAAGCCTCGTCGTATTCATATACGGTGGTAGCGGGGTTCTCTTTGACGAGCTTGGCGATAAGCATACCCTGGGGGCCTGCCATCATGGAGATGTAACGGCCGTTGGCATTGCGCAGAGAGTCGAGCTGAGCCGAAGAGAGGGCGTTTGTGGGGCCGTTGGCGTCGAAGAGTGTGATCCACTGGTCGGTCTGTGCGGCCACGCTGTCTACGCTGAAGCGGGTGCTTATGGAGTCGGCGGGGAGGCCGGCGTTAAGGGCGGCAAGCACCTTGTTGCCCAGTCCTTCGGTCACGGCCTGTACGAGAGTTACCTGAACGGAGTCAACCTGCTGGGTGATGCTGTTGACGCGTGCCACGGCGAAGCCGTCGTTGGAGATATAAGCGATGGCGGCGCTGTCAACGGGCGCTGTGAGAGCCATGCGCATGTTCTGGGGCACATCGTCGGTGCGGTAGGTATGACGCGAGAATGATACTCCCTCGTTCTTTATCTCTTTGCTGAGAGGGCCCTTGTTGGCGTTCATGAAGTCGACGGTGGTCTTGGCGAGCTTGCGACAGGCGGCCACGTCGGCGTCGCTGGGCATCACGGGCACCGCGATGAAGCTGATCTCGCGGGTATCCTCGCTGACGGCGAAACGCGACTTCTCCTTATTGTAAGCTTCCTTGACTTCTGCGTCGCTCACGGGATAATCCTTGGCGTTGAGGTTGCCGAAGGGGAGGAAGGCCACTTCCACATTCTGTGTGGCTACATAGTCGTTGTAAAGAGCTTTGCGGTCGAGGTCGTTGGCCTTGACAGTACCTACGAGCAGACGCTGGTAAATCTGCTGGCGGATCATCTTGTCGGTTTCATTCTCGGCGGCGAGCCATGCGCGCTGCAGAGGTTCCACCTGCGCTTCGGTAAGTCCGTTGCGCTTGGGATTGAAGATGATGTCGTAGGCCTGAGCGGGAGTCTGAGCAGCTATGCCCGCACCCTGGAGAGCCTGCATGAGTTCCTGAACCTTCTGGTTGTTGGGATTCTCCAGCATGTAGTATTTCAGGATATTGGGTGTGGAACGGATGCCGGCCTTGGCGACGGCCTCGTTGAGCACCGTTTCCTGCACGAGCTGGTCGAGAGCCATCTGGGGCAGCAGCTGTGTGTCGAAGTTTGCGAACTGCTCCGGATTCTGCTTGCGGGCCTCCTCGTACTGGTTGTTGAGTTCCTCACGCTTGCGCTGATATTCCGTGATGTCGATTTTTGTGGAGCCTATCTTGGCGATAGTGGTGTGGTCGCCGAAAATGTTGCGGCTGTTGGTAAGGGCATCGCCGATGATGAAGGCCAGCAATGCCACGCCTATCACGATAATCAGCAGTACCGATTTCGATCTGATTTTCTCTAATGTTGCCATTCTATGTAGCTGTCTATATGTTTCTTGTGATGTCAGGCGCAGAGTCGAAACAATGATTTTGCGCCATTAAACGCGCAAAGATAACACTTTTGCGCCGAACAAGCAAATCCTTTTGCGCCGAATAAACAAATCGTGGTTTATTCCAGGCCGAATTTGGCGCGGATAGCATCGGTCATATCGAGCTTTTCCCAGGCGAAGAGCTGGACGTCGCGGTGCAGCGGCTCCCGGTCGTAACGCGATGCGAAAACCTTGGTGGTTTCCTCAGGAGTGCGCCCCATGTGGCCATAGGTGGCAGTCTCGCGGTAGATGGGCTGTCGGAGGCCGAGTCGCTTCTCTATGGCCCGTGGCCGCATGTCGAAGAGTTCCGGAATTTTGGCGGCAATCTCGGCGTCGCTCATGGCCACTTTGGAAGTGCCGTGGGTGTCTACGTATATGTTGATGGGGTGTGCGTGGCCTATGGCGTAGGATACCTGTACGGTCACTTCGGAAGCCACGCCGGCGGCTACAAGGTTCTTGGCGATATGACGGCAGGCATAGGCGGCGCTGCGGTCAACTTTGGAGGGGTCTTTGCCCGAGAATGCGCCGCCGCCGTGGGCTCCGCGGCCGCCGTAAGTGTCGACGATGATCTTGCGTCCTGTGAGCCCCGTGTCGGCGTGGGGGCCGCCAAGCACGAATTTGCCAGTCGGGTTCACGAACAGGCGCGTCTCCGAGTCGAAGAGTCGCTGCAGCTCTTCCGGAAGCTTGGCAATGACTCGCGGCAGCAACACGTCGCGCACATCTTTGTAGATGGTGTCGAGCATCTGCCTTTCGGCACTCATGCGTGCCTCGTCGGTATCTTCGAGCGGCTGGATGAAGTCGTCGTGCTGCGTCGACACCACTATGGTATGGATGCGCACGGGCTTACGGTCGGGACCATACTCCACGGTCACCTGGCTCTTGGCGTCGGGGCGCAGGTAGGATGTGAGCTTCCCCTTGCGGTAATAGTTCATGGCGTCGCCGGCGCGGCGTATGTCGGCGAGTTCGCGGAGAATCTTGTGCGACAGGCTGAGGGTGAGAGGCATCAGTTCTTCGGTTTCGTCAACGGCATAGCCGAACATCATGCCCTGGTCGCCGGCGCCCTGGAGCTCTTCGAGCTCTTTGTCGCCTTTCTGTTCCACGCCGCGGCTTATGTCGGCGCTCTGTTCATGTATGGAGGTGATGATGCCGCAGGAGTCGCCATCGAAGCGGTAGGCACCGCGGTTGTAGCCGATGTCGTTGATGAGCTTGCGGATTACCGACGGCACATCCACGTAAGCGTCGGAGGTCACTTCGCCCGACACGAACACCTGGCCCGTGGTGACCATAGTCTCCACGGCTACGCGGCTGTCAGGGTCGCGGGCCAGAAATTCATCGAGGATCGCGTCGCTGATCTGGTCGGCGACTTTGTCGGGGTGTCCTTCCGACACCGACTCGGAGGTGAAAAGATAATTGCCGTTGCTGAGAACGGGTGCTGTTGAAGATTTAATCATGACTTGTTTTCAAAAATTAAACGGCGGCCGCCAAGGTGGGCAACCGCCGTGAAAAGTCATGCTCGCTGTAGGGTATCGTCGCACAGAATGGACGATATTGCAGTTTTAGCATTTTTTCGGGTGGTTGCAAGCAGCCAAATTTATCCACCGGGACTTCCCATCCTTGCGGAAACCGGAGTCCCACGAAAACAAGAAGGCAGCCCTTCCTGTTTCCGACCGCAAAGTTAATGCTTTTCCCCGACAAATGCAAATCCGCGAAAAGGGGTCAAGCGTAATAACAGAAATTAACCGGAAAACCGCTTCAATTATTTTTATCGAAAAACTTTCGTAATATTTTAAAATTGCTTATCTTTGTGGCGTGATGGGGTCTTGTTATGAAAAGTCCTTGTTAGTTTAAGCAACATTTAAAATGATGCGCGTATGAAAAGAATATTTTACTTGTTTGTTCTGCTCGTATCAGCGAGCGTTGTCTCGCTTACAGCCGGTGCGTATACCCAGGAATTTGACGGAAACATATATGAATTGTCGAACGACACGGCAATCTATACGTTTACCCGACACCCTTCCTGGTTTGACTTTCCGCGCTATCCGAATACCTACTCAATAACAATACATGACACTGTCTGGCGTAAAGGGACCTCATATCCGGTGACCACGATAAGCCCACGCAAGAGCGGCATGGATCAGGAGCTTATATTTCTAATCCGGATTCCCAATACGGTCAAATACATCACCGATAAGGCATTTGCCGTAATCGACCCTATCATGCGTATTGCCAAAGAAGTCTCTCTGAGAGTGAATCCTGACAACAACATCAAGGTGATTGGCGACTCGGCTTTTTATGACTCATTCCTTACAGACGCTTTCAGTTTACCCAACATTACCAGTATCGGCAAGTCGGCGTTTGAGGAATGTTATAAATTGCAGGGCATATCGCTCGGCAATGCTTTGCATACCATCAAAAGCAGGGCATTCTATAATACCGGAATCGATTCAATCACGTTCGGCAAGTCAATTGAAACCATAGGGGCGAACGCGTTTGCCGAATGTTGGAAGCTGACAAGTGTGAAATTTGTGGGTATTCCTGCCGCCATTGAGGCAGGAGCTTTCGCAACTCCTCATGAAAGAGATAAGAGTTATTACGCGCATCCGTCATATAACGACAAAACAATACCGACCATAAAGAATGTTGACATCTCCGATCCGCAGAAATGGTGCCGGGTTAAAATGAAAAGCAACCCGATAGTACAGTCAGAGACATTTACTGTAAACGGTCAAGCAGTGAGCCATCTCGATGTTGTGGCCGGCAAGGAGGGTATAGCGTCGAATGTGTTCGCAAATGCAAAGAATCTTACGGCCATAAGGGTCACGGGTGGTGGAGTCATAGAGGGTAGTGCATTCATTTCATGCACAAACGTGAAAGACCTGTGTCTTGAAGTGGACAGTATAGGCAGTGGAGCCTTCTATATATCCTCCCGTGAAGAATATTTTAACCCCAAGGTATCGCTGAGGCGGATATATAGTCTCACGCCCACTCCTCCGGCTGTGTCTAAATATGCATTCTATAATTATTCCGGTATTATACTATATGTTCCGGCTGGCTGCAAAGACGTATACCGCCGTCATAGGATATGGGGACAATTCAGCGACATTGAGGAATCCGACTTCGAGGGACTTGACGACATCTTCAGCTTCGAGTCGGGCATCGGCGACATCCATGTGGATAATTCCGACATTTACAGCGAAGACATCAATGCCCCCACACGGATATACACCCTCGACGGCCGCTATGTCGGCGACAATGCTTCCATGTTGACGCCGGGCATATACATAGTGCGCCGAGGCCATGTGTCTCGTAAAATAGCAATACAATAGGAACGCGCTCTAAATCCACATTTCTATGAAACGACTATCAATGCTGCTGGCAGTGCTGGCTATAGCCGCGTCGACATTCGCCCTGCCCGAGAAAATATATATAGCGGGTAATTTCAACAGCTGGTCACTTCCTCCCCGCACTACTGACCTTTTCACCCTGGAGCCGACAGGAACACCAGGCTGGTATGCCGGTACCTTCGAAATTCCCGTTTTAAAATATTCCGCAACAAACGGAAAGATGATTTTTTACCTGGCAATAGTCTCGCCAGATGACAGGGGAAACTTATCGACAAAGCTGTATTGCACTAAAAATAATGAAAAGTTGAATTATCTCTATGGCGACTACGATTCCAAGATAAACCTATATGCCAGGGACAACGGTGGAGAAAACAATATTGAAGTTACCAACTGGAAAGGAGGCAAAATCTCATTCTACTGCACGTATGACGAACAAAGGGATGTGATGCAGCTCTCCATAGTCACGCCCGGGCAACCAAAATCTATTCCTGCCCCTGAAAATGTATGGCTGTTGGGCGATTTCAACAACTGGGCCGTTCCGTCCTCTACGTCTGACAATGGTGCAATAAAACTGGAATACAACGGAAGGAATAATACTGAAGTCTTATATCATGTGGCCGATGCAGGTATACCGTCTGGGATGGCCAGGTTCGTATTCTATTACAAAGAGCCTCTGGATGGCATCTACCGATTTGCAACTGTGCCGGCCTCTCACCGCGTTTTCGGCCTGTTCAAGGGGTATTATAGGGACAAATATGCCGATTGGGATGATATGTATATGCGTGAAGACAACGACAGCGAAAAAGAGATTTATTACAACATCGAGGATGCCAAGGCCAATGCCGTTTTCATCGAGAATTATACGGGTCCCTCGCTGGACGTATCATTTGTCAGGAGTTTATTGTATAAGAATTCAATCGGCACAAAATATTTATGGTATGATGCGCCGTTGAACACAATTGGAAAATTCAACCTCTACATTGAGAATACCGTTACGGGTAAAAAGGAGATAGTTGCTCCGAAAACCAACGGCGAAGACGAAATTTATTGGACATATGATTTTGCAGGCAAACTAAACATCTGGCTCACAGATGAAACTGAAGTGCCGGTAACCCGCAGATGGGGATCATATTCCGAGATGGGGCCATGGCTCTTCCATACTTATGGGAATGGTGATTGTTACAACTACTGTGTGCGCGACGGCAAACCGATTACAATTGATATAGGCCATGCCGGCGGCCGGATGGCGCTGACTCTGCGAAAGGCATGGCATACAATGTCCGGGTGTCTATATGAAGATCATTTCGATGCCTCCGACATGGATGAGGTATACGTGACAGGATACATCAACGACTGGGCAGAGCCTATTGAGGCAAACAAGTCGCTGTTCCCGGTTCTTACCAAAGTTGTTCCGGGCGTGTTTGAGGGAGTGGTATTCTGCCCCGAAGTCGCGGCCGGCAATGAGGCGTCGGCACAGTTCCGTTTTGCTTATGCGCTTAAAGGTCATGATGCAGGAGGCTATATAGGACCCTCCAGCACGGATGAATTGCCGAGAAAAGTGGTCTTCGAAAATCAGGAATGCAAATTGCTCGGACTTATTGACAGCAATGAGTATTGGCTTCTGCCCGACTGGCTTACAGATGGCTATGTACGCATGCGCGTATCTCTCGGAGGTGAATATGCAGATATCAAGCTCACCAATCTAAGCACAAATTCCGTCACGGCAATCGATTCCGACGATGATTCTGCTCCGGCCGTATACTACAATCTGCAAGGACAGCGTATCGACAACGCCGACACGCTGCGCCCCGGCATCTACATCCTGCGCCAGGGCCGCAAGGCAAGAAAAATAACGGTGAAGTAAACGGATATCCAAACAATATAATCCCCGGAACTCGCGATGCAAAGACTTGTAAGTGAGTTCCGGGGTTATTTTTCTATTCGGACGGTAATGGCAAATCAGTGATAGTCGGGCTTACCTCAAATATATGCATTCCTCCAGGAGGAAGGTCTATCCAGCAGCATATGTCGGCCTTTCTTACATCGCTGTCACCGGTATCCGGAATATTAACGGCGCTGTCTTCTTGAATCTTTTTCTTTTCCCATTCTTGCGGCTTTGGCATATTCCCCTCTGATGGGTCAACGGGTATCCATGACGATTCTTTTCCAAATACTGTGGTGAGGCTTTGGAAAGTGGAATAACATATCTCTATCCAATTCTGGCTGTAGAACGGGTTATGGTTTACAACTACAAGATACTCTTTCAAAAGGTTCCCGCTTTCATCTTTCTTGGTCAGCCATGCCATGAAAACACCGTCGTCGATATTGCTGTTACCGACACCAATACTGTTTACAGGTCCGAAAGGGAATGTCACCTTGGACAGCCCCCTGTAGATTTCCCCGTCGCCGCCAAAGTGTCCGCACATGGCCACTTCAGATTCGAGGAATATGTGCTGCACCTGTCTAATATCGTCGATAACTGTCTTGACAGACTTCCAGAGCTCACTGTCTTCATAATTGATGTTTATCTTTAAAAACGCAGGCGCATTGGGAGCAGACGCTTCCATAATGAGTGCCGACAAAGGCGCCTCGTTGAATGCCGTGCCTATGCCTTCGGTAATCTCGTTGGTACCGTCGTTCATAGCGTACTGCCAGAACACGAGACCGCGGGCACCGGCGGCCAAAGCATTGAAAGCCTCAAAACGTAGCATCCCGAGTGTCGGCTTGGGATAGTAATCCTCATATTGTTCCGTAGCCCTGTTCCATGCGCCGTGCGACGAACACATGCAATAGGCGTACAACGGCTTTCCCTGCTCCCTGGCTTTCCTTCCGAAAGCCTCGAGATTGTGATAGAACATGTTGTAATTCTTCTCGAGCTTGTATTTGTATGAGCCTGATTCCGAGCCGGGGACACCCTCCAGCCCCGGCGGCGTGTCGGTGTTCCCTGTATTCCCCGAGGTATCCCTCACATACCGGAAAGGAAAGAAAGCAAAGCTCCATATCCGGGGTTCGAACATCAGCTGCATTGCCTCAATATACTGGTCGGTGTTTTCGCTCCCCGCCGAGAAAGGACTCCATCGGGGCCTGTCGGGCTTGCCGTCGTCGGTCATGACATTGACCCATTTCTTGCCCGCGGAATCATACGAATCGTAGCAGACGCCGAAATTAAGATATGAGGTTCTTTCAGGGTCGTTCTCGGATAGATAAGCCAGCGTCGTTATCGCCTTGTTCCACTCCAGACAGCAGAGGGTGTCGAACACCTGCTGCGTGTTGTCGCCGTCCCTGAGATATTCCAGGCCGAAAAACACCTGTGCCCAGTCATTGTACCTCGGCAGGTTCATCACAAGATATGCCCACGGATAGGTCTTGTCCTTGAAATAATTCCTGATGATGTCAAGATTCTGATAAGTGGTCAGAAAACCGGGGTTGATCAGAAATATAGAGTGAATTTCTTTCTTCTGCCCGTCGGAAGACTTCGCGTTGCTGCAAGCATCCATCACGAGCGAAGCCTGCTCGAGACCGCCCCATACGGCCGCATAGTTGAAGCCGCATTCCCAGACGCTTTTAATAACCTCGTCGAAAGCTCTCTTATAAACAGGATTTTCCAATGATTGGGGATTTATCCGCCTGTATAAATTCATCGGCACGACACCGAAGGCAATAATCGGCAATTCTGTTTTCGACGGTTTGATCACAGACCGGGATGCGACGGCATCCTTGCCAGGTTGCGACTGTTCGTTCTGTCGCTCCATGGCGGCATCATAAATAGTTTTATCCATAAAAAAGACAGTTTATAAAATATTATCGTGTAAATATCAATCGAAGTTGTTTCAACTAATTTTTATGGTAAGATTTATTAATATTTTGGAGCAGATTTGGTCGGTTTATGAGGGAGCAACCTTTCGGTTGGTCCCGATTAAAGCGGCCGAAGATGCCCAAAATATTGATAAAGATTGCCATAAAGTGTAACCTTTTTTATGATTTATTATTAAACGTAAATTAGTCGAAACAACTTCATCTGCAAAACAGACATGTTCAGACTCAAAGACGAGTCACCTTGAATACATGCATACCGCCCGGAGGGAGGTTTATGGAGATACTGCTGCTCTTCGGAGCGTTGCCGTCGGCAACTGCTTCTCTTTCTGCTTCTCCTTCTGCTTCTCCTTTCACCGGTTCTGACGGGACAACAGGCGGAAGATCGGGAGCATACAGATTTTCATCGCCGTAGACTGTCTTCAGCTTATAACCGGAATCATAAAAAACGTCGACCGATTTCTGGCTGTTGAACGGGTCATGGTTGAGTACAAGCACATAATCCTGGGATGAGCCGTCATCGGCGGGAGTCCTCAGCCACGAGAGGAAGATCCCCGGTCCCTGCTGGCTCATGCCGATGTTGACGAGCGGGCCGAACGGACCGGACTGGAAGTTTACCTCCCTGAGACCGGCATATGCCTCCTTGAGATGCTCGCCGACAAAATGTCCCATGTCAATGACGTTTGTGTTGAGGAACACGTTGTTGAGTTTCTTTATATCCGTCAGCACCGAATGCACAGTCTGCCATAGCTTCTCGTCCTTATATATGAATATGTTTGGCTCAAGGTCATCTGGAGTCGTGGGGCGAGTCGGCACATAGGCCTTCAATGGAGCGGTATAAAATATGTCGGGATGAACACCCTTCTTTTCGCTATCCGTGCCCCAACCCTGGGCATATGTGAAGAAGACCAGCCCCTGGGCACCGGATGCCAGCGCGTTGAAGGCAGAGAACCGTAGCATACCGAGAGTCGGCCACGGCAGGAATGACTCGTATTTTCCTTTTTGTTCTGTTTCGTCTTTATACCATACCGCATCGACATTCCAGTCACCGAGGGCAGCGGTCATGCAGTAAGCGAAGAAAGGTCGGTTGTCAAGACGCGACCGTTCTTCGAACTTCTCGAGCTGGTAATAGAACTGTCTTCTGTTGAAAACGAAGCTTAGGTCACTTATACCGGGCACATTGTTCCATTCGGATATTGGCGGCGGAATGATGACGGGATTTTTTCCGGCAGGCCAATTGAACCTGAATGGATAAAAATCATAGCTCCATACTGGAGGCCTGAACATTATCTTCATCACCTCCAGATACTGCGAGGTATCTTTACTACCGGCAGAGAAAGGACTCCATTTTGATATATCCTCTTTGTCATTCACCCAACCGCCTTCATCCAACCTGCCGGAATCATAAGAATCGTAACAACATGCTAGATTGAAATACACAGGTCTTCTGGTCTTTCTGTACTCGGTAACAATCCGGTTTTCGGCTGTCATTCTTTCAACCCAACATCCACCCCTCTCTACAAGATAACTGTAAGCCTTGATAAGATTGTTCCATTCCAGAGAAGGTAAAATGATTTTTGAGTCATTGGGTGTATTAGGGTTATTGTTGATTTTGTCGCGGTATTTAATTCCGAATATGACCTGTCCCCAGTCATTATATCTCGGCTCATCCTGTACTATGTACATTCTTGGATATTCCTTGCCTTCAAAGAAATCTATCATGTCATTCGTGTTTGCGTAAGATTCCCTGAACGAGGGATTCAACAGGAAGATGGATGGTAGATTGCACTTGTCACTTTTACCATAAGAAGCATCAAGACATTGCTCCATCACTTTTGATGTCTGCTCCAGCCCACCCCACAGAACCACACAATTGAAGCCGCATTCCCTGACAGTTTCAGCCGCCATGTCTATCTGGGTCTTATACTTTTTGAAATTTCTGTCGACCACAATCTGCATGTCTATATTTTCAGGGTCATCTTGATTTTTCTCAACAAGTTTGCTATACAGATTGGCGGGTATCACACCGTATGCGACCAATGGAATCTCGCCCGGTGTGGGAGATATGTATTCCTGCGAATAATTGGTTGCCAGACCTCCCGTCGGAGTTGCGTTAGATGTGTTTTCATCCTGGACTTTGTTTGTTCCGTCTATCATATTATTTGGTTTTGTAAATAACTTATTGTTAAAAATTCTCTGTACATATAACCGTTAGATAATATATATTGTTCATGCGGTCATTTGAATTTGTTGGAACTATAAATCAAGGTTAAATGTTGTTAAATCGAAAATATGAGCGTAATTAATATTTGGATATAATTATATAGATCCTTACCTTTGCGTCATAATCATATCGTGGAAAGGGAATATCTTTCCTTCTATGATTGGGGAGTTGTTTATTACCATAAATGAGATGCTTATGAAACATATCTTACACTTGCTAGCTGTCATTCTATTAGTTAGCGCAGTGTCTATTATCGCAAAAGCCGAGTATATAAATTATTGTGGGTATAGTTATCAGCTATCGGGTGACACTGCAATATATTGGGGTCGACTATTCGGCATGCCTGATTACACTCCGCCATATACAATAGAAATATATGATACCGTAAGAAAAGGGGATTTCGGAAAGCCATATATTGTCACAGCCATAGGAGCAAGAAAAGAAGGTTTTACTGATTGGGATAACAAAATTATAATTCCTAATACTGTAAAATATATAGGCGAAGGATCATTCCAATGTACATATAAAGGTGCGTGGTATCCTGCGACACTTGATGTCAGAGTCGACAACAACATTATGATTGTCGGCGACAAGGCTTTCTCCTGTCGTTGTATAATGGACTCGCTGTATCTCCCGAAGGTTTTAAGCATCGGAAAATCGGCGTTCGAGAGATGCACGGAGTTGCCGTATATATCATTAGGCAATGCGCTCCATACAGTAAAGGAGCGGGCGTTCGCAGGCTGCGACTCGTTGCGCAGCATAGAGCTTGGCGACGCCATCGGGACCATCGGCGACAGAGCCTTCCGGGGGTGCGAAAACCTCAGACGGGTCACCATAAAAGGCTCGCCTGTCATAATGGGCGACAGCATCTTCGTAGGCTGTGGGAAGCTGGAATCCATCAGCTTCGGGAATGCCCCCGACACGTTAGGCGTCTCGGCCTTCGAGGGATGCGGCTCGCTGCGCTACCTCGAGATAGGCGACCCGGCGAAATGGAGCCGTACAGTGTTCGGCAACGAGAACGCCAACCCTATCACCAACACCAACAGGTTCACGGTCAACGGGAGCGTGGTGCAGCACCTTGACATCTGCACGGAAGGGAAAGGGGTGTCGGAATGGGCCTTCACGGGAGCCGGCGACCTGTTGTCGGTGCGCGTAACGGGAGGCGGAGTGATAGAGGCCGACGCCTTCAACGCCTGCACGGCCATAAGACGCCTGTGCCTCGATGTGGACCGCATCGACAGATGGGCCTTCTCGGGCGACTATGCCATACAGGAGATATACAGCATGACGGCGACTCCGCCGGATGCCGCGGTAGAGTCGTTCGCCTGGTACGGAGGCATCACGCTCTACGTGCCGGTGGGCAGCGGCGATGCCTACAGGAGCCATCCTGTATGGTGCAGGTTCTCGAAGATAGAGGAGACAGACTTCGCCGGTATTGACGCACTGTTCAAGGCAGACTATGAGGTGTCGAGCATCGATTACATCCCGACCGACTACATGGGCGACGTCGGTGACGAAGAGGCGCCGGTAAGGATATACACCCTCGACGGCCGACTTGCCGGCGACAACGCCGACGCGCTGCGGCCCGGCATCTACATCCTCCGCCAGGGCCGCAAGGCAAGGAAAATAACGGTGAGGTAATCCAACAAATGCCGATATGCTCCGTTAGACGTGCAGAGAATAGCTTAGAAGATGGGAGAATGTTATCTGCAGGTAGAGGGGTTGACGAAGAGTTATGGCGACAGGGTGCTGTTTGCCGACGTGAATTTCGGTATCGACCTCGGGGAGAAAGTGGGGCTTGTAGCCCGCAACGGGGCGGGCAAGTCTACCTTCCTAAACATATTGTCGGGTCGTGAGAGTGCCGATTCGGGGAGGATAGTGTGGCGCAACGGACTGCATATAGGTTATCTGGAGCAGCTTCCGCCTCTAGACTCGGAACTGAATGCGGTGGATTACGCCATGCCGGCGGTTCCGGAAGGGACGGAACCGCCGGAGTGGGATGGCCGCGAACGCACGGTACAGTTGTTGTCGCAGTTCGGCATCGACGATCTTAAGCTGCCGGTGTCGAAGCTTTCGGGAGGCCAGGCCAAACGTGTGGCCCTTGCCAAGGTGCTCCTGACCGAGCCCGATATGCTGATTCTCGACGAGCCTACCAACCATCTGGACATAGAGGTGGTGGAATGGCTTGAGGAATACCTTCAGCGCAAGCGGGTGACATTGCTGATGGTCACCCACGACAGGTGGACCCTCGACAAGGTGTGCAGCCGTGTCATAGAGCTGGAGGGTGAAAGTCTCTACAGCTATGACGGCAACTATGACTATTATCTTCGCCGGCGTGCCGAGCGGATGGAAAGCCGGGAGGCGGAGCTGGCGAGAGAGCGCAATCTGCTTCGCGGCGAACTCGAATGGATGCGCCGACAGCCGCAGGCCCGTGGCTCCAAAGCCAAATACCGTATCGACAATTTCCATGACCTTGAGAAACGGAGCCATGGCGCGGCGCCGGAGAAGAATGTGAGTCTCGGCGTTAAAGCTGGATATATAGGCTCCAAGATCTTCGAGGCCAGAAATGTATCGAAAGCTTTCGGCGACAAGAAAATCCTCAACGACTGGAGCTATACTTTCGCCCGTTACGAGAAGGTAGGCATAGTGGGCGGCAACGGTGTCGGCAAATCCACCTTCATACGTATGCTGCTGGGTAAGCTGAGTCCCGATTCGGGAAGCATCGACATAGGGCAGACAGTCCGCTGGGGCTATTACAGTCAGGAGGGCATGACTGACTTTGACGAAAACAAGAGGGTCATCGACGCCGTGGAGGAGGTGACCGACAGAGTGCGCATCGATGAAAAGACCACGTTGACGGCACGACAGTTTCTCACGCGGTTTCTCTTCACGCCGGCCGACCAGCAGAAGTATATCTCAAAGCTTAGCGGAGGTGAGCGTCGTCGGCTCTATCTTGCCACGGTGCTGATGCAGGAACCCAACTTCTTAGTGCTCGACGAGCCCACCAACGACCTCGACATCATGACTCTGGCCGTGCTGGAGGATTATCTGGCCTCGTTCAAGGGGTGCGTGATAGTGGTGAGTCACGACCGGTATTTCCTCGACCGGGTTGTGGACCATCTCTTTGTGTTCGAGGGCGACGGGGAAGTGCGTGATTTCCCCGGCGATTATTCCACCTACCGGCACTGCGTTGCCGAGGCTCGCAAGGCGGAGCGGCGCGAGGCTAAGGAGAGCCGTAAGGAGCGCGGCGAGCAGCCACGACGCCGCAGCGAAGAGAAGCGCAAGATGAGTTTCAAGGAACGGCGCGAATACGAGCAGCTGGAGAAAGACCTCCCGGCGATGAACGCGGAGCGTGAATCCCTTGAAGCAGCAATGAACTCCGGCACCATGGACCATATGGCCCTGACGGCAGCCGCACAGCGCATCCAGCAGCTCATCGCTGCCATTGACACCGCCGAACTACGCCTCTTAGAACTGATGGAACTTATGTAAAACCTAACAAATCTACTCTAATAATTAACCTTATCGATGACTGGCGATATGTCGCACTGGCTCCAAGGTCAGAATAACATCAAGACTATACAGTTTAACCGGTTTATCTGAATTTGCAATGTGCAAAAAATGCACATTACTTTCCTCTACAAGTTCTTTCGGCTCAAGCCTTTTTTACGGTGCATTTAAAGTTCTGCTCCTCTCAGCCCTCGGCCGCGTTTTTGGAATCACAGAACTGACCTGAACTGCACGGAGAGCTCACAGAACTAGCCAAACTAATTTTCAGAACTGCTCACAGAAGCGGCAGGTAAAGATCTTAAGTTTCTCAAGTATTTATATCACGCAGAGAACCGCAGAGCCGCAGAGGCAG
>CAJUAT010000044.1 GCA_910584525.1 uncultured Muribaculaceae bacterium | reverse complement strand
TTTAACATTTCTAATCTTCAATTTTAACAAATGCACCGGCTTTTCGGCTTGACCCATAAAACAGGTGGTGTATTGTTCGTTCAACAATTACTGAAAAAATATACACCTATAGGTAGTAAACGGCATAATATTTTCCGAAGGAGTAGATTGGACCGGTCGTTTTTTATTAATACAAGAGTAAAGTCTTTTGGAAATTTCTGGACATATGCCCAAAAAGCTGCAAGAATATGTAATTCGCCAGCAATTACGCATCAACTTATAAGAAATAAGAGCATTCTTCGTGCTCGTATTCTGAAGGCAAAACGTACCATATCAGATGTAAGAGATAGAAAGAGACTGGCTGAGTTTCTTAAATATGGCAAGATATATCATTAAGCGATAAGCTTACTTCACGGGATTAATTTTGGTTAGGTAGGATAGTATATACACATAGAAATTCTAATACCCGCCGTATTTACAGACAACATATATATGGAATGAGTAGATGATGATCAAAAATGATTGGGAGCTGCGTGCGGACCTTTTGCACGTAATATGCACGTAAAAATTAAAAGAAGCGACTTAACTTGGTGATTGACACTTTGTTAAGTCGCTCTTGGGGTGCCCAGAATAGGAGTCGAACCTACACGCCTCGCGGCACTCGCACCTGAAACGAGCGCGTCTACCATTCCGCCACCTGGGCTTTTTTTATTTTCCGACTGTGTATCTCAGCCTGGTCGGGGTGAAAGGATTCGAACCTTCGACCCCCTGCTCCCAAAGCAGGTGCGCTAACCGGACTGCGCTACGCCCCGAAAAACACCGCAAAATTAACCCCTTTTCCTCACTTATCCAAATTATTAACAAATTTTTTATCATTTTTTCGCCTATATTCTCTTCCCTCTCCGTTATTCTATCGGGCAACTCGCTCATTGGTTGCCGCTCTAAACCCGAAGTCAGGCCCGCTGCAGCCGGCCTCCACTGAAAACAGAGAGAAATGGATATATTGATGCTTGTAGGTGGCCTTGTGCTGATACTTGCCGGGGCCAATGTGCTTACCGACGGGTCGGCATCCGTGGCGCGCCGATGGGGTGTCTCCGACCTTGTGATAGGCCTTACCGTTGTGGCTTTCGGCACTTCCGCCCCCGAACTGGTGATAAGTCTCCTCTCGGCTATCGACGGGAGCGGCGAGCTGGCCATAGGTAATGTGGTGGGCAGCAATATCTTCAACATCCTGATGATTATCGGTGTCACGGCCATGATACGCCCCATCAAGGTAGGTAAAAGCCTGATGATGTCCGACATACCGTTGGTGATAGTGTCGTCGCTGGCGTTGCTGGCCATGGGGAGCGGTCCCTGGCTCGGCGATTCGTCGCCACGCGAGATAGGGCGTATCGGCGGTATTCTGCTGCTGCTCTTCTTCGCTATCTTCATGCGCTACACCTTTGCACAGGCGCGTCAGACGCCCGTGGCGGCCGAACCTCCGACGGATACGGCGGCGAAGAAGGAGATGCCGTTATGGAAGGCGGCGTTATGGATTGTCGGCGGCCTCTGCGGTCTGGTGTTCGGCGGCAACTGGTTTGTGGAGGGAGCGTCGGGCATAGCCCGCGGGCTGGGGGTCAGCGACGCCGTGATAGGCCTTACGATAGTTGCGGCAGGCACCTCGCTGCCCGAGCTGGCCACCTCGATAGTGTCGGCAGTCAAAGGTCACTCAGGCATGGCCGTAGGCAATGTGATCGGCAGCAATATCTTCAACATCTTCATGGTGCTCGGCGTGTCGGCAACGGTCACCCCGCTGCAGTTCGGCAAGATCACCGAGACAGACCTGCTCGTGCTTACGGCAGCCAGTCTCCTCTTCTGGCTCTTCGGCTGGTTCTTCAGAGAACGCACCTTCACCCGCACCGAGGGAGCCATCCTCACAGCCTGTTATATAGGATATACCGCATTCCTGATAATGAATGGCTGAAAAGATGATTCACGGAGATATTAAGGAACCCCAATAGCATAATATGTCAACATCATCACGGATTGTCAAAAACACCGGATTCCTATATCTGAAGATGGGAATTACGGTAATATTTTCATTATGGACTACAAGGATAGTATTATCGTCATTAGGCGAAACCGACTTCGGTATTTTCAATATCATAGGCGGCTCTATAGCGATGATGGGATTTCTTAATTCAACGTTAGCCAACGCCACACAAAGATTCATGTCGTACTCTCTTGGAGAGGGGATTCTTGAAAATCAGAAACAGGTTTTCAATATCAGTCTTGTTCTTCATGTGGCAATAGCGGTAGCGACGTCATTGCTGCTGTTGGCGATTATGAATCCAATGTTCTCTTATTGGCTCAGCATTCCTCCTGATCGAATCCTGTCAGCCAAAATCATTTATTATGCTTTGATAGCCAGCACCGTGCTTACTATTATCAATGTACCCTACGATGCAATGCTGAACGCCCACGAGAATATGAAATATTATTCTTATATCAGTATTCTTGATGCATCGCTACGCCTTGGCATAGCCTGGTTGGTGGTATTCGCCGACACTGACAGGCTCATCCTTTACGGATCTATGATGGCTGCCATTCCGCTTATAACGCTCACGATAACAAAATTTTATTGTCACCGGCATTATCGTGAATGCGTGATAGCTCCCAAACGGTACTGGAGTGTGCGGAAAATAAAAGAGATAGCCACTTTTTCCGGGTGGAATTTCCTGACAGCGGTGTCAAGTCTGCTTACATTTCAGGGCATAGGTCTGGTGCTTAACCATTTCTTCGGGAGTGTTCTCAACGCAGCTCAAGGTGTGGCCAACCAGCTTAACGGTTATATGTCGTCTTTCTCACTCAACCTCATGAAGGCTGTCAATCCGGTTATCGTGAAGAAGGCTGGCAGCCGAAACATTGATTCGATGAATGCAATATCGATGTCGAGTGCAAAGCTGTCTACCGTACTCATAATGCTGTTTGCTATTCCTTGCATGGTGGAGATTGATTATATATTGGAGTTATGGCTTAAAGTAGTTCCCCAATGGACAGCTCCCTTCTGTGTGATGATTATCACCACCACCATTATTACCGAGATAACCGCACCTCTGTCAACGGCTATATATGCCGATGGCAACATCAAGCATTACGCCATATACAAGAGTATTGCCAATATTCTACCTCTGGCATGTACGTGGGTGGCATTTGAACTTGGAGGCAATCCTTATTGGCTGTATATTCCCATGATAACAATATGGGCTGTCGGGGGCAATATCGTGATAATGTATTATTCGGCCAGAGACTGTGGACTCGATATAAAGGCATTCATTCGGGTTGTCCTTATACCTGTTATGCTTGTTGCTGCCTTTACATTGACTGCGGGCTTTATTACTCGGCTGATATTGACGGATGGATTCGTGAGGCTATGCATATGTATTGCGGTTACAACGACAACACTCTTATGTAGCACTTGGCAGTTTGGACTCGCTCCTAATGAAAGGGAGGAGGTGAGATTGCTTGTGGCAAGGTTCAGACAGCGCGCCTGATGTCAGATGCAGAACTCCGTCACTTTCTCCTTGAAAGTCTGCTGATCGGCAAGGAACGCGTCGAAGAGGGCATCAGCTCTGGCGCAATAGTCGTCGAAACTGTTCTCCTCCATCCAGCGTAGTATACGTGCATCTAGGTTGTCGGTGTTCTCCACGGCGAGGCCGAGATTATATTCTGTAATGTATTTGCCATGAATACTGTTGGCAGACACAATCATGGGGCGCTTGTAAATGAGAGAAGAGTAGAGTCGGTTGGAAAGAGAAGAGGTGTGTGATTTTACAGAGGGATAAAATATATTTATCCACGACGAGCCGATAATATAATCTTTCTCTTTATTCTTGGGATAATATCCTTCAAAACGGATATTTCGGCAACCTGTCTTACGGGCGAATTCCTCGAGCGGTTTGGCGGCATATCCTTTACCCACAAAAGCAAGTCGGAAATTTTCCTTATTCGACAAAGCCCTGATTACTTCGGAATTGGAATCAAAATTCCGGATTCCGCCTATCGTGAGGACTTCCACTGGTCTTCTGCTCCATTCCACCGGGTTGCGACGATTGGCAAGCAGTTCCTCAGTAGGGTTGAAATTATGGTTGAGTGTGAACTTATGTTCCCCTTTGATACAGTCTGCAAAACCTGGCGATGATATGACATTGGTAAAGCTGTGATCCAAAATGGAGGCGTAAACTCGGTCGATTACGGGAATCTGTTCCACCGACAGGTCACGAAGGTCTATTATATAATTGCCGTTATATTTCGATTTTAGAAATTTGCCCAGAAAGACGGAAACCTGAGACCCGAATACCACCAGTCTGTCATATTTGCCTTTGACTACGGCCGATTTTACAAATTCGACAAATCTAAGGAAGTCAAACAATTTAAGGACCTTGGTTTTGTCAATGTCCGATTGTCTTGTATACTGAATGCCGGACGGAGCGTCAGAGCCGTCCCTGTTCCAGCTGATGATGTCATAATCCACTCCCAAGGCATCCAGTACAGTTGTATAGTTGTTCAAATAAGGAGTAAACCATAGGTTAGCTCCGGTAATCAAGGCAACTTTCATAACCGATGAATCTTCACATCGCAAAATTAGCGATTAAACACGATAACGCAAAAATATTCTTTCAGTGTCGGTTGATGAAGTCTACAATGCGTCGGCACTGTCTCGAAGCCGTCTTGTTGCCGATGATGAAGGCGCGGCCGGCTTTGTCGCGCTGCTCCCTATCCTCGGCACGCATAGACATTATCTCCCTGATCTTGGCTATCCAGGCTTCACGGCTCTCGTCGGCCGGATAATGCAGATAGCCGTCGTACTCTGCCGGGATGCCAGGCAGCCTGTTCATCACCACCGTCTTGCCCGCCAGCAGATATTCCAGCGTCTTCGACGGGAATGAATAACGTGTATAGTTTCCCTCCGACGGCCGGGGATTGGCCAGTATCGTGGCCTGACGTTGCAGTTCCAGGGCACGCCCCGAGTCAACCAGTCCGAAAAACTTGATATTCGGATTTCTGCGGGCACGTTCAGCAAGTTCTTCGGCAGTCTCGCCCGACCCGCAGATCCAAAGCTCGGTATCGGGAAAACACCCTTTCTCGAAAACATCGGCGAGGAATGTCACGCCGAAAATCCGGCGCAATGTACCCGTGTACAGTATAATCTCTTTCGCCGCCGACTTCGTCGCCTCAGTCGCCTTCTCAGGCGTCACACGCCGGTCGTCCACAAGTCCCTCCATCACCATCGACCTGCCCGGACCGGCATGATAGAAATCATCCATGGCCCCGGTGAGATATACGTACTTGTCGTATCGGAGCGAATATTCCCTGGTGCGCCGGTTCATGACGCTGACGAGCCTGTTCTTCATACTCATGCGCCCATCCATCTCAACCATGCATTCCGGAATGTCGGGAACTATCAGCAGGGTTCTGATGTTTTTGTTGCCAACTCCCTCCATGGCCTTGAAAAGTGCCGACGACAGTATCAGCGAAGGGGTATTGACCACCACGGTCAATTCCTCGCCCGCGAACGCCTTTAATTCCTTTCGTATAGCCTTGGTCAGCGCCATACGCTCCGAGAGTATGTTCAGGGCCGCGACATTGCAGAATCCTATGCTGCGCACAGTATGGTTCCCTTCCAGGTAATGTTCCTTGCGTATGAATGGACGCCGGTTGTTGTGGGGATATGAAAACACCATGGGTGCCGTCACCACCCTCAGCTCAACATCCTCAGCCCTCGAAAAGCCCTCGATGAGCGACTTCTCGAAATTATGGTTGGAGAAACCCACGGCGCCCCGCGTGTCGGCGACAATCGTATCCAATATTCCCTTGGGATAGAATCTTCCCACGAACAGTATATTCGTTTTCATAGCGGGCAGGGAATCATTCCGTCAACATTCTTTCGAGATTGTCGATGCAGGTGCGGTAGTCGAAATGTTTTCTGTAATATTCCAGCCCTGCTTTGCCCTTCTGCTCGAAAATTTTCTTGTCGGTATTTGACAGGCGCAAGAGCAGGTCGGCGAGACCGCGGGCATCCTCGGCGGGTACCGACCAGCCGCAACCGGCATCTTCTATCACCCTTGCGGCGTCGCCGTCGATCATGGCCACTATCGGCTTGCCCGACGACATATAAGCCTGTACCTTTGCCGGACATGTCAGCGCGAATACCGGTTCCTTTTTCAATGAGAAGAAGAGCACGTCGGCAGCCTCGTAGAAGCCGGGCATCGTTTCGCGGGGGAAGCGTCCGGGACAATACAGATTGGTGAGGCCCATGGCGGCAATCTGTTTTTCCAGCCATGCGCGTTTGCGGCCCTCACCTATCAGGATGATGTTGACATTGCTGTCCTTTAGGAGCCGGGCGGCCTCCAGAATATGGGGCATATCCTGCGCCTCGCCGATGTTGCCGGTGAACACCACGTTGAAGCCCTCGGGCATCCCCACAGGCAGCTCGCCGCTCGGCCGCGATATCTCCCTCTCCCCCCAGTTCGGAAAATATTCCACTTTCCCCGAGAAGTCGCCCATACGTGATATCGCAGTCGCGAAGCTCCTGGAGCTTATCAGTATACGTGAGGAATTGCGGTAAATCCACTTCGTGAGCCCCCCGAAGGCGTTAAGAATCCTTTTGTTTTTGATGCCGCCGGCAGCCTCAAGGCTTTCGGGCCATAGGTCGAGAACCCAGAAATAGAGGGGAATCTTCTTTATTTTCTTGTAAATCACGGCGGGAATGCCTACGGTCACGGGCGATGTCTCATGTACGAAGATGGCGTCATAATTGCCCCGGAAAGCCATGCCTACGGCGTTGACAGTGGCGAAAAAGGCATACGACAGATAATTCATGGCCAGCCATTTCCCCGAGCCGCTCTTGCGTGGCACGGTAAGCGCCCGCACCACTTTCACCCCATCGATTACTTCACGCCGTTTGCGAAGCACGCCGTAACCCGGAAAGTATTTTCCCTTGGGGTAATTGGGTATGCCCGTGAGTACCGTCACATCATGTCCGCGCCGCGACAGCTCAAACGCTATGTCGTTGCATTTGAACTCTTCAGGGTAGAAATATTGTGATATCAGCAGTACTCTCATGGCATCGTTCCTATTCCTTACGCCATACCATCTTGTTGACGACGTTGACGTACGACTGTATTATCTTGACCACGATGGAGCTCACGTTTTCGCCGGTATATACATTCACGGGCGTACCGTGGTCGCCGTCGCGGTTCATGGCCAGGGCTGTCTCCACGGCCTGTAGAAGGCTCTTCTCGTCTATGCCGGCAAGTATGAACCCGGCATTGTCAAGACTTTCGGGGCGTTCGGTGGAGGTGCGTATGCATATCGCCGGGAAGGGATGCCCCACGGAAGTGAAGAAGCTGCTTTCCTCGGGGAGTGTCCCCGAATCGGATATCACGGCTGCGGCATTCATCTGCAGACAGTTGTAGTCGTGGAAGCCCAGAGGCTCATGACGTATCACTCTCGGGTCGAGCTGGAAGCCGCTCTCTTCGAGACGCTTGCGCGACCGGGGATGACAGCTGTAAAGTATCGGCATGTCGTATCTGGCCACTATGGCGTTGATGGCATTGAAGAGAGAGTTGAAATTCTTCTCGGTGTCGATATTTTCCTCGCGATGGGCACTGAGCAGAATGTACCTGCCCTTTTGGAGGCCGAGGCGGCGGTGGATGTCGCTGGCCTCGATGTCGGCGAGATTCATGTGAAGCACCTCGGCCATGGGCGAGCCGGTGAGGTAAGTGCGTTCGCGCGGAAGGCCGCAGTCGGCCAGATAGCGGCGCGCATGTTCCGAATAGCAGAGGTTCACGTCGGAGATGATGTCCACGATACGGCGGTTGGTCTCCTCGGGCAGACACTCGTCCTTGCAGCGGTTGCCCGCCTCCATGTGGAACACCGGTATGTGGAGCCTTTTGGCCGCAATTGCCGACAGGCATGAATTGGTATCCCCGAGGATGAGCAGCGCATCCGGGTTGATGGCACGCATCAGCTTATAGCTGCAGTTGATGATGTTGCCCACGGTGGCTCCCAGGTCATCGCCAACGGCATCCATATACACTTCCGGCTCCCCAAGCTTCAGGTCGCGGAAGAATATGCCGTTGAGATTATAGTCGTAGTTCTGGCCGGTATGGGCAAGGATGGTGTCGAAATATTTGCGGCATTTGCCTATCACGGCCGCAAGCCTGATGATTTCAGGCCGAGTGCCAACTATTATCAGCAGCTTGAGCCTGCCGTCATCTCTGAATCTTGTGTCGCTGTAGTCCGTTTTCATGGTGTCGATACGGGGTCTGAGAAAGTGTCGGGACGGTTAGGGTCGAAAGGCTCGTTGCACCACATAAGGGTCACCAGGTCGTCGGTTTCCGACAGGTTGGTGATGCTGTGGGTATAGCCGGGAATCATCTCCACAACCTGTATTCTGTCGCCGGAGACGTCGAACTCCAACACCTCGTCGCTACCTTCCCGGCGCATCCGGATAAGGGCGTGCCCCTTCACCACCACGAATTTCTCATTCTTGGTATGGTGCCAGTGCTCTCCTTTGGTGATTCCGGGACGGGATATGTTCACGGAGAACTGTCCGGCGTCGGCGGTGCGTATTATCTCCGTGAAGGAGCCGCGTGCGTCGGTGTTCATCTTAAGGTCGTAGACCATCTTCTGTTTCGGCAGATAGCTCAGGAAGGTCGAATATAGCTTTTTGTCGAAAGAACCGGGCGAAAGGTCGGGAACGCCGAGTGTCCGGGGCATGTCGCGGAAGGATTCCAGGAGTTCCACGATATGACCCAGCGAGGCCCTGTGGCTTACGGGAACCACGCAGTATCGGCCTCCGGCGCAAGGAAGGGCTTCGGTGCCTTCGTATTCGCAATGATGTTCTCCTCCCCACAGCGCCGAAATCATCTCCTCGACAAGATCGTCGATATAAAGCAGTTCAAGCACCACTGCGGGGTCGTTGACCTGTATGGGCAGGTCGTTGGCTATATTGTGGCAGAAAGTGGCGACAGCCGAATTGTAATTGGGACGGCACCATTTGCCGAAAAGGTTCGGAAAACGGTATACGAGTACTTTGGCTCCCGTCTTGGCGCCATAATCGAAGAAGAGCTCTTCGCCGGCGAGTTTGCTTTTGCCGTAGTCGCTTGAGGCATAACGTCCCTGAAGGGAGGCCTGTATTGAGCTGGCGAGCATCACCGGGCAGGTGTTGCCGTGACGGCGCAGCGTGTCGAGGAGCTGGGAGGCAAAGCCGAAGTTTCCCTCCATGAACTCGCCGTTATCCTTGGGGCGGTTTACGCCGGCGAGGTTGAACACAAAGTCGGCCTTGGCGCAGAAACGGTCGAGGTCACCGGCCGGCGAATCGACATCGTATTCGAAGACATCGTCGATGACCACCGGGTAATTGCGTGCCTTACCGTCGCGGATGTTGCGGAGCTGGGCGCAGAGGTTGCGGCCTACGAAGCCCTTGGCGCCTGTCACCAGTACTTTCATCACTCGCTGCGTATTTCCGTCTTGGAGTCAACCTCTATGAGACCCAGGTCGGCCTGTACGAAGCGCAGTCGCATAAGCTGCTCTTTCATGCCCTCCACATCGAGACGCCGAGTGTTGTGGCTGTGGTAGTCCTCAATGCGGCTGACAACCTCCGAACCCTCCGTGAAAAACTTGTCGTAGTTGAGGTCGCGGGCATCGCATGGAATGCGGAAATAGTTGCCCATGTCGATAGCTTTGGCCATCTCTTCGCGTGTCACCAGCGTCTCGTACAGTTTTTCGCCATGGCGCGTGCCTATCACCTTGACTTCTGTCTCGGCGTAGCGGGGATTGACCTTGGAATATAGTTCCTTGATGGCCGTGGCGAGAGTGTCGAGAGTGGCGGCGGGTGCCTTCTGCACGAAAAGGTCGCCGTTCTTGCCATGGGTGAAGGCATATATCACGAGGTCCACGGCATCGTCGAGGGTCATCATGAATCGCGTCATTTCGGGGTCGGTGATGGTGATGGGCTTGCCGTCCATCATCTGCTCCACCCACAGGGGAATCACTGAGCCGCGGCTCCCCATGACGTTGCCGTAGCGCGTGCAGCATATCGTCGTGGCGGCATTCTCCCCCAGTTCGCGCCCTTTGGCTATCGCTACCTTCTCCATCATCGCTTTGGATATTCCCATGGCGTTGATGGGATAGGCTGCCTTGTCGGTCGACAGCACAACCACATTCTTCACCCCATGCTCTATGGCGCTGAGCAATACATTATTGGTGCCCAGCACGTTGGTGCGGGTGGCTTCTATGGGGAAAAACTCGCAGGAGGGCACCTGCTTGAGCGCCGCCGCCGAGAATACGTAGTCCACGCCTCGCATGGCCGTATCCACCGACTCCTTGTCGCGTACATTCCCTATATAATATTTCACCTTCGGATTCTGTAGCCTGTGACGCATGTCGTCCTGCTTCTTCTCGTCGCGGGAGAATATCCTTATCTCTTTGACATCCGAGTCAAGAAACCGACGCAACACGGCATTGCCGAACGACCCCGTTCCTCCGGTGATTAAAAGTACTTTATCTTTGAATATTGACATGTCTGTAAATGTTTCGCGGAGCTTAAGGCGCCAGCTCCATTTTTTTCAACAATAAAACTGCCGCCATTATTGCCCGGCAACTGCATTGTATCTGCTTAATTTTATCATAATGCACTGAATATTGTTTGATAGGTGGTGTATTTCTCAATCCATATAGGCTGCTGGAAAAAGAGCATATAATCGTATAATGTCATCAGCATGAACAGTGCTGTACATGAGATGCGCAGCAGATTGTTTTTAAGATATGAGTAGGTGATTGGAAGAGCCAACACGGAGAATACCGTGAAATAATACATGACGCGTGCTATAAGCGGCAGAATCAAGGTGAAGGGGAGTACGATGAATCCGAATGAATACAGCATCACGATAGAAGTGTCTGCCTTGCTTATCCGGTTGTTGGTGTAAAGATAATAAAGGACAATCAACAACGAAATCATGTTGATTGCAAAACCGATACCGATTTTGAGAGTGTTAGAGTCCTCGCCGTAGAGGTTGTTGTAGTCGGCCACGAGTTTGAAAGTCAGAATCTTCACAAAGATGGAATCGGCGACATCTCTGAACACAACGAGCACGGTGAAGAGAATTGCTATGATTATGGCGTATAATTTGTGCTTTCGGGTAGGGAGCAGTCCGATGAAGGTCCATGGAAGCATTATTATGACGGAGGCATGGATGGTAGTGGTGAGCAGAATGCCCACACATGCCAGCATCGTCTTTTTCTCGTAAATCCATTTCAGCATCAGCACGCACAGAGCTATGGCCAGCGACTGACGCATCATCGAGAAACTCAGCACATATATGTTGGTGACGAAGAGGTAGATGAATATTGCCAACCACCACCATTCCCGTTTCACATAGGTCTTGATGGTATGGTAGTATATCCAGTTCTGCAGACAGGCCAGCGCCGCCACCATCAGGAAGAATCCCGATCGCCCGAAGGGCATGAACAGTATGTTGATGATGCTCCAGCCGAACTCCCCGTTGCGGATAATGTCTTTGGTAAGAAGGTCCTGGGAGGTATACCCCGCCGACATCAGCTCTGTGTACCGGTTGAAGTACATCATGTAGTCATTGCCGTAATCATAGTGGAGAGCCACGAGGATTGTGGTCATGACAAATCCGGCTTTCAACCCGAAATCTATGATTTTCCGGGAGTCGAAAACCGTCAGCAGCAATGCCAGCAGACTTACAGTAGCAACTACAATCATTTCCTTATCTCATCACTATCTCATTATAAATGCGGGCGAGAGTGCGGGCATTCATATCGGGGTTATGTCTCAGTGCGGCGGTCTGCCGCATTTCGGTGTTGTCGAAACTTTCGGAGTTTCGGAAAGCGCGGCAGACGGCGCCGGCGAGCATGGCGGTTTCCTCGAACCTGTACATCTCGCCGCAGCCCGGTGTGGGAATCATGTCGGCCATCCCCCCCACATATGCAGCCACCGTCGGCACGCCGAGCAGCTGGGCCTCCCCGACGGAGTTCGGACTGTTCTCGATCGACGACGGACACACGAACACGTTGGCCGACAGATAAGCCTCCTTCATGCGCCGCTCGTCGAGCATCCCGGCGAACTCCACCTTGCCCTCGAGCCCGTTGGCCTCTATCAGCCGCTGAATATAATGCCCGTAACCCGTGAGCCGATACCATGGCCGGTGTACGATGTCGGTACCCCCTACCAATATCTGTGTGTCGGGATATTCCCTTAATATTAACGGCATAGCCTGCAAAAGCTTGTGCAGTCCCTTGATGGGATAGATGGCCTGGCTCACGAATATTCTGTGGCGGCGGCAGCTCTCAGGGCTCCATCGCCCCGTATAGAAGCTCTCGCGGAGTGTCTCGTTGCAGAAATGATAGGCAGCTTCGGGGTTGACAGCCCGGGTATTGTCGCAATCCCATTGTGTGCGACCTATGATATGATTCACGCTCCGCAGCAGCTCTGTCTCATATACTCCACGCTGTGCCATCTCCCGGCGGTCATGCATAATCGTGCCACGCAATATGTCGCGCAGCGTCATGTTGCCTCTCACTTCCTTCTCCGTGATGCCGGCGCAATAGTAACGAGCGTATACCGACAGCATCCCCTGGATAGATACGGTTACACCGGCCGACCCGTATGCCCTGACATAAGCCAGACCCAACGGGAACTCGCTGCCGTGCACATGGACCACATCGGGACGGAAACTGTCGCGGATACGACGCCATTCCTCCTCGAGATGGCTGTTGTAGACATTGTTGGAATGCCCCTTGAGAGGCAGCATATGGTACGTCACTCCGTCAATGTTCTTCTCCACGGCATGGTCTCCATGCCATGTCGTGGCCACAGCAAAACGTATGTCGCCAAGTTCTTTGACGCGACGCAGCGAGGAATACATCCATCCACCTATCGCCGGCACCGGAAGTCCCATGGCCTCACATATCGGAGGCATACCTATGTTGGTGATCCACAGTACGTTCATCGCTTTAACGTATTATTCTTGAGAGCATCGACTTGACTTTCTCCTTTTCTTTCTCCGACAATGACCATCGGAATGCGGTGAGGGCGAACAGCGGCATCGACAGCACATATATCAGCAGGAAACTTGCCGTGAAATCGGGAATCCAGGTCCATGCCACACATGCCGCCAGGGACACGGCCACGGGCGGAAGCGGCTTCAGTATCACCTCCCGGCAGTAAGCCCCGAGGTTGAAACCGGAGGCCCTGCGCGTAAGCAACAGACGCAGCAACGTATATGCCACCGCCGTCAGTACCATCAGAAGGCCTGTCGTAGCAACCGGCAGCCTCAGATACGTGGCAAGCCAGCAGAACGGCAGTACAAGAATGTTGGGCATCGATGTCCAGAAAATAAATTTCCTTACCTTGCCCATGGCCTTGTTGGCGTCGAACACTCCGGAGGCCAGCATGTCGATGGTCTGCATCACCACAAACATGCAGGCGAACATCACGGTATATTGAGGCACGTTCCCTTTGCCGAGCCACAGCTCCAGCAGCGGATGCATCACGAACATCGTGGGAATGCCCACAAAGGATACCAGCAGGAAGGAGAACTTGCTCTGAAGCGTTGCGAGGAGCCACATCCTGTCGCGGTTGCCGGCACCTTCGGCGGCCATCATCTGAGGCGTCGTGGCATAGGCTAGCGACCCTCCCACCACGCCTATCATGCTCGAAATCTGGATGCTGAGCCCATAGGCCGCGTTCACAACCGTGCCCAGAAAACGGTTCAGTATCACCGCCAGACCCTGGTTGCGCACCATGACGCTCAGCAGGTTGAAGGTGAGCCAGCCCGAAAAGGATGCCAGCCGCCCGGCATACTCTCGGTTGAAACTGCGTAGCCGTGGCAAACGGCATTCAGGATACCGCGCGTGTCCGTATAGCGAGAACGACAATATCTCTATCACCGACAGCGTCAGCATCACGCAGCCGTAACCCACAAGCTTGTCCCACGTGATGTATGGCAGCAATAGCACCAGCAGAACCTTCACAACCCCTATCAGCACATCCACCACTGATGTGTACACTATATTCTCGCGCGACACGAGAAGGGCGCGGTATGGCGCCGCGATGAAGGATATCACGATCATCACCACCACCAGCTGATAAAGCGTGACGGCAGCGCCGGTGCGCCCCGCCGGTATGTTGAGAAAACCGTTGAAAAGGAGAGGCACTATCGCCTCCAGCACCACAACCACCAGCAGCCCGAGCACGATATGCACCAGCAGAGAGTCGCGGAAAACGCTGCGCGTCTTCTCCATATCCCCTTCACCCTGACTTACCGACAGAAAACGCTGCGTGCTCCCTATCAGGGACGTGGTGAAGAACGACAGCATCGACACCACGCCGCCGATGAGCATGTATATGCCGTAGTCGCTCTCGCCCAGGATGTCGAGCACAAGACGCACTGAATACAGCGACAGAAACAGGTTGAGGAGCGTTCTCACATAACCTGCCGCCGTGTTGACGATTATCCTGTTGGAAGGCTGCATCGGTGTGTGGCTCTGTTTCAGTCGCGGCGGAATATGTCGCGGGTATATACCTTGCCGGCCACGTCGTCGAGCGCCGGCTCATAACGGTTGGCGATTATGGCGTTGCTGCGCCGCTTGAAGTCGGCGAGGTCGTTCACCACTTCCGACCCGAAAAACGTGGTGCCGTTTTCCAATGTCGGCTCGTATACAATCACTGTAGCTCCCTTGGCCTTGATGCGTTTCATCACTCCCTGTATCGACGACTGCCGGAAATTGTCGGAATTGCTTTTCATGGTCAGGCGGTACACGCCTATGACGCATTCCTTCTCCGGAGCGCTCCCGTAGCGGTTGCGCGCGCTGTAGTCGTAATAGCCGGCGAGTTTGAGCACCTGGTCGGCGATGAAGTCCTTGCGCGTGCGGTTGCTCTCCACTATCGCCGACATCATGTTCTGCGGCACATCGGCATAATTGGCGAGAAGCTGCTTGGAGTCCTTGGGCAGACAATACCCCCCGTAGCCGAACGACGGGTTGTTGTAATGCGTGCCGATACGTGGGTCGAGCCCTATACCTTCGATAATGGCCCGGGTATCCATCCCCTTGCATTCGGCATAGGTGTCAAGCTCGTTGAAATAGCTCACGCGCAGCGCCAGATAGGTGTTGGCGAAGAGTTTCACAGCCTCCGCCTCCTTGAGTCCCATGAAAATGGTTGGTATATCCTCTTTCAGCGCCCCTTCCTGAAGCAGGGAGGCGAACTCCCGCGCCTTCGCCTCGAGACGCGCAGTGGTCCCTCCTATGATGCGCGACGGATAGAGATTGTCGTAAAGTGCCTTGCTCTCCCGCAGAAATTCCGGGAAAAACAGCAGGTTCAGCCCGTCGAATCCTTTCTCGGCGTAACGCCGGTAGATGCTCTCGCAGTAGCCTACCGGTATAGTCGACTTTATGACCATCACGGCTTCGGGGTTGACACTCAGCACCAGGTCTATCACATCCTCGATGCAGTGGGTGTCGAAATAGTTCTTCACGGGGTCGTAGTTGGTAGGGGCGGCGATCACCACGAAGTCGGCGTCGCGATATGCCTCGGCACCGTCCAGTGTCGCCCGCAGGTCAAGCTCCTTCTCCGACAGATATCTCTCGATGTACTCATCGCTGATGGGCGACTGACGGCGGTTGAGCATCTCAACCTTCTCAGGTACCACATCCACCGCCGTCACGCTATGGTGCTGCGACAACAGGGTCGCTATGCTCAACCCTACATATCCTGTTCCTGCTACTGCTATTTTCATCCGTCGTATTGTCTTGTTTCCAAACATGCAAAGTTACGAAAATTCCACAAATCCGGCAAGAGTGTGAGGAGGGCGGCGAGGCTGAAAAGCAGGAAAGGAGAATGAAAAAAGTCCCCGCGACCTGAAGGCCCGGGGACTCGTTTTGCGATGAAAGATTCAGTAAGATGTCACTCCACAATCGTTTTCTCGGCTTTGCCGTTTCTGACGCGGATATAGATACCCTTGCGGGGGTTGTTGACGCGCAGACCCTGCAGGTCGTACCATTCGGTTGTCTCGTCGCCGTCATCGATGATGTCGTCGATGCCCACGGTAACCACATTGGTATTGATGAGGAATGTGCGGGTGAACTCGCCGAGCTTGCCGGTAAGCGTGATTTCACCGCTGTAAGGAGTGGTGAAATGCGCCCGGTTGCCCGAAATCTCCAGCACATCGCTTGAAGATGTCCAGGAGGCACCCTGCGGAACGCCGATGTTGAAGTCGGCCGATATCTTGGAGTAGATGTCGGTATCGACGCTCGGCACAATGGCGGCGGCGTAGAGGCGTGTTGCTTCGGAATCGGCCAGTGCGGCGGGAACGGGATAGCAGTCGGGAGCGATTTTGACAATACCTTCGCCAAGGTTGAGGGCGCACAGTTCGGCGGCTCGCAGGCCGACGCTTGCCGGGTCGCTCATTCCGGCATTGTTGCCGAAGTCGGTGACATAGGCGCAGTTGGTAATCTTGTTGGTGGCACTCCACATCTTGCCGTTGTTTTCAAGATTCACGCCCACGATGTTGCCGCAGGAGTCGGCGGGGCAGTCTATGAATGCGGCGTTGTAGCAGTTGACAACCTGGGTGTTGTTCTTGTATGGCGTTCCCACGATTCCGCCGACGCGCTGCAGTCCCTTGAGCTTGCCGACATTGAAGCAGCGTGTGAATATCGAGGCACCGAGTCCGGCGATACCGCCTACGGAATAGCTGGCGTCATTGCCCGTGATGCCTGTTGTCTCGGATACGGATGTTATGTCGCCGCCGTTCCAGCAGTCGGTCACGATGGCCTTGGCCGTGGTGCACGTGCCCAGGATGCCACCCAGACGGTTGTTGCCGGTTATGGAGCCGGTGTTCCAGCAGGCGGTTATGTGTGTCGTTACAGCCGAGGTGGTGCCGGTGATGCCGCCGGCCACATATGGAGCGCTCACTTGGCCTGTGTTGTGGCAGCTGTCAACAGTGGTGTAAGCGGGAGCATAGCCGAGGATTCCGCCGGCACCGGTGCCCTTGGTGCTCACTGCCCCCGTGTTGGTGCAGCCGACGAATTTAACCGGATAGGTCGATGTGGGCGTTTTGCCGCCCGCATTGCCCGCGATACCTCCGGCGCTGGTGGTTTTTGCCGAGCAAGTCACGTTGCCCGTGTTGTGGCAATTCCGGTAGGTGGAGCCGGCGGTAAACTCGGCCACAAGTCCGGCTACATTCTTGCCAGAGCTGGTGCCCGTGCCGGTAAGAATGTTGCCGGTGTTAACGCAGCTGTCCATCTCCATTATCGCCCTGCCGGCTGCAGCTGTGGAGTTCACCTCGGCGGTGAAGCCGCCAAGCTGGGTAAAGCCCGAAATCTCTCCCTCGTTGCGGCAGTTGCGGAACACATAACGGATTGTGTCGGCCGTGGTTGCATACAGCTTTCCGAGGAATCCGGCGATGCCTCCGCTCTGGTTGGTCTTGGTGGTGGTCACCTTCCCCTTGTTGGTACAGTTGAGGAACGTGACGGGATAAGCCGAGCCTATGAAACCGCCGGTGGCCACATTGGCACTTGTGGGAGGCTGGCACACCACTGTGGCGGCGTTGACGCATCCCTCGAAGTGCAGCCGGGTCTTGTTATCGGCGGCGGTACCGGCGAAGCCGCCCACAGCATACTCGCCGTATACCATCGCCTTGTTGGTGCAGTTGAGGAACCGGGCATGTCCGAATGCCTTGCCGGCGAAACCTCCCACATTCTTGCCCCCCTGGCTCTTCTGGTCGTGCAGACTCGTCACCGACATCATGTTAGTGCAGTTCTCCATCACGCCGTAGAAGGCCGGGGTAAAGGCCCCAATCATGTCAACGCCCGTCACGGACACCGACCCTTCCACGTTCACGTCCTTGATATGGGCCTGCGGTCCCGTATAGCCGAACACGCCATGGAATTGCGTGGCCTTCTCCACTTCTATGCCCTCGATGAGCTTGCCGTTGCCCAGGAATGTGCCGTTGAAGGGGAACTGTTCGTTGTCGGAGAGCGACACGAACTCCTCGTCATAGAAGTCGAGGCCGGCGCCGAGGGAGAGGTATTTGCCGGTGAGCGAGTCCTCTACTTCCACGGTATATCTGGCGATGTTCCTCCAGTCGGTGAGATTATTGATCATGTAAGGGTCGGCGGCAGTACCGGCACCCTTCAGAGGCATGAGCTGGCGCGAGAACACTGCGATACTTTTGCTGAACCCTGCCGCGGCGGAGGCCACGTTCACGGTGTCGGCCACGAGCGTCGTATTGTTGTCGGGGCCGGTGAGTTTGTCGCCGGCGAGCGTGAATCCGTTATTTGACAGACTCCACGACAAGCCGGTGCCGTTCGCCAGAGTGGCTGTCACGCCGCGCATGTTCCAGGCGGTTTTACTGGCCGGTATCGACATGACGGCGGAGCGGGCGGCAACTATCGCCGCAACGCCGGCCACTCCCTTGGGCACCGGATATTTGCCGGCGCTGAAGTCCCATGCCTCGGCACTGTACCCCTCGAGAGGTGTCCCCGATGTCAGCACGCTTGTCTCCACGCCCTCCATGCCGTCGCGGGTGTCGTTGCCGATGCCGGGAAGAAGCACGATCTGGCTGTCCCATAAGTTGCCTTTTATGTCGCTTTTGACCGACGACCCGATGAATCCCACTATCGAGCCTAAATTAAGATGCGAGTCCTTGAACACGGGTCCTGCGTTGATGTTGTAATGCAGGTCGTTGGGCTGCCGCAGGTCTTTGTTGCTGGAATAGTTGAGGAATCCCACGATGCCGCCGGTATAGTCGTGGCCTTTTATGGTGCCGTAGTTGATGCAGTTCTCGATGCGGCTGTAGGTGAAGCCCGCGATGCCGCCCGAATATTTGATGGCCGAGATGGTCACATTGTCGGTCATTATGGAGTTGGTGACGGTGCCGGCATTGGAGCAACCGGACACGAGGCCCATGTTGTAGCCTACGATACCGCCGCTGTAGCCGTTGCCCGAATACACGGCGCCGACATTGGCGCAGTTGCGCGTCACCGACGAGTAATAGGCATAGCCGATGATGCCGCCCACGTTGGAGCCGGCGTACGACACGACTTCGGCGTAGTTCACGCAGTTATCAACGGTGCCATAGTTATAGCCTACAATGGCGCCCGAATATCCGTTGACTTCAAGGGCGGAACCTTTCCCGATGGTGAGGTTCCTGACCACTCCCGTCTCGGCAAGACACCCTATGAAGCCCGTGTACTGCTTGATTTTCGTGGAGGAGGTCTCTATCTTTCCCTGGTTTGTGGCCGTAGGTTCCACTGTCCACACCACAAAGTCCATCTTCATGTTGTTCACGGTGTGGCCGTTGCCGTCGAAAATGCCGGCGAACCCCTCTTCTTTCTTGTTCGTATTGATGTTGATGCCCTGGAATTTCTGGCTGCCGGCGAGGTCTATGTCGGCGGTCATGCGGAAATATTTTCCTGAGAATACCTCGCCTTCCGCCGACAGAGCGGACATTGACTCCAGATCGGCCGCTGTCTGTATGAGATAAGGACTCGCTTCGGTGCCCTCGCCGCTGAACGGCATCGTCGCCGCGCTTGCCAATGCTGCTCCGCAAAGCAACATCCCCGCGGCCATGGCTGCAGGCAGCCATGTGTGTCTGTTTTCTTTCTTCATGATTTCAATATTTGACCTTTACAGTTTTGTCGCCCTTGCGGACTATGTATATCTGTCCTTTCACAGGCTGCGGTACGCGCAGACCCTGCAGACTGTAGTATTCGGCTGCCTCATCGGAGTCTGTACCCACGGCGGTGATGCCGCTGGGATTCTTGACTATGCTGATGTAGCCGGTATATATGCGCCAGTCGTACTGACGGCCTTCGCTGTCCGTCCATAGCTCAAAGCGCGGATAGGCGCTGTTGGTGATGAAGCATCGGAACTTGTCTTCTATCACGTTGGGGAACTGGAACACGCCGGGACTCTTCACGATATAGTCCTTTCCTTCCTGGAGCTCTTCGTCGAAGATGGTTACCCATCTGAACACGGAGGGAGTTGTTGTGCCGTCATAGTTTTTGCCCACGGCCCAGTGTGAGAGATCTATTTCAGAGCCGGCGATAGCTTCGGCGGGAATCTGGGGCTGAGCCTGCGGAGCATAGTAATTGAGGGCCGGGTTCATCTTGGGCACTATGCCGGGGAATGCGTCGAGCGCCATACGGTTGTAGGTGAGATGGAAGTCGCGCAGACAGGTGTCGAGGGCTGCCGTGTTGAAGTTGACATACTGCAGCTTGCCACCCTTGACATCGCAGCGGCGCAGCCGAGGAAGTCCCGTGAGGTCCAGAGTGTCCATGGTCTGGCAGGTCTGATAGACGAACTCCGTGCAGTAGGGCATGTCGAGACTCATCTTGCGTATCGGGTTGCCGTTGAGCGTGAACGTGATGCCCCCCTGACCGCCCGTGGGTATGTTCATCGTCATCTCCTCGAATTTGTTGTTGGCCAGATTCAGATGATATACCGACGGTATGTTGGCCACGTCAATCTTTGTCAAGGCATTGTTGATGAGGTTGCATATCCTCAGCTTCGGATAGTCGCGCACCGTAATCTCGCCGAGTTGGGTGTTGTTGAGAATCTGGAGCACCTCCAGGTTTTCGCTCTTGGGCAGCGGAAGCTTCGTCAGCTTGGTGTTGCCCGATATGTTTATCTCCATAATCTGCGTGCACTTGTCGAGACCAGTCACTTCCGTAACCTTCGTTTTTGCCAACGCAATCTCCAGGAGTTTGGGAGCGTTGATGGAGAATGTCTCCAGGTTGGGATTGTAGTATAGAGTGCGGCCGAGGTCGAGTCGCTGGAGGCTCTCCGACTCTATGACGGCGTTTTTCATCACCACGTTTCCGCCGGCAACCAGATATTCCAGCGCGCGCAGGTCTTTGACGAAGTTGAAGTCAGTGAGCTTGTTGTTCTGGCAACGCAGTTCCTTGATGCCGCGCTTGCCGTTCTTGCCGAAGGTCAGGCCGTCGACTTTCATGTCGTCCATGTTGATGAACCACATCTTGTTGCTGGCCCATATCTTGACTACGCTGCCGGTGGTCTTGCCGTCGCCCAGCACGAAGTTCTGTAGCTGGTCGATGCCTTTGGTGATTCTGGCGCTCTGTATCGGATTGTTGTCGAGCTGGAAGAACACCTCGTCATCATAGACAGAGGATTTCAGCCATACGTCGGGCTTGGTCACATAGGCGTTGAACGTCACGTAAGGTTCGTCGACCGCCGGGTCTAACGCGTATACGCCCGATGCCAGGGTGCTCAGCAACCCTATGGCAAGGAAATGTCTGATTTTCATAGACTTTATTTTTTAATGATTTTCTTACTTGTTTTTTTGCTGTTGCAGGTGGTTTCGAGGATGTATACTCCTTGTGGGATGTTCGACATGTCGACAGTGTCGGCATTATCTGCGGAGAGTACCAGACGTCCGGAGAGGTCGAAGAGGCGTGCGCTGCCGCTGGTGTCCTCGATACCCGTCACGCCGGAATACCGCGTGTCGAGCACTTCCGAGAATGCGCGCTCCGATACGGTGCCGTCGGGATATACGCAGGCCAGGGCGTAACGGTATTCCCCTTCCTGAAGTCCCTGTCGGGTGTCGGTGTAGGTCATGTCGTCAAGGCTGTCGGCGAGCAGTGTCCATGTCTGTTCGTTCTTTTCCTCGCCGGCTGCCAGACGCCACAGACGGTACATGCAGTCGGCCTTGTCGGCGCCTGTCCCCGAACATTCAGCGCGAAGCATGTAGTTGTTGTTGATATATTTGCCGTCCACGCAGTACCATTTTCCTGTGGTGTAATCCAGGGTACGGTACTGGACGCCGGGCACGAATGGCCATTCGGGGTCTTTGCCGTCGGTGGTGGCCAGCGATACCATCCCTTTGTCCTGGCTTATGGCCATATAGAATCCGTTGGGGCATTCCACGGGCGTTTCGAGCACGTGCTTGTTCCACACCTCGTCGTCGGCCTCCACATTGCGTGCGCAGTAAAGCACCTTGCCGGAGGGGAGTCCGTCGGGAGTGAGGTCCAGCAGCCATACGTTGATGGAGAAGTGCGGACCCATGTAGGAAGTGGTTTGCCAGGATATCGACTTCACGGTGGCGGGCTGACGCCATACGGTGCCGTAGAGGGAGTTGGCGTTGCCCTCCCGGTTGCCGTTCTGCGAAGTGGCCTTGTCGTTGTCACGGCGCAGTATGTCAAGAGGTGCTTCCCAGCTCAGTATGGTGGCCTCGGCGCCGTTGTCGGCTGCAGGAGCCTGCGGCGCAAGTATCTTGCCGGCGAGCGTCAGATTGACGGTGCTGTCGTTGTTGACTGTGAACTCGCTCCATACCGGCTTGTACCGGAGCTTGTAGACCTCCATGCGGTAGGTGCCTCCCTTCATGGCCTTTATCGTGTATCGACCCTCGGAGTCGGTGGCCGTCTCGCGGAGGTTGCCGTAATTGGTCATCAGTACGCGGGCATCGGCAAGCGGATTGCCGGCTCCGTCGGTAACCTTGCCGCTTATGTTCATTTCGGCCACGGGTGTCAGAGCGAAGTTGTATTCCGTGGTCTTGCCGTCGGGTATGGCCACGCCGGTGCGCTCGTAGGGGTCATAGCCGAAGAGCGTGGCCTTCACGGTGTAGGTGCCGTCGCCTTCTATGAACTGTATGTCGTAGGCGCCGTTCTCGTCGCTGACTGCCTTGAGGGGGGTGCCGTCGATACTGATCTCAACATCCTTCAGGGCCTTCCCTGTGGTACCGTCGGTGACCTTGCCGCGTACGTGGCCAAGGTTGTTCTCTACTACCGCGAACTCATATACCGACAGATAGGTGTTGGCTGCCGGCGACTGGTCGCGCAGAGCGAAACGGTACTCGCCATCCTTTTCCGCTTTGTATATGAACCGGAACTGCATCGGGTCGGTGGAGGCGGTGTTGTTCACCACGTAACTTCTGAGTTCGGTCATCGCGGCGGTGTCGGCGCTGAGTCCCACATTTACCTTCAGGTTCTTTGGATGCGCCACGCCGGCGCCCGTGGATGCCTTGATGTATATCATATATTCGCGTCCTTCCTTAAGCTCTACGGCCGGCGCTATCAGCCAGTCGTCGTTGCCTATCGACAACGGTACCGTGTACATTGTCCCCAGAAGGTCGTTCCATGACCAGCCATATTTGTTGCCGGGGAAGGTGCGCTTCACCCATTTGTCTACGTTCTCGGCCTTGTCGAAGGTGGAACGGTAGGGTACGGTAAAGGCTTTGCCGTAATAGTCGGTGTCGGTGACGTATGATTCGCCGTAGTTGGAACTCAGCGACTGTATGGTGTAGTGGAATGTTCCGGGCTCAGCTATCTGCTCACGGAAATCGTTTCCGCGGAAAGTCTTGGCCACCACTGTTTCGGTGCCGTCAAATGCATGGCGTGTGATGCGGTATTTGATGTTCGAGGGGGAGAGATAACCTCCGTGTACGCCCTCGGTGGGTGCCTTCCATGACAGTCGTGCGCTGTCGGGGTATACTCTCTCGGTTGTGACGTCGGAGACGGCTTTGGGTACATCTATGCCGGCCCAGAAGAAGGCGTCGGCATACCCGCCGGTGTTTCCGGCGGCATCCGTCGATGCCACGCGGATGTAGTTGTAGCCGTCCGACAGGCTGTTGACGTTATAAGAGGTGCCCTGCGTTTCGGCCTCGAGATTACCGTTGATGTATATCGCATAGCCGGCGGCGCCGGGAGCCGCTTTCCAAGACAGGGATGCGTTTTTAGCGCCAGCCGCGCCGGTCACGGTCTTGAACTCCGAGGGGGCAGCTACATCGGCCTTGTTACCCGTGGCCACGCACAGTCCCGTCACCTCTTTGGAGTTGCTGCCGATGTCGCCTTTGACAGTGGCGTCGCCCGTCACAGGGTCGTAGCTTACCAGTGTGGCTTTGCCCGAAGCGTCGGTCACGGCATAATAGAGCGTGAATGCGTCGCGGTCAAGAGATATCGAGGAGACATATTTGGCGGTGACACCCGTAAGTGGCTGCATGGATATGGGGAGCGGCTCCGCATCGGGGATGCCGGTGCCGGCTGCGTCGGTCCACCATAACCGTCCCTCCGTACGGTCTACAAAAAACAGACGCCCGGCATCATCGGCGGAGATGCCGAAATAGAGGCGGGCGTAATCTTTTATCTTGGTGATGGCTACCGTCATGTTGCTGTCGACAGTCACTTTCATCAGCGACGAATAGGGCTTTCCGGAATACTGGGCGATTGCCAGAAAACAACCGGAAGGCTCATGCCATGTCATGTCGAGGAATGTGGGTGAGTTAGCGGGAAGCGCGTCGATGCTGCTGAAGGAGCCCGACTGGGTGTTGAAGCGAAGCACTTCGGAGCATACGGGGCTTCCACCCTGACCGGCGCCCAAGGCTATGCACAGCATGTACCCGTCGGGATGCATGGCGCCGGCAGCTATCTGCGGCGTCTCGAACTTGTGTAGCAGCTGGCGTGTACGGCAATCCGGCACGGCGAATTTCACGTAACCCGTCTGCATCATCATGGCTGTGGCGCTCCCTGCCTTGCGGTGGCTCGCCGGTGCCCCTGACAGCTCCATCGGCACTCCTGTGAGTGCCAACGCTGCAAGTACAGTCGTAATGAGGCTTTTCATACTATTATGCTTTTTGTTATTGTTGGGAATGATAATCATCTTATCATCCCGTATGTTGTTGTCATTCTGCTTGCTGTTGTACGTTGACGCTTTGCGTCACAGGTGCCTGCCGGGCCTCGCTGTAGGTATCGTCGCA
>CAJUAT010000043.1 GCA_910584525.1 uncultured Muribaculaceae bacterium | reverse complement strand
CTTGATTTTTTATACTGCCGGTGTAAAAATCTCAAGATTTTTATCTAAATTTGTGGTTATCCATCTAAAACACATTCGAATGAAACCTATCATGAAAAATCTCACTGGGAATGATTATGGTGGCCGGGATGTACATGACCGCCATAGCCCAGGAAGCGACACCGTCCATGGTTCTTCAGATGCGCGACGGTTCGGCCAAAGCTATCGTGCTTGACAAGGACACCCGACTAAGCTTTACGGCCACGAGCATCGTGGTCAGCGGCAAGGAGGGACAGATTGAGTTCGACCGCGACAAGGTGTACCGCTACACGTCGACACTTGCGCCCTCCGGCATCGGAGCCGTCGCCGCCTGCGACAATGTACGCGTATCGCTCAACGGCCGCTCGGTGATTCTCTCCGGACTGCAGCCAGGCTCTGAAGCCATACTCGCCTCCCTCGACGGCAAGAGAGTAGTCACTGCTGTCGCCGACGCCAACGGCTCCGCTACATTGACGGCCCCCGACGCCGCCATCTTCATCGTTAACGCCAAAGGAATAACCTTCAAATTTACCGCCAGATGAAAGCCATGCGACACATACTCCTACCCATGGCCATAGCCATGACAGCCATAGGTGCATCGGCACAAAACGAATGCTACCTCGTGCTCGCCGACAACAACATTGTCACCTATAAAGACACGGAAATAGATTATATCTCCTTCCTCCCTGCCGACGATGCCGAAAACATCATACAGGAAATACATCTCAAGAACGGCAACGTGGTGTCGAAAAAGTTTTCCGAATTCAAGGAGATGATATTCAACGACATCATCACCGAGGCGGAAACAGGGCTTGTGGACCTCGGTCTCAGCGTGAGATGGGGCACACACAATTACGGCGGCGACAAATCGTGGGGCTACGGCGAGCTCGTGGGCTGGGGCGACCCTTCGGGACAGCACAAGGAACAATACCATTACAGCAATCTTGGAGCCTATAACTCCAACAAGAACACCGTTCTGGGGTATTACGGCGGCGTCACTCCTCCCGACGAAATTTCGGGCACCGACCTCGACATAGCATATGCCAAGATGGGCACGGCATGGAGAATGCCCACCATCAAGGAGGCCGACGAGCTCAAGGACAAATGCCAGTGGCAATGGCTCAAATACCATGACATCGAGGGCGTGCGCGTACAGGGGCCGAGCGGCAAAGCCATATTCCTCCCCGCATCGGGACGCCGCAACGGCAACTCTGTAGGCACCAACGGCTCATACCAGCCCGGCGACTGGGGCGGATACTGGACCGGCACTTGGTACGGCACCTCCGACTCCACAAGCAAACTGAAAGGCGAGATGTCGTACTCCCTATTCTTCGGCATCGCTCAGGGCGGCTTCTACAAAACGGGAGGAAGCTACCGTTATGCCGGCCTCGCCATACGACCAGTGGAAAATAAAAAATAACGGAGTCATTTAAACGACTTCAACGTCAACATACTTCAATGAAAACAACAATCCAACACACACTGCTGACATTCGCGGTGACGGCTGGGGCACTCCTCGGCGGCGGCACTGCGTCGTGGGCACGCTCCGTGGAGTTCAACGCCTGCAACCCTGCGGCAATCTCCCAAAACGGCACAACCGTGCGCGCCCTGGGAATGTACAACATTTCGCCTAACGGCGACTTCAACCGCTACGTCTCCTCCAACGGCATGAACTGCTGGTTCGGCGGCACACTCGGCGACAAGATTTTCTACGAGATACGTTCCACAAGCCTCACCAACCCCACCATGGCCATGATGCAGAAATGGAACTATCCGGCATACACGCGCAACGGCGGCATGCTGTCGGTGCCCAACAAGATAGAATGCCTGTCGGTGACACAGGCCTACAACCCTGTTGACAAGCTCATCTACGGATGCTTCTACAACAGCGGCAAGACGGGCTGGGAGTTCGGTTCCTTCAATCCGGACGCCTTCAATACCAACATGACACGCCCCGTCATCAAGGTGCTCGACAAGAAATGGAACGCCATGGCCATCAACGGCAAGGGCGAGATTTACGCGATCGACGAGGATGGCGACCTTCATAAAGTGGACGGCGCCACAGGAGCTATGACGCGTATAGGCTCCACAGGACTGCGGCCCACGAAGCAGGGTTCGGCAGCCTTCGACATGAAGATCGGCGACCTCTTCTGGAGCGTGGTGACCGCCGACGGCGCCAAAATCTACAGCATAGACCTCGCCACCGGCGCTGCCTCTCCCGTACTCGTGCTCCCCTACGGCGAACAGCTCCAGGGTCTGCATATTTACCGTCCCGACTGCCCCGATGCCGCTCCTGCCTACGTCGACAATCTCAAATTCTCTTTTGAAGGTGTCAGCACCTCGGGCAAAGCGGAATTCACGATGCCGACCATTCTCTACGACGGCACCAAGGCCAGCGGCAACGCCTCCTATGCCATAAACATCAACGGCAAGACCGTTGCCAGCGGCAACGCCGCATATGGTGAGAAGGTAAGCGTCAACATTGAAGCGGGCGCCGAAGGACAGCTACCCGTGGAGGTGACAGCCTCCAATGCCGCCGGTACCGGCCCTGCCAACAAGACAGTGCTGCGCCTCGGGTACGGAACACCCGCTTCTCCTACAGGATTCATGGTATCGCACGACGGCTCCAAGTTCTCCCTGAGATGGAATGCCGTCACCGCCAGCGCCGACGGCTGCTTCATAGAGCCTGACAAAATCACATACACCGTGACGCGTGCACCTGGTGATGTTGTGGTGGCCAAGGATATCACCGCCACGACCCTTACCGATCCGATACCCGTGCCCGAGACTCCGAAATACTACACCTATTCGGTCACCGCCAACTATCACGGCCATTCCTCCGCCCCGGCGGTGAGCCCAGTACAGCGGCTCGGTTCCTTCACGCCTCCCTACTCCAACACCTTCGATACCGCAAGCGATGCTGAGTCTTTCATCGTCATCAATTCCAACAATGACGTATATGAATTCGAATGGGCGGCAGGAGCCATGATGCTTCCGGCAAGCAAGACCATGAATATGAACGACTGGCTCATCACGCCTCCCGTCAAGATGGAGAAAGGCAAAGCCTACATCCTCAACATCGACGCCCAGGGCGTGTATGTGAATGTCAAGGAGAAATTCGAGGTCAAGGCGGGTACGGAGCCTACAGCCGCCGCCATGAAGACCACGGTGGTGGCTGCCAAGGAAGTGGTTCTGGAATCCGAGCCCACCACAGGCATCTTCCGCCCGTCGGCCGACGGAATATATCATATAGGCATCCATGCCACCACCGCCAAAGGTTCGGCGGCCCTCAACATATCGGCCATATCCATCAGCGAGGGACTCGCAGTGAAGGCACCCTGTGCAGTGACGTCGCTGAAGGCTGTGCCGGCCGCCGACGGCTCCCACAAGGCTACCGTCTCATTCATCGCCCCGGCCAAGGCCCTCGACATGTCGCCGCTCATCGCAATATCCAAAATAGAGGTATACCGTGGCGACAAGCTGGTCAAGACTTTCGACGCCCCGGCCAAAGAGACGCCGCTTGAATACATCGATGCTCTTGAAAGCGCCGGAAACGTTACCTACACCGTGGTGCCATACACCGAAGCCGGCAAGGGTGAGACATCTTCCGTATCTGTATACGTAGGCGTTAACACACCGGGAGCCCCGTCGGGTGTCACCGCCGTGGAAACAGACACCGAGGGTACCGTCAATGTCACATGGCAGGCTCCTTCGGTATCGGCCGACGATTTCCCCATGGACCCCTCGCTCATTTCCTACAACCTGTATAGCGTTGCCGGCGGCAAGAAAGAGCTTGTGGCTTCCGGCATCAAAGGCACTTCCTACACCCATAAGGCCATCGAGGCAGGCGGCAGCCAGCAATTCATGCAGTATGGCGTCATGGGCGTTACCGAAAAAGGGGAAGGCCCTGGAGCAGTATCCTCCCTCGTGGCTGTCGGCACCTCTTACAAAATGCCTTTCAAGGAGTCGTTCGCGTATGGCAGTCCGAGCCATATCTTCGGCACGGAGATTGTAAACGGCACTTCACCGGAAGTGATATACTGGCAGCAGTGCACCTCCGGCGACATCAACAAATACATGGCCTCCGACGACGACAACGGCTTCATAGCCCATTACGCCAAATACACCGGTCAGGGAGGACGCCTCTTCACCGGCAAGATCAAGGTCGAGGCCGAGCATCCCGTTCTGTGGCTCTCTACCTACTCCATTACCGCCGACGACAAGAACATTCTCGACGTGGAAGTCAGGGAACCGGGCGGCGAATGGAAGAAGGTCAACACTTCGGTGGTAAATGACCTCTCGGAAAACCAAAAAGCATGGGGACGCCTTGTGATCGACCTCTCGGAGTACAAGGGAAAGACCGTACAGCTTGGCTTCTCGTTCACCACAAAGAGCTTCGCATGGTCACTTCTCGACGACCTGCGTCTCTATGATGCCAAGGGTAACGACCTGGCACTGGTGACTATGGCGGCGCCTCTTGTGACGCCTTCCGGCACCTCCTATGCCGTGGAGTGCAAGGTGGAGAACGCCGGCAGCAAGGAGTCGGGCAGCTACACCGTCAACGCTTCTCTTAACGGTGAGAAAGTGGCCACCGCCGACGGCACGACACTTCTCCCCGGCAAAAACAGGATGGCTACTCTCGTGTTCGACATACCTGTAAACGCCGCCGACATCAACACTCTGAAGGTGACCGTTGACAATGCCGGCGATGAAAACGCCGCCGACAACAGTCGCGAGGTCAAGGTGGCAATAGCCAACGGCGACATGCCCGCGGTTGCAAACCTTAAGGCTGAAAAGAATGACGACAAAGTCATTGTAAGCTGGGAGGCCCCGGCCCTGAGCGGCGTGCCCGCACAGACCGAAGGATTCGAAGGAATGGCGTCGTGGACAACTCCCGGGAATGCCGGCTGGTCGTTCGTGGATGCCGACAATGCTCCTGTCACCGGCATCACCGGTCTTGAACTCCCCAACATAGCCATCAATTCGCGTCAGAGCTGGTGGGTGATGGACCGCAACCTCGATGCCATCAAGGATGAGGTAGACTTCCGTGCCAAGAGCGGCGACAAGTTCATGGCCTCCATGGCGACTGCCAACGGCACGCCCTCCGACGACTGGGCAATCACGCCGCAACTCTGCGGCAAGGCGCAGTCGGTGGCTTTCTGGGCCCGCTCTTTCCATGGCCGCTATCCCGAGACTTTCGAGGTGCTCTATTCCAAGGGTAGCAACAAACCTGCCGACTTCGTATCGCTGGCCAAGGTGGAGAATGTGCCTTACGCATGGACACAGTATAGTTTCCAGCTCCCTGCCGACACCCGCTATGCCGCTGTAAGGAAGATTTCACCGCGTGGCTTCATGCTCTATATCGACGATTTCAGCTATACGGGTAGCGAGGCCGAGGCCCTGACCCTCAGAGGCTACCATGTGGCTGCCGACGGCAAGGTACTCACCGAACAGCCTGTCGCCGACATGACATACACACTGCCGGCCACTGCCTCGAAAATTGCCGTATGGCCCGTGTTCGACAAAGGTGTGGGCGCCATGTCGGAAGTAGCCGTATCCACCGGCATCGACGGTATTGACGCCGATGCAGCCGGCCAGGTACGCTACTTCAATCTGCAGGGTATCGAGATTGCCGCCCCGCGCAAGGGCGAACCGGCCATCATGATGACCGGAAACAAAACTATCAAAATAATCGGAAAATAATCCGGAATCATCCATAGCAAAGCCGCGGGAGTTTCTGCTCTCGCGGCTTTCTCTTTATGGTATGGCAGCCTGTCTGTTATGACGGCAGCCTCCGCCTAATTTCTTACATAGATACGGAAGTTCTTAATGGCACCGGGCACGTCGGCTTCCATACGGGGAAGATACTGCAGGCCGGAGATGTGGTGCGTGGCGCCGAGGTCTATGACCATGGAATGCGGGAATGGCACGCCGGACGCAGTCTGCCAGTAAGTCGACTCCTGCAAGTCGAAGGTCTTGTCGGCGGTACGGTTTGCATCCACATCCTCGCTGTCGGCATATGTCACCTTCCAGGGCTCGCGGCTCAGCCGGTCGCCTTTGTCGTCGAGGATATACATCTCGGCTATTGCAGCCAGTTCCTTGCCATCGTGAGCGTCAAGAGGCTCTACAATCACAAAGCGGCCACTCGCCGGCTGTTCGAACTTTACTTCCTGCCAGCCGTTGCCCGGCTTGAAAGCGCCGGCGGCTACCGGCTTATCCGCAGTCAGGTCGAGGGTCTCCCCCTCCTTGCGGTGTGCCTGCCTGTTCTTCACAAGGAGCTGGTCGAGCTTCGGCTCCTTAAGGCCTTCGCTCCTGGCCTCGCGGGGACCGATAATGTCGAACACAAGAATCTCGTTCTCGCCCGTTTTCAGCCAGCACCCCGGCATATAGAGGGTCTGTTGAGGCCCTATCTCCCAGATTCGTCCCAGGGGATGTCCGTTGACGTATACCAGTCCTTTACCCCACGTCTCGAAATTGAGAAATGTGTCGGAGGGCTTTCCCTTGATGTTGAAAGTTCCGCGGTAGACACCTCTGGGCAAGCGTCCGTCGTCACCGGTAGTAAAGGCCCCCAGAGGAAGGAACTCCCCTATGCCGGTGTAAAAATCGTAGGAGTCCTCAAGGTTGAACACCTGCCAGTGCTTGAGATCGTCGACCCATTTATGGCCACCTTTCTCCACGGTGACAGTAACCTTGTCGGTGATTCCCTTGAAATCCTTGATGGCACGCCCGAAGTTGATACGACCCATGGCCTCGACGAGAATGTCGAGCAGAGCACCCCTGCGGCAGGGCGGTATCACGAGTTCTCTCTCCCCGTCGCGCCGGTCGAGTTTGCCTATATACTTTCCGTCGATGAAAACCTGGGCGAAGTCGTGGGCGTCGCTGACGGTCAGCAATGCCTGCGAGGTCAGTTCCGGAAGGGTGGTACGGTAGAGTATGGAGCCGAAACCCTGGTCATATTCTTCCATGGTGCGTATGTCGGTGTCGGTCTTGGGCGCGGGCAGGTTGGAGAAGAGGGGTGCCACCTCATCGAACTCGAACTCCTTTACGGCCATCGGCTTAATGAGGGCAGGCAACGGCGATTGCTTTTCGCCATCCATATATTTGGCGAGGGTCTTGCGCAAGTCCCAGTATTTGGGTGTTGGCTGTCCCGACTCGGATATAGGTGCGTCATAGTCGTAGCTGGTGACGTCGGGGGCGAAACCGGGAGAATTGGCACCTGCCCAGTGACCCCAGTTGGTGCCTCCGTGGGTCATGTAGAGAGAGAAGGATATCCCTTTTGAGAGCATCTCGTCGATGCCGGCGATCATCTCGTTGGCGGGACGCGTCTCATGGGTGGCACCCCACTTGTCGAACCAGCCGCTCCAGAACTCCGAGCACATCAGCGGCGAGTCGGGCCGCCGCTCTTTGAGGGAAGCGAACTGCTGGTCGATATTGGCGCCGGTGCCGAAATTCATGGTCCATATCAGGTCGTCGAGCCCATTGTTGAGATAGTTGCTCGACCAGTCGCACTGGAATAGCGTGACATCATTGCCTAAATTCTGGCGCAGCATGTCGCGGATAGCCGCCACATAAGGCTTGTCGGTGCCATAGGAGCCATATTCATTCTCCACCTGCACCATGATGATGGGGCCGTCATCGGCGATGGTGAGGTCGGCAACCTGCTCTGCCACCGCCTTCTGGAATTTGTCGACGCGCTCCATGAAGAACGGATCCTGCTCTCGCAGCCGTATCTCCTTCTTCTTAAGCAGCCACCAGGGGAGGCCGCCCATCTCCCATTCGGCACATACGTAAGGGCCGGGACGGAGGATAACCTTCATGCCGTTTTTTTCGCATAGCTTGATGAAGGCTCGTATATCGTTCTGGCCGGTGAAGTCGAACTGGTCCTGGCGCGGCTCATGGGCGTTCCAGAAGGTATACAGACAGATGGTGTTCATGCCCAGCGCCTTGCAGAGCTGTATGCGCTGTTCCCAATATTCTTTGGGAATCCGAGGATAATGCAGTTCGGCAGCCTTCACCACGAAAGGCTCGCAATTGAGCAGGAATGTCCCCTTTCCGGCCTTGAACTCGCCGGCTTGCAGCGACGCCCCTACCAGCCCCGCCACTATCGCTATCAGCAGATATTTTATTATTTTCATGGTTTATCGGGATTTAACTATCGCGGGGCCGATAAAAAATCACCGGCCTGATGCCTGATACAAAATTAACAATAAAAAATGATATGACAATTAGACTGTCAAATTGAGAACATGATACAGTCTGAAAATCAAACTGTTGCGCCATGCGAAAGTGATAGACATGCTACCCGATTTGCATTGTTACGGCTGGTTGAAGTGTACTTTTTTTTCACTATTTCCGTCTTAAAATTTTGTCGCTAAGATTATTATGTGTATATTTGCAACGGAATGTTCTTGATGGTATTGGAGTATACCTTTCTTGATGAAAAACATTTTGATCGAGAGTATCTAAGAATCCGCTTCTTAAACTCCTCGTGATTCCTTAACATAAAACCACACAACATGCGCAACTTTCCTTTCAAGCAAATCTCGTTTGCCGTTGCAGGAGGTTTGATGCTTGGGTCGGGGATATTATCAATGGGCAGTATATTACCCCCCCCGAAAAGCAAAATCCTGAACCTCTAAAGAATACCACCAGAGCTCCTCGATGGGCCATGAGGGAAATACCCTTATGCCAGTCGGAAAGGACGTCAACACTGCCGCCCGCAATAGAGGCTCCCATAGGAATCCCTCACAAATGTCTGGACCTTGGAAGACTGTCGGCTCCTCCGGCGCCCCTTCCCACTCTCAATGCCAACTTTACTAATCCTTCCGACACCATATGGCTCTACGGCAACGTCACCAGCACTTCCGAACCGCTCAGCGAGCCTCTCATCGGAATCTATCGCTACCAGCTAAACTCCAGCAACCATAACCGCCAGAAAGTCCATATCGACATGGCATTGCGTGGCTTCTACGGCAATGCAGGATGGCATCCCGACGGTTACCACATTGTGGAAATCGACGCCCAGAAGCAAATATATACCCACCACAGATACGACCTGAACACCTGGAAAAGGGTGCATTCAAAAGTCGGCGACTATTATTCGCAATTCAGCTCCTCGGCATGGGACTGGATGGAGAACCGCCAGGCAGCACTCTGCATGTCCGACAGCGCATGGGCTATCCATGACTTCGCCCATTTCATCGACATGGAGAACTTCGAGCGGACAAAGGGTCATCCCATCGTCCTCAAGGGATGTATGCTCCGAGCCATGGCCATCGACACTGACGGCACCGTATTCGCCATCGACTATAAAGGCAACCTATATCGGATCAACCGCCACGACGGCTCCCTGAAACTTATCGGCAATACGGGCAAACCCTCTCCTTACGACACCTCGATGTACATCGACCCGCTGACCCACAAGCTATACTATGTGGCCAACAACCAGCGCACGGAGATGTACATCCTCGACACTGAGACGGCCCAGCCGACATATCTATGGACCTTCCCCTTCAAAGAGCAGATTTTCGGTCTCTTCTCCAACAGTCCACTGGCCTACGACGGCGCCCCCGCGGCTCCCGAGGAGCTGACTCTCGACTTCAAGGATGCCTCGCTGACCGGAAATGTCAACTTCAGGATACCCACCAGACTCTTCTCGGGAGCATCGGCCACCGGCCAGGTGAGCTACGCCGTAAAGATCGACCGCAAGACAGTGGCCACCGGCACCGCACAGCACGGGGCCTCAGTATCGGTGCCTGTGACGGTTGACACGACAGGATACCACACATATGTGGCCGTTCTCGAGAACGCCGCCGGGGCGAGCCCTTATGCCGTGACCGAGAAATGGACAGGTCTCGACAACGTGAACAGCGTGGTGGCTCCGCGTCTCAAATATATGGGCAACAACGTCACCAAGCTGGAATGGGATGCCTGCACCCTGCCGCAACACGGCGGTTTCATGCCCGCGGCGGAAGTCACCTATGACGTGGTCCGTTACCCGGGCGCGGTGAAAGTGGCCGAAGGAATATCCCGCAACGAGTTCTCGGAGACCGTCAACCTGGAGAGCAACGGACCGATGGCCTGCTACTATGCCGTGAGGTCCAACGTGCGCGACGCCAAAGGCACGTTCTCCGTATCCAACAAAATCACCGTTGGCGCAGCCAATCCTCCCTATGCTTTCAAAGCCGACACTGAAGCCAACGCCATGCTCTTCACCGCCATAGATGCCGATGAGGATGGCTTCACCTGGCAGCATTATGGCGACCGTATGGTCTCATACCATAATCCCTACAAATATGGTGTTAACCGTGACGACTGGCTGATTTCGGCACCCATCAACGTTAAAAAAGGGATGTCCTACAAGGTTCATCTCGAACTGCAGGGTCACCGTGCCGGATACGACCATATCTTCAGTCTCTGCGGCGGCTTCATGCCTGACGCCGCGAGCATGACTCAGACATGGATTCCCTCTACCGTGCTCGAGTATGACGGAAGCAATTCCAAATCCTTCGACGTATGGATCACTCCCGACAAGGACGGCACATACTATCTCGGACTGCACGCCACCTCGCTGACCGAAAACTATTATCTCTATCTCAACGAGATGACAATAAGCGGCGGCGGCATTGCCGAAGCACCGGCCACCGTCGACGACCTGCTCGTATACACTCACGACGATGGAGGAACCAAGGCTTACATCGGATTCACAGCACCTGAAACCACTCTCTCCGGGAATCCGCTCAACTCCATCGACTCTATAACCCTCTATCGCGGCGACAAGCTCGTGAAGCTGCTGGAGAATCCCGTGCCGGGCAAGAAAATAGAGATGTCGGAGCAACTGAAACGTACCGGCGCCTACGAATATACCATACGTGCATACAATGCCGCCGGCTCAAGCATTCCCTACACTCTCAAGACTTATATCGGCAACACCACGCCCGGCAATGTCCTTTCCTCCGAGGCCGACGTTCATGCCGAGGGTACTTACGTGACATGGACGCCTCCCGTAACCAATGTATCCGGCATTCCAATCAATCCCAACCAACTCACATTCAGCATCTCCGGTATTGACAAAAAGGTTGTGAAGGATAACATCACAGGCCGTGAGACGGTAATACCCAACGAGACAGGCAAACAGCGGTTCACGCAATACCTCGTGCTCGCTCACTCTCCGGGCGGACAGTCTGACCGCTACTCCCCCACCAACTATGTACCGGTAGGCACCCCCTATACCATACCATTCGTGGAGAGCGCGCCGAACGCCGACCTCGCTTGCATATGGAAGATCTACTCTCTCAAGGGAATCGCCACATGGGGAATGGCCCAGGATGGCGGCGACATCAACTCCTCCGACAATGATGGCGGATTCCTGATATATCAGGCATCTCTGGTGAACAGTGAGGCTCGTCTTACCGGCGGCCGTGTGAATCTCGGTGAAGAAGACCTCGAGATATCGATCGACTATTTCTGCTTCAACGAAGGAAACAACAGATTCACTGTTCAGTTCAACGACGGCAACGGTTGGAAAGACATCTGCACCTTCGACATCTCCAGAGGGAAAGACCGTGCATGGAATACCTTCAGGGCTACAATACCTCAGGAGTACAAGGGGAAGACGGTACAGATAGGTATTCTCGGCAACTGTCTGGGCGATGAGCAGAGCTATCTCGACAACATCCGGCTTGCCAAGGCCACGGATGTGGGCATCCATGCCGTGGACGGCAACAATTCCGGAATCAGAGCTTACGTATCCGGCGGAACACTTTACGTGAAGACTGCCGACGGCAACAAGGTGGAAGTATATACAGCATCCGGCATCAAGGCCGGGTCGGCATACGGCGACTGCTCATTCCGCCTGCAGCATGGCATATACATCGTGAAATGCGGTGACGAAACAATAAAGGTGTCAATTCGCTAACCACCGATGAGAGAGCCGGGGTCCCTCCCGATTGAAGAACCCCGGCTCTCTCTATTTTATAAATTTAACCCTAAACATTATGAGAAAAACCAACCTCAAGAGGCTGATTTTAGGCCTTGCCGTAACAGGCGCAGTGGGTCTGGGAGCACAGCAGCTCTATTCGCACAATCTGCGCAGCGAAGGCGTGCGGAACATGCAGGGACTCACAGAAGCCGTCAAGGCCCCGGAGACGCCGGAGACTTCCCCCTCGCGTTTCCGCTCGGAGAACAGCCTCGGCTTCAACACCGCGACCACTTTCACAGTAGCGTCGGCACAAGACAAAGCACCGAAGGCCAAAGCAGCCAATGCCGACTTCAAGATATACGGAGCCCTCGGCAAAACATCCAACCGCGCGCAAGGCGCTGTATATTGCATTACTCCCGACGGTGTAGAAATGAAAAGCACCATCCGCAGCGTGGACGGTGGTGCATTCTACGACGGCACCGATTACAACGTGATTTCCGAATTGGGCGCAAATCTGAACATATACGCTCTCTACCCCTACGAGACGCAGTGGTGGACCTCCACCCCTAAAAACGGGGAAAGCGTAAATTCCAGCTGTACAGCCTCCGACCTCTCCTACGATGTCACTTCGGGCCGTGTGTTCGGATGCTTCAGCGACGGAGCTATCAACGCCAAATGGGAGTTTGCTTCTGTGGACTATTCATCCAAATCGCAGACCACCATCAACAAAAGCCGTAAAAAGATATGCAGCATCGACCGTTGGGACGGTGTTGCCGTCAACGCCGAAGGTGTGGTTTACGTGATTGACGAGTATGGCACTCTGATGACCGTCGACAAGGCCTCGGGCCGCCCCTCGGTGATAGGCTCCACAGGTCTGCGGCCCTACTACCAGGGCTCGGCCACTTTCGACAACAATGGCAAGCTCTATTACTCGTACGCTCCCGAGACGGGCAACGGTGCCCTTTATGAGATCGACACCACTACAGCGGAGGCCACGCTGCTCCTCGAATATCCCGAAGGATTGCAGCTCGTCGGCATCTACGCGCCCGTAGAAGCCCTGATAGCGAAGGCTCCCGGCCGCCCCACCGACCTCGTTGCCGACTTCCCCGACGGCGCCACAAGTGGCAAAGTCACTTTCCGTCTTCCCAAAACCCTCAACGACGGCACACCCGGCGAAGGTACGGTGAACTGGTCGTTCAAGGTCAACAACTGGGAGAACAACTCCGGCACCGGCAATTACGGCGACCTGGTGGAATGCCCTTACAGCTCATGGGGCGGCAACACCACTTTCTCCGTCTCCTGCTCCAACTCCGCGGGACAGGGTCCATCGGCTGAAACTACACTGTATATCGGCACGCCTCCTCTGGAGAGTCCCACCAACATAATCCTCAAACGCATCGGCGACAAGGTGACCTTGACATGGAACCCCGTGACCAAAAACACCCTCGGCAAGGACATAGACCCCGCCACAGTGAGGTATGCCATAACCGACAGCCAGGGGAATACACTGGCAGAGAATATCTCCGGCACCACCCACACTCTGACCGTCGAGATTCCTTCCACGCCGCAACTTACGCAGTATGCCATGATAGCATACATACCGGGCGTGACACAGTCGAACCAGACATATACCCCGCAGGTGCTCCTGGGCTCTTACACTGCCCCCTGGACCGCTTCGGTGACCAATGAATCGAGCAAATACTATTTCCAGATTATCGATGCCAACAACGACGGTTATACCTGGGGCTTCTACGGCACAGGAGTCATGATTGGCTGGGCTGCCGGCGACAATGCTCCCGACGACTGGATCTTCACCCCGGGCATCCAGCTGGAGAAAGGTAAGCTCTATACCTTCAGCGCCGACTTCAAAGGCCACAACACCACCACACGCCCCGACTACTACGAGATAAAGGTGGGCAATGAAGCGCAACCCGAGTCGATGACCGAACTCCTCCTCGAAAGGAAGAAAGCCACCAAGGAATATGTCACGGAAACCGTGGAGTTCGTTCCTGCGGCAAGCGGCGTATACTATTTCGGCGTTCATTCCTGTTCCGACGTGCCGTCGGCAGGACTCTACATGCGCAACGTACGAGTCAGCGGCGCCTCGTCGGCAGCTACTCCCGCGGCTCCCGTGCTTAAAGTGGAAACCGACGCGACAGGCGCATTGACCGCCAACATCACCGTGACAGCTCCCACCACCGAACGCAGCGGCGAGACCCTCACCTCAATCACGGGCATGACCCTCTATCGCGACGGCGAACAGATTCATGCCGAGACCGCTGTAGAGCCTGGTCAGGCGTTCACCTACACCGATCCGTTCACCGAGGCAGGTCTGCACACTTACCGCGCTGTGGCTCAGAACGCTACCGGCAGCGGCAAGGATGTCACCGCGTCATGCTATGTGGGTGTGAACGTGGCCGCCAATCCTTCCGACGTCAAGGCAGTGGAGACAAGCACCGGCAATGTGACAGTATCGTGGAATCCCGTGACCACCGATGTCGACGGAAATCCGATACGTCCCGAATTCGTAACCTATCTCCTGCTTGAGCTCAAGGGCGAGGAGCAGATCACCATCGCCGACAATCTCAAGGATACATCCTACAGCTTCACGGCTATGGGCGACAATGACCCGCAGACATTCAAGAAGTATGGCGTAGCCGCCAAGACGACTGCCGGCTATTCCAAGGGCGTTCTCGCTCCGGAAATCGCAGTAGGAAAGCCCCTGACACTCCCCTACAAGGAATCGTTCGCCAACGGCAAGGTGTCCACTCCCGTCACTGCCAAGGCTCTCGTACCGGCATATGCCGGCAGCTGGAGCCTCGCTACCGACGAGACTTTCACCGACATGACATGCCAGGACAACGACAACGGTTTCGCCTACTTCTACGGCAAATACATCGACTGTCCCGCCCTGCTGTATACCGGCAAGATCTCTCTTACGGGTGCCGAACATCCCGTGCTGACATTCTGGCTCATCGACCCGCACTGGAGCCTGAAGGACACGGAGGATTTCCGCAACACCAGCGAAATATCAGTGATGATCGACCTCCTCGACGGCAATGGATACCGCACGCTCTACGAGTCGTCTATCGCCGATGCCTGCGACAACGAGGGCTGGAACAAAATAACCGTGGACCTCAACGAGTTCAAGGGGAAAACTGTGTCGATAGGATTCAAGGGTAATACCAAGAAATGGGCATACACCAATATCGACAACGTCACAATCGGCGATGTCACAGACCGCGACATAGCCCTGAAGTATATTTCCGCGCCCAAGTTCGCCGTTTCCGACGAGTCCTTCAAAATAACCGTGGGAGTGGAGAACTACGGGTCGAAGAGCGCCGACAACGCCCTTGTGCGCCTCTACATGAACGGCGAGGTTGTCGACACGAAAGAGGTTCCCGCACTCGGCACAGGCAAAAAAGTCGCCATCGAATTCGACTATACTCTCAAGAATTTCAACGAACGCCTCAACACGTTCCATGCCGAGGTGGTATACCCGGGCGACCAGATAGAGGGCAACAATCTCTCCGAAGAGGTTACCGTTGAAATCAACCGTGAAGACCTTCCGGCAGCCACCAACCTCGCCGGCACCGTGCATCAGGACAAGAAGGGCGTTGACCTTACCTGGGACGCACCCACGATGGAAGAGGGAGCAATGCCTCCGCATACCGAGACTTTCGAAAATGCCAATTCCTGGGAGAACAAAGTGGATGGCTGGAAATTCATCGACCTTGACAAAGGAGGAGCCGGCGGCATGAACACGGGTGTGGTAATGCCCGGCGTCACCGAAGGTTCCGAACAGTCGTGGTTCGTGATCGACGACCGTCTTTCATGGCTTGACCATAACCGCGAAAGCGCCATGAACTTCGCAGCATATTCCGGCAACAAATACATCGCCGCCATATTCAGCATGGACTTCAGCACCGGACCCTATCCCACCGTATCTATTCAGAACGACGACTGGGCCATCTCTCCCCTCCTCTCAGGAAAGGCACAGACCGTAAAATTCAAGGCCCGTTCCTACTCCCCGACATTCCTCGAGAACTTCGAGGTGCTCTACTCCCTCGACGGAACGGATACCGACGACTTCTACACTCTCAAGGAAGTTGCCGATGTGCCGGCCACCAGCTGGACAGAATATTCCTTCGACCTCCCCGCCGGCGCCAAATATTTCGCCATCAGGTATACGGCAAACTATAAGTTCATGCTATTCGTGGACGATGTGACCTACATTCCTTTCAACCCCAATCCTCTGAAACTCATGGGTTACGACCTCTACCGTGACGGAGTGAAAGTGAATGCAGATCCCATTACCGACACGAAATATACCGACAGATTCGAGAAATCCAACGGCAACTATGCCCTTTGCTCTGTCTACAACCACGGCGTATCGCATCCGGCGATATTCAAAGCCGAGGGCGTGGAGACTTCCGTGGATGAAATCGGCGTCAACCCGTCGGTGTTCACATCTCGCGGACACATATTCATCCTCGATGCCGAAGGTCGCGACACTTATGTCACCACCGCCAACGGCATTACCGTATACAGCGGCAATCCCTCCGAGAATACCGACATCGCCGTGGCTTCGGGCATTTACATTGTCCGCATCGGCGACAAGGCGTTCAGAATCTTTGTGAAATAACATTTTTATTCTTTTGATTGTAGCTCCCGGCCTCATCCGGCAATTCGGTAGAAGCCGGGAGCTCTTTTTTGAAGTTGTCGCGACAACTTCCCTAACGCATAATTATCATGGCAAAAACACTAACCACATTGCTGAGCGTGTGCCTGCTTGCCACCGTCGGTGCCAACGCCGCCGACATTACGGCAGACGGCATTTCCTACAACAAGCAGCCCGACGGAACTCTCGAGGTAGTGGCCGGCAATTATGCCGGCAATATTACGATTCCCGCATCCGTGACATGGGAGGGAAGGGAATACCGTGTGTCGGCGATAGGCAAAGAGGCTTTCGCATATGCTCCCGTCACCGAAGTGGTGATGCCCGAAAGTATCACCTCAATAGGTATCGGCGCTTTCGTAAATTCCCACCTCACTTCGGTAAAGCTGCCCGACAGTCTGCTGACTCTGGGTGAATCAGCTTTCGAGGGATGCTTCTCCGTAACCTCCATTTCCATAGGCAAAGGGGTAAAAGAGATTCCGCGCAACTGTTTCAAATCCTGCATGTACGTGGAGAAGATAGAAATTCCCGACCAGGTTGAGAGCATCGGATTCGGAGCCTTCCAGGGGTGCGGTTTCTCCGCACAGAGCATAACGTTTGGCAGCGGGCTGCGGCATATCGGCGCATGGGCCTTCTTCAACAGCCGCCATATCACCACTCTCTCATTTCCCGAAGGGCTCCTCACAATCGGCGACTGCGCTTTCGAGCAAAGCAACAATCTCATCACGGTGACCATTCCGGCATCTGTGGACAGCATAGGCATAAGCCCCATATGCGGCACCTCGCTGACCGGAATAAACGTGGCCGAAGGTAACGCTAAGTATGCGTCGCTTGACGGAGCACTCTACACCAAGGACCTTACGCGCATAATAACCTACCCGGGCGCCAAAACCGGCGACATAAACTGGCCCGCACAGCTCACTACAATCGGTACCAACGCCTTCGCGGCCACCGCCATTACCCGCGCCCTGATTCCCTCTTCGGTGACATCCGTGGAAAATGCCGCATTCTACAACTGCGTCAAGCTCGCACATGTCAAGATACCCTCGTCGGTAAAGAGACTTGGCGACACCATGTTCTATGGCAACACGTCTCTCGACGAAGTGGAATGGGACACCACCTCGCCCTCGGTGATGGGCAAGATGTGCTTCGCCTATTCCGGCGTGACCCGGATGACAATACCCGAAGGACTCGAATATATCCCCTCGGGAATGTTCTATGGTTGCGGCAATCTGAAAAGCGTTACGTTTCCGTCGTCGGTAAAATATGCTGAAGACGATATATTCACCTGGTCGATTGGCCTGGAGTCTGTCACCTTCCAGGAAGGCATAGAGTCGCTGGGCGAAAACGCATTCTATCTATGCGAATCTCTTGAGGAGGTGACGCTTCCCAATTCCATAAAAAGTATAGGCGAGGGCTTCTGCTACGGATGCAAGTCTTTGAAGAAACTGACTCTGGGCAAAGCACTCAGGAGCCTCCCGGGCTTTGCCTTCACCGGCTGCGAGTCCATCACGGAAGTGCGTTCCTATCCCGCCGTCGCGCCTCTCAACGCCGAATTCGAGAAAGCCGTGTACGGCAACGCCACTCTATATGTGCCCAAAGGCAGCAAAGCCTCATATGCCGCCACTTATGGCTGGGATGAGTTCTCCAAAATCGTGGAGATGGATGATTCAGGCACGGAAACCATCGAGACCGACAACGTGACATGCACCTTCCGCGACAACGAGCTGACACTCTCCGGCGTCGGGAATATTCCTGTCGCGGTATACGACCTTTCCGGCAGACTCCTCTACATGGGCACTTCAGGCACGATAAACTTGACAGAGAGAGCCGTGATTGTAAAATCAGGCAACAGAGCATTCAAGATCATAAACACAAAATCATGAAACGAAAGAACATCAAGATAGCTACTGCCACTCTGGCGGCGATACTGGCGATTCCGGCAATCGGCGCATATCAGTACGTCAAATCCGACGGTACCGGCAAAGGTGCCACACTCGGCGGCGACATCCAGGCCTTCGACATGACGGCTGCTCCGGAAGCCACTTCCACCGACCCGGCTCCTCTGGCATCTACTGCCGCGGCATCCCCCAATACTCCGCAGGATGCCCCGGAGGGAACTGTATATTACGAACCCATAGCCTCGGAAGCCGACTTCCTGAGCCGTTTCACCGTGATTGACGGCAACAAGGATGGCCGCGAGTGGGAATACGTCGACTTCTATAAAGCGCCACGTGTGGTGACCAACGATGTGAAACTCGATGACTGGCTGATAACTCCCGGCATTACCCTGGAGGCCAACAAATCCTACAAATTCACCATCGACGTGCGTCCCGGTTCCGACAAATATCCCATGGACACCTTCGAGGTCATGGCCGGCAAGAGCACCGACCCCAAAGACATGACCATCACGGTTATCGCGCCCACGAAGACGCAGTTTATAGGCTTCGAGGGCTTCGCTCCCTATTATACCACCTACACGGGGTATCTCAATACCGATGCCGCCGGAAATTACCATATAGGCATGCATGCCATAAGCGATCCGGGGGCTTACTGTTTCTACGCACGTAATTTCACTCTTTATGAAGGTGTGGCCTCGGCGGGCCCTGACCAGGTTACCGACTTCAAGGCCGTGCCCGACAAGGATGGCGGTCTGAGCGCCACTGTAAGCTTCAAGGCCCCGGCCGTCAATACCGTGGGCGATTCGATAAAATCAATATCGAAAATAGAGCTTTACCGCGGCAAGACACTCATTAACACCTTCAGCAATCCTGCTCCCGGTGCCGAGCTTTCGATAACCGACAAAGTGGATTCCGTAGGCGATTATACATATGCGGCAAAACCCTTCAACGACAACGGCGAGGGCAAGGAGGCTGTCGTAGAGACTTTCATAGGCGTGGACTACGCGGCAGCTCCTTCCTCCGCCAACGTTGTCGAGACTGACGAGGATGGCGTCGTGACTATTTCATGGGATGCTGTGACCACTTCCGAGTCGGGAGGGTATATCAACACGTCGCGTATCAGGTATTTCGTCGGAATCATCATGACCGACGGAAGTCTTTTGGAGGTTGCCGACAATATCAAAGGGACTTCCTATACATACCGGGCAGCCGAGAAAGGCGACCAGAAACTGGTGCAGTATGCCGTGGCCTCCCATACCGACCGCGGCTATTCCCAAGGGACCGTCACCGAGCCCATCACCGCCGGCACTCCTACGGCAGTGCCATGGTGCGAGTCGTTCCCCGACGCCTCTCTCAATACCGTGATGGGTACAAAGGCCATCATCGGTCAGTGTCACTGGAGCATAAGCCGCGATTCCAGCTTCCAGAACATGTCGTCGGCCGACGGCGACAATGGTTATGTATCATTCTGGACCACCGCCCCGGGCGACCAGGGACGACTGTACACCGGCAAATTCCGCCTCGACAACATCGTAAATCCCGCCGTGACTTTCTATATATGCAAACGCACTGCCGGCACGCCCGACATCGGTACCATCGAGGTCGAAATCAAGGAAGGCTCGTCGGATTTCACCACCATCGCCACTGTGAAAGCCGAAACATATCCCCTGAAAGGATGGAACAAGGTGGTGGTGCCCATTCCCGCCAAATACAAGGGGAAGGTGATAAACCTCGGTTTCAAGGCAACGCGTGTCACCTACACCTATCAGTTCCTCGACAAGCTGCAGATAGAAGACCTTGCGGAGTATAACCTTGCCGTCAACAAGCTCTCCGGTCCGTCGGTGGCTGATCCGGGCAACGCCATCACTCTCGAGGGAAGCGTCACCAACACCGGAGCGAAGAGTGCCGAGGGTTATTCGCTTGTGCTCAGATGCAACGGCTGGGTGGTGGATGAAAAACAGGGTGCGACATTGGCAACCGGTGAGGTAGCCTCTGTAAGTTTCAACGTCACTCCCAACGTAAGCCATGGCGAGGAGATTGAATACACTATGGAAGTCAACTGGGACAAGGATGCTCTTGACAGCGACAACAAGGGAGTGGTGCAGATACCTCTCAGAATAAAGAAATATCCGGCTCCCGACGGGCTGACGGCACAGCAGGATGACAACGGCGTGGCTCTGTCGTGGAATGCTCCCGAACTCGAAACCGAGACACCCGGAAAGGTTACCGATGATTTCGAGTCCTATCCCTCGTTCGAAAACTCCGCAATCGGAGAATGGGTGCTCTATGACGGCGACCAGGGCAAGGTGGGTGGTTTCCATACCGCCGAAGGCCCCGAAATAGTGATGCCCGGCATTGAGATGAACTCCCAGCAGTCCTGGTGGGTGATGGACAACACTTATGAATCATTGAAAGACCTCCCCTCCTTCGATTCGCATTCCGGAACAAAATATCTCGCGCAGCAGTACATCACCGGCGGCAAAGCCTGCGACGATTGGGCAATAAGTCCTGAGATATATGCCGGCGGCCAGACAATATCCCTATATGCCCGTAGTTTCGATGCCTCCGATCCGGAGTCGTTCGAGATATTGTATTCCAAAGGGAGCACAAATCCCGGCGATTTCACTCTTGTGAAAGCCATAGGATCAGTTCCCGGTGTCTGGACAAAATATGAATTCCAGATTCCCGCGGGAGCCGAACGCTTCGCCATCCGTTGCACTTCCAATTATAAGGCCATGCTCTTTATAGATGATGTGGAGTACATCCCCATGGGAAATACAGGTCTCAAACTGAAAGGGTATAACATCTATCGCGACAACAGTCTGATTACTCCGTCGCCCGTTACGGGTGTAAACTTCTCCGACGGGAGTGTGCAGGCCGACCGTGAATACATCTACCATGTGTCGGCGGTATACGACCGTGGTGAATCAAAAGCCCATGGTCCGGCGTCGGTGAAAACCACTGCTGTGGCTTTCATTGATGCCGACAATGGCGACACGCCGCGTTACTTCAACCTGCAGGGCATCGAGATAGCAGCCCCGCGCAAAGGTGAACCGGCAATCATGAAGTCGGGCAACCGTACTGTCAAGATTATCGGGAAATAAAACGTAACACCATTCGGAAGCCGTGGAAGTCAACGCTTTCACGGCTTTCTCTTTTTATAGGGCAGGATCATGAGATCTGACGCCGCAGGTAGAAGGTGCGTGTGAAGAGAAGGAAGAGGAATGTGCCGGCAGCCTGTATGGCGGCCACTGTCCAGAATGCGGCACGGAAGCCCAGGTATTCGGCCATGACTCCGCCAAGAAGTATGCCGAGACCCATGCCGAAGTCCCATGAGATGAGTATGGATGAATTGGCGGTGCCGCGCTGGTCATGCCGGGCTGTCTTGACAAACATGTTGAGGAATGCGGGATACATTCTGCCGTTGCCCAGACCTATCAGGAGGGCTGAGGCATAGTAGGCCCAGGGCGTCAGCACGGCGGCAAACAGCGCGTAGCCGCCCAGCGACAGACAGACACCCACGGCACAGCTCCCAGTAAGATTCCCCTTACGCAGCGACTTGTGCCCCGTAAGCCGCGACATCACCAGCCCTCCCGACAGTATGGCGAAAAAGATGCCGGTGCCGTCGGTGATGCCAAGCTCCTGCTCGCCGTATAGTGCCACATAGTTGGACATAACGCCCCAGCATAACCCGAACAGACATATGTTGATGGCCATGAGCCATGCGCGTGTGAGGAAGAAATGGTCGAGGTCGAGCTTCGGCTTTTTCTTTATAATCTCGCGTGCGGGAATCTTCACCGTGGCCGAACATAGGAACCCTACAAATGATATTGCCAGCGACAGCCAGAAGAGAAGACTGAAATCGCCCGTGGCATTGTAGATGTATATTCCGGCGGATGGGGCTATGGCCATGGCGAGGTTGTTGCTGAGACCGTAATACCCTATACCCTCGTTGCGGCGCGATGAGGGAAGCACGTCGATGGCCACGGTGGAGTTGGCCACGGTGGCCGCTCCGAAGGGGATGCCGTGCATGGTGCGCACTATCGCGAACATCAGTAGCGTGCCGGCGCCTAAATAACCTGTAAAGCAGATGAAAAAGATGGCCAGACACAGCATCAGCACACGCTTGCGGTTGAACGCATCGACCATAAACCCGCTGAAGGGCCGCACCAGAAACGTGGCCACAACATACCCCGACAGCACTATGCCTATCGTGTCTTTATCGGCGGCAAACTCTCTGTCGAGATATAGCGGCAGAAGCGGCGTGAGAAGGTAGAAGGCAAAAAACATCATGAAATTGCACGTCATCACCTTCCAATACTGCGCGTTCCACAACCGCTCCATCTTTTCTGACTCTCCCATTTCTGAAATCCTCCCTTATGGTTCGGACTGCAAAATTAATATTTTTTCAGGTAAGGGTGTAGTTTTTCGGGTAAGGAGTGCGTCTTTAATACAAACGATAATCAAAACAGTAATGAAGAAGGATCTGAAAGAGCAGTTCGAAGCGCTTGTGCGAGAGGAGAAAGGCACTATCTATTCGATATGCCTGATGTTCGCACCCGACCGGGCACAAGCCGACGACCTGGCGCAGGAGACTCTGGTGAACCTCTGGCTTGGTCTGCCAAAGTTTCGCGGCGACAGTTCCAGCCACACGTGGGTGTACCGCGTGACCCTCAACACCTGCATTTCCTATGAAAGGAAAAAGAAACGTCAACCTCTCGACCGAGCCGACGGCATAGATGTGACGCTGCCCGACGAGTCATCCGACAGCGGGGAGAACGCACGCCGACTCCATCAGCGCATCCAGAGCCTCGAACGTTTCGACCGCGCAATAATCCTTCTATGGCTTGAAGGTCTCCCCTACGACGAAATCGGCGACATTGTGGGCATCACCCCCAACGCTGTAGGCGTTCGGCTCGTCAGAATACGCGAAAAACTCAAAAAAATGAACAATTAAAACCTCGAACATATGAATACCTGCAAAGATAACAGCACCGACCTTGAGCTTGAGGAGATGAAGCGCGAGATGCAGCAGCTCCGTCAGAACCTTCAGAGCCAACAGGTCTTCTCCGACAAGACCATGCGCAATGTCATGGGTCAACGTCAGAAATGGATTTCCAATCTGGTAAAAGCCGAGATTTACCTTGTGATTCCCGTGGTGATACTGATGTACATCGGCATAAAGTTTCTGATAGGCTTGTCATGGCCTTTTGTGATAGTGACATGCCTGTTCTGCATCGCCGATGTGATCTGGGACAAGCAGATCAACCGGCTGTCGAGCGCCGACTTCGCCACGATGTCATTGATGGAGCTCAAGGAACAGCTCCACATCCAGCAAAGGAGTCGTCGGCGCCAGATTCTCATAGAGACGCCGCTGGTGATTCTATGGACAGGATGGTTCGCCTACGACCTTACCACCAACGCGTTGGGCATATTCCGGGAGATGCCCGGCTGGATATGGTATGTTGTGATGGCGGTACTCCTTCCCATAGCCCTGGCCGTGGCCGCCGCCCTGTATAAGAAAATGCAGGCCACCGACTCCGCTTCCATCAAGGACATCGACATGCTCGACAAAGAGAACAGTCACGACGCCTGAAGCCCCGTCACCTTAAATTGAGATACGAGGGATGCAGCCTGACTGCGGCTGCATCCCTCGACTCATTCGTAGGCGGAGGTGCGCACTGCCAGTGAATGGGCTTCCGCCACGCTCTTTCCTTTCAATATCGAGGCGATGAAAGCAGCCGTGAAGCTGTCGCCTGCGCCTACCGTGTCGGCTACGTCCACCTTCGGCGTAGGCTGGAAGGATACTGTGCCGGGCGTGAAGACATAGCTGCCGTTGATGCCGCATGTAAGGATGAGCATCTTAAGAGCGGTGAGGTTGTGGGTTCCGGCAAGGCCCCGACTCGCTTCCCTCTGCACTATACATCATTGGCGGCCGCAAGGTCCTGGTATCAAGATAACCGTTCAGCCGAGCCGATACCTCCCGAGCACTTCCCGAGAGTCTGCCGAGTGCTTCCCGAGAGCTTCCCGAGTGCTTCCCATAAAAAAACGATAAAAAAAGGCCCGAATATTTTGCCAATTCAAAAAAAAGCTATAACTTTGCACTCGCAAACGGGTAGAACAACCCGGTCAGCAATCAAGTTGGTGCCATAGCTCAGTTGGTAGAGCAAAGGACTGAAAATCCTTGTGTCCCCGGTTCGATTCCTGGTGGCACCACAAAAGACCGCTAATTCTCAATGAGTTAGCGGTCTTTTATTCAACTATACCCCTCCGAGTCACCACAAAAGTCACCACACCCATGCTAACGTGCTGAAATACTGCTCATTATGCGTGTAGTGACAGGCGCATATCTTTTATTACGGTGGGTTAACACGCTGATAATCAGAGTATATTTCAAATTCATCCAAATCCGTTCAGCGTCATTCAACCCCACATCACCGCCTCGCAACCCCATACTTTAACAGACTTTAACCATATTTCTGTCTCAAAAATGTGGTGACCTCAGCCAAATTTCCGCCGGGTCACCACGTTTAACAGTTAAAATCCCATCAAAATTTCGTAACTTTCCTCTAAAACGTTATTTCATCGTAAGGGGTAGTATCCCCCCTAACC
>CAJUAT010000042.1 GCA_910584525.1 uncultured Muribaculaceae bacterium | reverse complement strand
CAGAAAAAGCTCGTGGCAAGGATAGGACATGAATCCACCGCAGGCATGGAGGAAGTTGAGAAGCCTGATACGGTCAAGAACAATCGCTTCCGTAAGACATATCATATTTACAGGTCAGTTTTAGATGGCATCAATAGAGGAAGGTCCAATGTAATGAGCAATCAGGTTATTGTAGAAATCAACACCTACGGTAATCCATACCCATACGAACGACGGTAGATCAAACCCTTTATAACCGAAATGATGGAGAGCCGAGGTCTGAACGATATGATTGCCGACCTTGACATGAAGCCCTTCGTATTGAATGTGCTTGACAAAAGGCGTACTCTCTGTGAAAAAGTGGTATCACTTTTGAGGTTCTCCTTTGAAGATGACCCGACCGCAGGCCTAATCTCTAAGATACGACATTTCTACGATCTGCATTTTCTCCTCGGTGATGAAGAATGTAGCGATTACGTTGCAGGGGATTTGAAACAGAATCTCGTTGGACTTATCGAACATGACAAGAGAGAATTTGACCGTCCCCCGAAATGGCGAGACGCTCCCGTTCTGTCTTCGCCTCTGATTGTTGACTTCGATTCGACATGGAGCAAGATTGCCGCCGTATATCAATCCGAACTGTCTGTTTTGTCATATCGGACAATCGCCGGACCGAATGAAACAGATTGAATGAAAGGACTCATCAAAGTTGTCATCGATGCCCTTCGATAAAGGCCGTCACGAATGTCATCCAGACAAGCTTAAGAATGCTTAAACCGAACCCTCGGACTTGCGGATGCGGCTGAAATTTAGTATATTTTCATTCGCAATACAGGCTTGCGGCCACGATGTGCTACTTCACATGAGAAAGTTGAATTACACAGAATATTCCGGCCGCTGGCAGCGTTCCATCCATATGCAGGATTTTGTAGCGATAGATTTTGAGACGGCCAACGGACGGCGATGCAGCGTGTGCAGCGTAGGCGTGGTTGTGGTGCGGGGTGGAGAGATTGTAGAAAAATTCTACTCCCTCATCCAGCCGACACCCAATTATTATAACCGCTGGACCACTGAGGTACACGGTCTGACACGCCGAGACACCGACGGTCAACCGACATTTCCGGAAGTATGGGCGCAAATAGAGCCGCTGATTGAGGGACTGCCTCTCGTGGCTCATAACCGTCCATTCGACCAGAGCTGCCTGAAGGCCGTCTTCGCCGAGTATGGCATGGAATATCCCGACTACGAATTTTACTGCACCCTCGCAGCCTCGCGTCGGTGTCTGAAGCTCCCCAGCCACCAGCTGCACCTTGCGGCAGCAGCATGCGGCTACAACATGGAGAACCACCACCACGCCCTCGCCGACGCCGAAGCCTGCGCCGCCATCGCACTGAAACTGCTTTAAATCTTGGATAATACATGTTTTTGGAAAAAAATTATAAGTACAACACCATCTGCGGACTCCAAGTATAAGTATGTCAATTCGGAAATGTCGTGGAAAATGAGTAATTTTGCGGTTATGGAGATGATACGGTTGCTTAGGCCGGCACAATGGGCCAAGAATATGTTTGTGTTTCTGCCGATGTTTTTTGGCGGATATCTGTTCGATGCGGGGATGTGGCTCTCTACAGTATTGGCATTCGCCTCGTTCTGTATGGCAGCGAGCGCCATATATTGCCTCAACGACATTATCGACGCTCCGGCCGACAGGAAGCATCCCGTGAAATGCCGCCGTCCCGTTGCTTCCGGTAAGGTGAGTCCCGTAGCGGCGTGGGTGCTCTTCACTCTGCTGATAATCGACGCAGAGGCTGTGGCGTTTATGTCGTTCGGTGCCAATGACATAAAGGTGGCTGCAACTGTAACAGCCTATCTGATGCTCAACGTGGCCTACTGCCTCGGTCTGAAGCGCATAGCGGTGGTGGATGTGATGGCCATAGCCCTGGGCTTCGTGTTGCGGCTCGCCGCCGGCGGCCTTGCCTGCGGTATCCCTTTGTCACCGTGGATAGTGCTCATGACTTTTCTCCTCACTCTTTTCTTGGCCTTCGCGAAGCGTCGTGACGATGTGATCATTCGCCGCGACACCGGCACCGTGACACGAAAGAATACCCGCAATTATTCGCTGGAGTTTCTTAACATGACGTTAGGTGTGTTGGCGGCCGTCACGCTGGTGTGTTACGTGATGTATACGGTATCGCCTGAGGTTACCGAAAGGTTGCATTGCAACTATGTGTATGTATCGACGATTTTTGTGCTTGCCGGACTGCTTCGTTACATGCAGCTGGCCATTGTCGACGAGAAGAGCGGCAGCCCCACGCGCATCCTCCTGCACGACCGCTTCATCCAGTCCTGCTGCGTGCTTTGGCTCCTCTTCTTCGCCGCAATCCTTTACCTCTGAATTTTTGGAATCACAGAACGCGGCCGAAGGATGAGAGAAACAAAATTATAAGTGCACCACAAAAAGGATTGAACCAAAAAAATTACGGGTCTCTTGTGGGGAGGCGGAGGATTCTGTCGGTGGGGTATGTCATGACATGGGCCGGGCGCAGCCGGCCCATGAGCCAGGCGATGGAGTCGGGACAGCGGGAGGTGACTACCAGCACGTCGCAGCCCGGTTGCACCGCAGCTCCTTCCACCGAACAGTCGGCCGATACTATCCTGATACCGTCTACGGCATATTCGCCGACGGTGTTCGCCGGAAACCTGTATTCCCTGAAATCCCTTCCACTCTTGACGCGTACCGTGACGTTGCGCCTCGAATTGGTCACGATTACCTCCGTATGCCTTTCTGCCGCCGCCATGGGAACTGTCACCAACGCCGCCGTCGCCAGCAGAATGGCCATTCCCATATTGAGCCGCGTGCGACGGTGATGAAGCCATACCGCCGCCACACCCATGGCCGCAAGCCACAGCAACACCGTGATGAGAGAGACCGTAACCTCCACCGATGTCCCCGAATCGCCGCGAAGCCACTCCAACAGTCTTGTCAGTCCCTCGTAGCTCCCGTCGAGAAGCCATGCCAGCGGATGCAGTTCCATGCCTGCAAGTACCGATAAAAAATATATCAGAGCCACCACTATATATACGGGCAGCAGCGGCAGCACAAGTATATTTGCCGGCAGAAAGAGGAGAGGGATGGCACCGAACCAATAAGCCGTGATCACCCACGAACCGGCAGTAGCCACAATCGACACAGACACTGCCGCCGCCACGGCGTGAAGCCTCGGATGCGCGCGATGGTCGATAGGATTAACCGGCCCGGCAAACAATATCAGCGATGCCACGCATATGAAGCTGAGCTGAAGCCCGGCATCGTAGAGCGACATGGGGCTGAACAGCAGTATCACGAACATCGCTGACAGCAGAGCATTCCAGCCCGAGTTGCGGCGCTCGAGCAGCAGTGAAGCCACAAGCACCGTCATCATGATGGCGGCACGCACCGTGGCCGGCGACGCCCCAGTGATGGCTGTATATCCCCATAGCACAGGAAGTGCTATAAGATACCTCCACTTGTATAGCCCGAAGAAATTGAAAGGATAGAGCAGGAAGAGGAGAATGCCGGCCACTATCGACACATGCATGCCGCTCAACGCCAGCACGTGGGATATGCCCGCGTCGGCGAAGAGGTCGCGGGTATCGCTATCGAGATATGCCTTGTCGCCGAGCAGCAGCGTGATGAGAAACTTCTTGACGGGCATCGACAGCGACGTGCATTCCACAAACCGCTCCATGTCGATACGCAGGTTCCACAGCCACGTCTGCAGCCTGTGTTCCGGCTTCTTCTCTTTCTCGGCGTCATAGTCGGGGAAGGCTTCCTCCTCCATGTCGGCCTCATAGAGAATTCCTTTGCGCTGCATACGCTGTGGATAAGCATCGTCGAAGCTGTATGGCGAAGCGGCCAGGGGGATGAGCCGGCAGGGGAGACCTATGTAGTCGCCGGGTACAGCCTCGCAATGAGCTATCGTAGCCGTGACGCCTTCGGGCGAGCAGGCCCTGACATTGCCGGCGGAGTCCACAAGGGCGTTGACATCGACAATGATTCGGTCACCGGCCGTGCGGTCCGACAAGTCGCGTATGCGGCCATAAGCCATGCGCGTCGAGCCTGTTAGGGCGTCATTCAAGGGTACGGGCCGGCTGAAATCGGTGACCATCACTCCGGCGCCGGCGAAGATGAGGAAGAGCCACGAATGGTGCCATTGACGCAGCCGCCAGGCATAGACAGGGTTTGCGGTAAAGCGCCGAAGCACCTCATATATGATGATGCCGGCCACAATTAGAAGAGCACCCGTGACGAAACCCGCGCCAACCCCAGCCGCCAATATGCCGGCCACGAGTCCAGCCACCGGCGTAAGCATAGGAGCGCCGAGATTTACTTTTGCCGCCATATCCTCCAGGCGGCCTCCGCCTGCCGATGAAGCATCTCCAGACCATTCTTCACCGTGGCTCCGCGTTCCGCAGCTATGCGCATGAACTCCGTGACTGCGGGATTGTAAACAAGATCATAGCACAGTGACGACGCCGGCAACGAATCCCACGGCAACGCCGGACATCCCTCGGTGCGCGGCCACATGCCGAGCGGCGTGCAGTTGACGATGATATGGTTGGCGGCCAGCAGCGAAGGTGTTATGTCGCCATAGCCGATCACCTTGTGGCCATCGGCGCTGAATGCATTCGGCATGTCAGGAGTGCGGCTTACAGCCGTGAACCGTATCCCTAAAGAAACGAGCCCGTAAGCCACAGCCTTCGCAGCCCCGCCGGTGCCGAGTATCAGCGCCCCCGGATTCGTCACGTTGACAAGTCCTGAAAGCATGTTGACCAATGGTATCAGGCTCTCGGAAAAACCGATGTAATCAGTATTGTAGCCTATGAGCCGGCGGCCTCCATCCTGCCGCTCGATTCTCACGGTATTGACTGCGCCTATGGCCTCAGCCTCCGGAGTAACCTCATCGAGAAAGGGGAGTATGGCCTCCTTATAGGGGACGGTCACGTTGAAGCCGGCGAGACTCGGATTGGCATCGAGCATGTCCGGCAGTTCGCCGATGTTTTCCAGAGGAAAAAGCCGGTAAGAGCCCTCCACGCCTTCGGCCTCGAACTTCCGCCCGAACCATCCGGGCGAAAAGGAATGCCCCAACGGATACCCTACCAGTCCAAGATCCACCATCCCGATTCAACATTCAACATTCAAAATTCAACATTACCATATCACCACTCTCTCCTTCTCGGGCCGGAACATAGGCTCACTTTCGGAGATACCGAAAGCCTTGAAGAAGGGGTCGATATTGCGGAGGGTCACGTTCACGCGGTTACGGCCAAGAGAATGGGGGTCAGACTGAGTGCGCAGCAATATTTCCTCCGGCCTAATATTGGATGCCCATACCCCGGCGTAAGCCAGATAGAATAGCTGGTCGGGGGTAAACTGGCCCGAAGGGTCTGCGGCAGCGGGGCAGTTTTCTTTCCAGGCGGTGTAGGCTATGCGGAGGCCGCCCTGGTCGGCGATGTTCTCGCCGAGGGTGTACTCGCCGTTGGCATGCACGCCGGGAGCCACTTCCACGGCGTTGAACTGTTCCACGAGCCGTGCCGTAAGCTCCTTGAAACGGGCCGCATCCTCTGCGCTCCACCAGTCGGTGAGGTTGCCGTCCTTGTCGAACTGTCGTCCCTGGTCGTCAAAACCATGGGTCATCTCATGACCTATCACCACGCCTATCGCGCCATAGTTCTCGGCGTCGCTCGCCTCTATGTCGAAGTAGGGAGCCTGGAGGATACCGGCCGGAAAACATATCTCGTTGATGGCCGGACTGTAATAGGCATTCACCGTCTGAGGCGTCATGAACCATTCGTCGCGGTCTACGGGCTGACCCAGTTTGGAATAATTGTCGCGGATGTACCATTCCGAGGCGGCGAGAACATTCTCCAGATAGTTCTTCTGCGGGTCTATGTCAATACCCGAATAGTCTTTCCATTTGTCGGGATAACCTATTTTGACAGTCAAGGCGTCGAGCTTGTCGAGGGCCTTGGCCTTGGTGGTGTCGGACATCCATTCGAGCCTCCTTATATGGCCGGCGAGCGCGGAGCGCAGATTTCCCACGAGCCGGAGCATGTAGTCCTTGTTGCGCTCGGGGAAATATTTCTCCACATACAGCTGGCCTATTGCCTCACCGAACATTGAGTTGGGAATTGCCATGGCGCGTTTCCATAGCGGTTTCTTTTCCTCGGTGCCCGACATCACGCGGCTGAAGAGCTCGAAGTCGGCGTCGTAAAAATCGCTGCTGAGAGTGCCGGTGCCTTCGCACAGGGCCGTGAACACCAGATAGTCGCGTACCTTCTGAATGTCGAGCGTTGGAAGCCATGCCGACAGAAACTCGAAATAGGCCGGCGATTTCACATTGAGGCTTTCCGGTACCGCCAGCCCCGATACGGTGAATACGGTGCGCCAGTCGATACACGGATAACGGCTCTCGAAATCGGCGAACGACATCCAGTTGAAGCTCAGCATAGGGTTGCGGCGTTCCTCGCGGGTCTTCTTGTGACGCGCCATTTCCGTCTCCAGCTCTATCACCGACTCCCATACCCTTTCGGCATCTGCGTGGGCATACCCTGCGAGCGTCATCACCTTAACCACATATGCATGAAAAGCCTCCATAATACGGTCGTTGCTGTCGCTTTTCACCAGATAATAGTCGCGGTCGCCGAGTGTAAGTCCGCATTCCGCGGCATGCAGCACGTTGACGCTCGCGTCAGCCGGATCCGGGCCTACGCCATAGCCGAAGAAGCCGCCACCTGGCCCCGTGTTGAGCCAACCCATGGTTTCAGCAAAATTATCCCAGTCAATCTTTTCGATACGCCGCAACACCGGCAGAATGGGTTCGGCGCCCAGCCTGTCGCGCGTGGCCATATCCATCCCCTGACTATAGATGTCATGGATTTTCTGGGCTATGCTGCCGCGAACCTTCGACTCGGGATGGTCGCCGAGGCCGTCGATGAGCCCTCTGACCTGTTGCAGGTTCTTCTGAGCTATGTCGTCGAAGACGCCATAGCGGGAGTATTCGCCGGTCAGCGGATGGGCCCTGCGCCAGCCGCCGCAGGCATAGTCGTAAAAGTTGTCGCCGGGAGATACGGCCGGGTCTATGTTATGCTGGATTGTGTGCATGGGAGCAATGTTTAAGTAAGTTCTTCGAGTTGCTGCTGGGCGAGCTCCCAGAGCGACATGGCGTTCTCCATGTCCTTAGTGGCTTTATCGTAGGCTGCGAGGGTATCGGGAGAGGCGTCGCCGGCTGCGATCCTCGTCTCAAGCTCTTTCACCTTCTCTTCGAGCTCGGCTATGCGTTCCTCTTCCTTTTTGACAGCCTTCTCGGCTTTGGAAATCATCTTGGCGCGTTCCTTCTGCTCGGCGTACGTGAGCTTCCTGTTTTTTTGTTCAGCAGCCGGTTGCGTTGCCGGTTTGTCGGCCGATGGAGCCTGTTGTTTGGAGCCTGTTAATGATGCCGGCTCCTTGACACGCTCTATGTCGCGGAGACTCTGCATGTCCTTGCTGCGCAGGAAGTCGTAGATGCCGCCAAGATGTTCGCGCACATGGCCGTCGCCGAACTCATACACCTTGTCGACAAGACCGTCGAGAAAGTAACGGTCGTGGCTCACTATGATCACCGTGCCGTTGAAGTCGGCCACTGCCTCCTTGAGCACATCTTTCGACGGTATGTCGAGATGGTTGGTAGGCTCGTCGAGAATCAGGAAGTTGACCGGCTCGAGCAGGAGTCGTATCATGGCCAGACGTGTTTTTTCGCCGCCCGACAGCACCTTGACCTTCTTGTCGACAGCCTCGCCGCCGAACATGAAGGCGCCCAGGATGTCGCGCACCTTGGTACGCATGTCGCCGGTGGCTACATTGTCGATGGTCTCGAACACGGTGAGCTCTCCGTCGAGAAGCTGTGCCTGGTTCTGGGCGAAGTAGCCTATCTTGACGTTGTGCCCTATGCGCAGGGTGCCGTCGTAGGGTATCTCGTTCATGATGCACTTCACCAGCGTGGACTTACCCTCTCCGTTGCGGCCCACGAAAGCCACCTTCTCGCCGCGCCGTATGGTGAACTCCGCGCCTGAGAACACCTGATGGTCACCGTAACGCTTCCCCAGGCCTTCGACAATCAAGGGAAAGTCGCCCGACCGTTCCGCGGGCGGAAACTTCAGCCGCAGCCGGGAGTTGTCGACTTCGTCGACCTCTATGGGCACAATCTTCTCCAGCTGCTTTATGCGGCTCTGCACCTGCACCGACTTGGTGGCCTTGTAGCGGAACCGCTCGATGAACTCCCGCGTGTCGGCAATCATCTTCTGCTGGTTCTCGTAAGCCCGCATCTGCTGCTCCACGCGCTCCTTGCGTAGCACGAGAAACTTGCTGTAGTTCACCTTATAGTCATAAATCTTGCCGCATGAGATCTCGATGGTGCGGGATGTTACGTTGTCGAGGAATGCACGGTCATGGCTCACCAGAAGCACTGCCTTCCCTTTCGTCTGTATGAATCGCTCGAGCCATTGTATCGACTCTATGTCGAGATGGTTTGTAGGCTCGTCAAGCAGAAGAATGTCAGGACGACGCAGCAGTATCTTGGCCAGCTCTATTCGCATACGCCAACCGCCGGAAAACTCGGCTGTAGGACGCCGCAGATCGATGGCCTTGAAGCCCAGGCCGGTAAGCGTCGACTCTATCTCTGCATCGATATTGGCAACCCCCTCGATATTAAGACGGTTACTGAGGAAATCGAATTTTTCGAGGAGCGCGGCATAGTCGTCGCTTTCATAATCGGTACGTTCGGCCATCTGCCGCTGCACGTCATCGAGGGCGGCACGTATGTCGTCGAGGTCGCTGTAGGCTTTCCTAACCTCATCGGCAACGGTGGTGGCGTCGGCAAGCTCCATCTGCTGCGGCAGATACCCTATGGTGACGCCGTTGGGTATCGACACGCTGCCGCTGTCGCAGTGCTCCAGACCCGCTATTATCTTCAGCAGGGTCGACTTGCCGGCACCATTCTTGCCTGTCAGCGCTATGCGGTCGTTGTCGCCGACTACAAAGCTCACATCACTGAACAATGGCTTTGCCGAAAATTCAACCCCGAGATTGTTTATTGAAATCATACCGCAAAATTAATAAAAAATATATGCGTGACAGTAGCGCGGTATCATATTTTTAGTTAATTTTGCTAATCAAACCGGCGACTATGTCGGACTGGAACATTATAAAACATTGCTTATTACAATATTGTTTTAAGCAAAGGAAAGGGTCGGACGGCCTGATAAAATGTATTACCATGAACATAGAAGAAGCACTGAAGTACCACGAGTCGGGGCGTCCCGGCAAGATAGAGATGGTGCCCACCAAGCCTTACACCACACAGGCGGATTTGTCGCTGGCATATTCGCCGGGCGTGGCTTACCCATGTCTGGAGATCGAGAAGACTCCCGACGATGCATACCGCTACACCAACAAGGGTAATCTTGTGGCTGTGGTGAGCAACGGCACAGCCGTGCTCGGCCTCGGCGACATAGGTCCTCTGGCCGGCAAGCCGGTGATGGAGGGGAAGGCGCTTCTTTTCAAGATATTCGCCGGCATAGATGCTTTCGACATCGAAATAGATGAGAAAGACCCTGACCGGCTAGTGGAGATAGTGAAAGCCCTCGTGCCCACATTCGGTGGCGTCAATCTCGAGGACATCAAGGCTCCGGAGAGTTTCCGCATAGAGAGCCGTCTCAAGGCAGAATGCGACATACCGGTGATGCACGACGACCAGCACGGCACCGCCATCATCTCCGGTGCGGCACTTATAAATGCCGTGAAAATCCAGGGAAAACGTATCGATGAGATAAAATTGGTGGTCAATGGCGCCGGTGCCGCCGCCATAAGCTCCGCACGCCTTTACAAACGACTCGGTGTGAAGGCCGAAAATATCGTGATGTGCGACTCCAAGGGGGTGATACGCCGTGATCGCGAAAGCCTTACCGAACAGAAAAGGGAGTTTGCCACCGACCGCGACCTCCATACTCTCGAGGAAGCCATCGTAGGCGCCGACGTATTCTTAGGTGTGAGTGTAGGCAATGTGCTTACGCCAGCTATGGTGATGACAATGGCCCCGAAACCGATAGTGTTCGCTCTCGCTAATCCTGACCCGGAGATAGACTATCAGTTGGCCGTGCAGACACGCCCCGACATCATAATTGCCACGGGAAGAAGCGATTATCCCAACCAGGTCAACAACGTGCTCGGCTTCCCCTATATCTTCCGCGGTGCGCTCGACAGCCGGGCGTCGGAAATCAACGAGGATATGAAGGTGGCCGCCACTTATGCAATAGCCGACCTGGCTCACGAGCCGGTGCCTCAGGAGGTGCTCGATGTATACGGTCTGAAGGAACTCGCTTTCGGCCCGCTGTATATCTTGCCTAAGCCTTTCGACAAACGTCTCCTTTTCAAGGTGGCTCCCGCCGTGGCTCGCGCCGCACATGACTCCGGTGTGGCTCGTAAACCGATTGACGACTGGTCGGAATACGATAAGTTCCTTAGGAAAGTGATAAGTGATAAATGATAAGTGATAAATGAGAAGGATTTTCGCAGTAATTGCCGTTGTTATGGCGGCCATGTGCGCCATCGCGCAGACGCCTCAGGACGTGATGCGGCAGGTTGCCGCCAAAATCAACGGTTCATCCGGACTGTCGGGTAATTTCAAGGTAACTTATCCGGGCAATTCCGTGAATGGCTCTTTCAAGATTTCAGGTCGCAAGTCGCAGATCGACATTGCCGGCATGGGACGGCAATGGTATGACGGCAGGACACTTTGGAACGCCAATCCGCGGACTCGGGAAGTGACTGTGGTGATTCCTACGGCCGATGAGCTCGCCGAGGCTAATCCGCTGGCGTATCTCGACAATTACGCATCCCGCTACAATATCTATTTCTCGAGCCGGAAGGATGCCTCGCGTTACCTCGTGCTTCTCAACCCCAAAAGAGCCGGAAATATGGATGTCAAAGCCATAGAAGTGGCAGTAAACAAAAAAACGATGCTCCCGGAGCGTCTCGTGATACGCATGAACAATGACTCTCGCAGCTCCGTTACATTTACCGGAGTGGCTACGGGCAGAAAATTCAACGCTGACGAGTTTGTTTTTCCGGCGGCGGCTTACAAGGATTACGAAACTATAGACCTAAGATAAGAAATGGAAGATAAGAAGACAAAACTATTGATAATAGGATCAGGGCCAGCCGGGTACACGGCGGCCATATATGCGTCGCGAGCCAATCTGCAGCCAGTGCTCTACGAAGGGCATCAGCCTGGCGGGCAGCTCACCCAGACCACCGAGATAGAGAACTTTCCCGGCTATCCGGAGGGTACGCTGGGCATGGAGATGATGGATGATTTCCGGCGGCAGTCGCTGCGGTTCGGCGCCGAGATTGTGAACGGCATCATCACCAAAGTAGACTTCAGCAAGCGGCCTTTCGTATGCGAGGACGACAGCGGCCGCCGCATCGTGGCCGAATCTGTGATAGTATGCACTGGCGCACAAGCAAAGTACCTCGGTCTCGACGACGAGGAGAAATACCGCGGCCTCGGCGTCAGCGCTTGCGCCACCTGCGACGGATTCTTCTACCGTAAGAAGGTTGTGGCCGTGGTGGGCGGCGGCGACACCGCCTGCGAGGAAGCTCTCTACCTCTCTTCGCTCGCATCCAAAGTATATATGGTGGTCCGAAAGGATTATCTCCGCGCTTCCCATACCATGAAGCGACGCGTGGAGCAGAAAGAGAACATCGAGATTCTCTTCAAGTGCAACACAGTGGGCCTTTATGGCGAGGACGGTGTGGAAGGAATGAGCCTCGTGCGCAACAAAGGCGAGGAAAACGAGGAATACTTCAACGTGCCGATTGACGGCTTCTTCCTGGCCATTGGCCATAAACCCAACACCGACATTTTCAAAGGACAGCTCGACCTCGACGCCGAAGGGTACATAATCACCAAGTCGCCGACCACGGCCACCAGCGTGCCGGGAGTGTTTGCCGCCGGCGACTGTGCCGACCCCATCTACCGTCAGGCCGTGACCTCCGCCGGTACCGGATGCCGCGCTGCACTCGATGCTGAGAAGTTCCTCGTTGACGCCAATGATTTATGATTAAGTAACGAAGTTGTTTCGACTAATTTACGTTTAATAATAAATCATAAAAAAAAGTTACACTTTATGGCAATCTTTATCAATATTTTGGGCATCTTCGGCCGCTTTAATCGGGACCAACCGAGAGGTTGCTCCCTCATAAAGCGGCCAAATCTGCTCCAAAATATTAATAAATCTTACCATAAAAATTAGTCGAAACAACTTCAACGAAAAAATAATTTTGAACAGTTGCTTATGGATGCAGAACAGAAACAGACAATTCTTGACCGGCGCTACCTCCGCATGGCCACGATATGGGCAGAAAACTCCTATTGCGAACGTCGCAAGGTAGGAGCCCTGCTCGTCAAGGACAAGATGATCATATCCGACGGCTACAACGGCACTCCCTCGGGTTTCCCCAACGTATGCGAGACGGAGGAGGGCACCACGTTCCCTTACGTGCTCCACGCCGAGGCCAACGCCATAACAAAAGTGGCACGAAGCAACAATTCCAGTGAGGGGAGTACGTTATACATTACGGCCAGTCCCTGCATGGAATGCTCCAAGCTGATCATCCAGGCCGGCATCCGGCGCGTGGTCTTTTCCGACCTTTACCGTATCACCGATGGTCTTGACCTCCTGAAACGTGCTGGTATCGAGATTGTTCACCTTCCCCTCGTTCCGGAGGAGAGCAGGTAATTGATTGATGAAAAAAAGAAATCCAAGTTATGTATTGCTCCCCCTGTTCATGTCGCTGGGCATAATAGGGGGTATCTTCATAGGCAGATATTCGAGCACGAGCCATCTCAGCCCCGAAGAGGAGAAGCTGCGGGCTGTGCTCGGCCTTATCCAGCAGCAGTATGTGGATGAGATTGATGTCGACAGCCTTATCGAGAAATCGATTCCAGACCTGTTGGCATCGCTCGACCCGCATTCGGCATATATCGACAAGGCGGGACTCTCTCTTGCCAACGATGACCTCGAAGGCTCTTTCGGCGGCATCGGCGTATCGTTCCAGGTGCTCAACGACACCGTGGACGTGATCGAGGTGGTGGCCGGAGGTCCCTCTGAGCAGATAGGCCTTCTTCCCGGCGACCAGATTCTCGAGGCCGACGGCAAGAAGCTCTCCGGAGCCAAGATAAGCACCGAGGAGGTGTTCGGAACGCTTCGCGGAAAGGAGGGTTCCAAGGTGAAGGTGACGGTAAAGCGACGCAATGCCCGCAAGCCGCTCTCCTTCGACATTACCCGCGGACAGATTCCCCAGAACAGCGTGGACGCCACTTACATGATGGGCAACGACATAGGTTATGTGCGCGTGAGCAAGTTCGCCCGCACCACGTATGCCGAGTTCTTCACCGCCCTGAGTAATCTACGCCGGGAGGGAGCACGTAAGTTTATCGTTGACCTTCGCGGCAACAGCGGCGGATTCATGGACCAGGCGATATACATGGCCAATGAGTTCCTGCCTGAAGGGCGCATGATAGTATATACCAAGGGACGCACGGCAGAGAACGAGATGGGCGCGACCAGCGACGGCACCGGCCAATTCCAGGATGTGCCTGTCACGGTGCTTGTCAACGAATTTTCGGCCTCCGCGTCGGAAATCTTCGCCGGAGCAATCCAGGACAATGACCGAGGTCTGGTGATAGGGCGCCGGAGCTTCGGCAAAGGTCTCGTGCAGAACCAGATAGCGCTGCCCGACAGTTCGGCGATTCGGCTTACCGTGGCCCGCTATTACACTCCTTCCGGTCGTTGCATTCAGAAGGAATACAAACGCGGCAAGGATGGACATTACGACCTCGACATCGCCGACAGATACTCTCATGGTGAGTTCTACTCGCGCGACAGCATAAAACTCGACAAGTCGAAGATTTTCCATACAGTCAATGGCCGAGAGGTTTACGGCGGCGGCGGCATCATGCCAGATGTCTTCGTGCCCGAGGATACCACCGGCATATCTTCCTACTTTATCGAGGTATCCAACCGTGGTCTCATCAACAGTTTCGCCCAGCAGATGGCCGACACTTACCGCCCCATGCTTGGCAAGCAGAAAACCCTGGAGCAGGTGGAGAAGACAATACCCCGCGACAACGCGCTCCTCAATGCCTTCGTGAACTATTCCGCCGGCAAAGGTGTGCCCGCCAGATGGTATTATGTCAACCAATCGCGTGCTTTATTGTTAAATCAATTGAAGGCACTGATAACGCGCAACCTTATCGGCTACGAAGGGATGATCCGTGTGCTCAATTCCCGTGACAATGCCGTGGATGCCGCCATCAAGGCTCTTGATAACAATGAGTCGCCGGTGAATATCACTAAACCGACCAAAACAAAGAAATGATGGAAAAGAATGACATACGCAGGAAAATAAAGGCGTTGCGCACAATGATGCTCGACATCGAGAAGGCGCAGGCCGCCGAAGAAGTGTTCGCAAGGCTGGAGAATACCGCTGCATTCATGCTCGCCGAAAAAATCCTGATGTATCATTCTTTGCCCGACGAACTCCCCACAAGGCGTTTCCTCGCCAAGTGGAAGGAACGCAAGCATTTCTATCTGCCGCGTGTCAACGGCGTGAATCTCGACATACTCCCTTACGAAGAGAGCAAGCTCGAGTTGGGTTCTTTCCATATCGAGGAACCCAGCGGTAACGATACTGTGGATGCCGCCGACATAGAGATGGTGGTGGTACCCGCCGTGGCTTACGATGCCAGAGGGAACCGCCTCGGCCGAGGCAAGGGTTTCTACGACAGATTCCTTGCCTCCACCCCCGCCGTAAAGGTCGGTGTGGGTTACGATTTCCAGCTCCTCGACGAGATTCCTGCCGAACCCCACGACGTGCCGATGGACATTGTAATTACCCAGAAGTCGACTATCGTTCTGAAGACGCCTGAAATCCGTAAGAAAAAACATCGGAACTCATGATTCAGGTCTTATAAAATTTTTATTTGGCATTCTGATGCAAACTAAGTAAATTTGCATGGGGATGCCAAAATTTTTTGTATCGGCATGAAACTATCCGGCAGTCTCTGCGACTAATATACTGGAAGGCTCTCCAAGCCGGGGAAGGGGATATGAAGGAAGGGGACCTGAAAATGAGAATAAACCCAAATTAAAACATATGATTAAACAACTGCTTGCAATGACCGTAATCTCAGTGATGGGACTCAGTGCGCAGGCTCAGACACAGGGGGATGCCATGCCGAATCCGGCAATCCCGCTGAGCGCTGAAGTGCGTCATGGAGTACTCCCTAACGGACTGAACTATTACATCATGCACAATGAGGAACCCAAAAACCGCGTGAACTTCTATATCGCGCAGAAAGTAGGCTCCACTCTCGAGAATCAGGATCAGTTAGGCCTCGCCCATTTTCTTGAGCATATGGCCTTCAACGGCACCAAGCATTATCCCGGCAAGAACATGCTTAACTACCTGCAGTCGAAGGGTATCCGCTTTGGCGCCGACATCAACGCCTACACCGGCTTTGACGAGACCGTCTACAACATCAATAACGTTCCGGCAAATGACCAGGCTCTGATGGACAGCGTTCTCCTCGTGCTCAGCGACTGGAGCGGCTCCATTCTTCTTGAAGAGGATGAGATAAACTCGGAACGCGGCGTGATAGAGGAGGAATGGCGCAGCCGTAGCGGTGCTCAGTCACGAATGTTCGACGCTATTCTCCCGATAATATACAAGGAATACCAGTATCAGCAGATGCCTATCGGAAAAATGGAGATAGTACGCAACTTCCCGCCGAAGGCTATCCGCGACTATTATCACAAGTGGTATCGTCCTGACCAGCAGGGTATCGTGATTGTCGGCGACATGGATGTGGATGCCATGGAGGCTAAAGTCAAGGACCTTTTCGCCAAAATACCCATGCCCGAGAATGCCGCTCCGCGTGAGTATCCAGTAGTCAGCGACAACGATAAACCCATCTTCGCTCAGTTCGCCGATAAGGAGATGCCTTACGCCATGATTACCGTCGCATTCAAGTCAGACCAGATTCCCACAGAGATGAGAAATACCGTCATGGCTTACATGCAGGAAAATGTGGTCCAGGCCCTCATCGAGACTATGATCAACAACCGTCTGAAGGAGTTTTCAAAAAAGCCCGAGTGCGATTATGCTTTTGCCAGCGTGTCGTTCGGCAACTATTTCATCTCCAAGACCAAGGCTGCCTTTGATGTGACAATCATAGCCAAGAACGAGATAAAGGCCGCTTATGAGGATGCTCTGGCCATCGTGGCACAGGCCTGCAAGACCGGTTTCATGCAGTCGGAACTCGTAAGGGCCCGCGATGAGATTCTTGCCAACTACGAGAAGGCATACAATGAGCGCAAGTCGACCAAAAACGACGACATTGCTCGTAAGATTATCCGCACCTTCATCGACAACGTGCCTTATCCCGGCGCTGAGAAGGAGTTCGAAATCATGAAGCAGACGCTCATGATGATACCGGTACAGGCCGTAAACCAGCCTGCAGCCACATTGCTTACTCCCAACAATCAGGTGATTGTGGTTGCACGTCCCGAGAAAGAGGGTATGCAGATGATTGCCGAGGATGTTGTGGTAGGCGATATCCAGAGGATTCTCAATGCCGAGTACCAGGCTTATGTGGATGAGGAACTTCCCGCAAGCCTCATTGCCAAGGCTCCCGCGGCAGGCAAGATTGTCAAGGAAGCCAAAGGGAAGTTCGAGACCACCGAGTTCATTCTCAGCAATGGCGTGAAAGTGGTGGTGAAACCCACCGATTTCCAGAACGACGAGATTCTCATGACGGCTTTCCGCCGTGAGGGCAAGGAGGCTTATTCTCAGGCTGACGCCGCTAATGTCAACGTCATTTCCGATGCAGTGGCCGACAGCCGTCTCGGTCAGTACAAGCGATCCACAATCGACAAGTACCTCGCCGGCAAGAAAATAAAGCTCAACTATAATATCGACGACTACACCACTACTCTCAAGGGTGAATCTACGGTCAAGGATTTCCGCGACATGATGGAGATGACTTACCTCACGTTCACCGATCTTCAGGCCGACGAGGAGGCTTTCCAGGCCGACAGGGACCAGTCGATTTCTATCCTCTCCACGCAGGAGAAGAACCCCGCTTTCATCTTCCAGCAGCGCCTCAGCCAGGCTCGCGCTTGCAATAATCCTCTCTTCTTCAACGTGCCCACATCCAAGATGTATCAGGATGCCGACTATGCCAAGATGCTCCAGATGGCCAAGAAGAGCATGGCAAATGCCGCCGACTTCACTTTCGTATTCGTGGGAAATGTAAATATCGACTCTCTCAAGCCGATGCTTGAGAAATATGTTGCATCCCTTCCTTACGCAAAGAAAACTTCTGATGTGAAGGTTATCACTCCCAGGCCTTTCGCCACCGGTGTGGTCAACGACCATTTCGACATAAAGATGGAGAATCCCTCAAGCCAGGTGTTCGTGATCAGCAATGGCCAGAACATTCCCTTCAATATCTCCAACTATGTCAACGCCAACGCGCTGGGTGATGTGATGTCTATCGTCTACACCGCAAGTCTGCGCGAAGAGGAGGGCGGTACATACAGCCCTTATGCCTTCAGCAGCCTCAGCCCCTGGTCGGGTCGCTGGCAGATGGGATTCTGGTTCCAGACCAACAGCGATATACAGAACAAGCTGATTACACGTGCCAAGAAGGAACTCAACGACGTAATCGCCAACGGAGCTAAGGCTGAGGACTTCAGCAAAGTCAGGGAAGCCATGAAGAAACAGTTTGAAATCAAGGAGCGTTCCAACAAGTTCTGGAATGAGAATCTTGTCAACTACTGTGCCGGCTACGATGTGATCACCGGCCGTGGCGAGGCTATCGATGCCATGACCCTCGACGGTTTCAATGCTTTCATCAAGAAGATGGATGTCAACAAGAATGTGCTCGACTTCGTGATGACCGGCGTGAAATAATCCGCTTCGGCATTCGCAAATTATAAAAGCGGCTCCCCATTCATAGTAGGGGAGCCGCTTTCAATGTATCATGGTCGTGGCGTAATCTTATCTGCTCATCACAGGTCCGTCGTCCATCGGTATGGTTTGTCTCTTCATCGGTCGGTCCTGACGCTCTCGCTGGGCCTTGGCATTTATCTTGGGCTTACCGGGTCCCGGATTCGTCAGATAACTCTGCTCCAGAAATTCTATATACTGGTCGGCCGTAAGTATGGCACGTATCTCCTGCAGGTGCTGCCGCTTGATCTCCATGGCCTGTTTGCGGGTAGCCTGACGTAATGAGTCGGTGCATTCCCGGCGGTATTTGCGAGAGTCGTTGTACAGCGTCTGCTTCTCGGCGCGGTATTTCTCGTTGCTTTGCTGCAGCCTCGCTTTCTGGTCGGCATTGAGTCCGAGACCGTCGAAGATGCATTTTCCCTGCCGGCACCCTGTGCTGTCGCCGCGCATCTCTATACGATACCCCCGCTTGTCCTGCTTGCCATTGTTCTTGCGTGCCATGCACGGCGCCGTGGCCATTAACATAGCCAGCATGGCCATGCCTATCATCTTTGCTTTCATGCTATTTTCTATTTATTCTGTGTTTATGTTTTTTCTTTTTTCGGTCATCAGTTATCCCTATGACATTTATTATCTTCACCGGTTTATCCCATTGACAATTATTAACATCCATCGCCGTACTCACGTATCTTTGGCGGTATGTGGATAATTGGTTAAATTTGTGCCGCAAAAAAGAGTCGTGTAAGAGGTATTATGGAAATATTATTGCTGGGTATAGGCCGTACGGCCATGGGATTTATCGAAGAGGGCATCAGGGAATATGAAGGCCGTCTTAACCGTTATATCCGTTTCCGGCATGAATGGCTCCGAGATGTAAAGGGTGGGGGACAGCTCCCCGAAGCCAAGCAAAAAGAACTCGAAGGGGATATGCTCCTCACGAAAATTCTCCCTTCCGACTCCGTTGTGCTTCTCGACGAAAAAGGCCGCGAGTTCACTTCCCGCGAGTTTGCCGAATGGGCTTCACGTCAGATGGCTTCCGGTCTGAAGAGGCTCGTATTCATAATCGGTGGCCCTTATGGATTCTCGGAGGCCGTTTACAAGAGAGCCAATGCAAAGATATCCCTCAGCCGCATGACTTTCAACCATGAAATGGTGCGCCTTTTCTTTATCGAACAGTTATACCGCGCCCAGACTATCCTTCGCGGCGAACCATATCATCACGACTGACCATGACCACTTCCCGGCTCCGAATTCTGATAGATGACTGGAAAAATCATTCCTGGCTTCACAGCCTTGACTTCAGTTGCCCGGATGAGATTCTCACAGAAGCTCTGGATGAATTCCTTTACGACTATATCCGTTGGTTCCCCGGCAGAGAAGAGGTGGATGAAGATATGCTGTGTCTTGTCCCGCAGCTCATTCCGGTGCTTACATATAGAATAGCCCGACGCCTATATCTTGCCCGGCGCGAAGAGAAAGGCCCGACATCGGCCGATTCATTCTCTCTGCTTGGAAGGCATATCGGGCAGATTGAGATTTACTATTCCAGTCAGATTGGCCGAGGTTTGAAAATCAACCATGGCTCTGGCACAGTGATAGGGGCGAGATGCAGAATAGGGGAGAACTGCCTGATTCATCAGAACTGCACACTTGGCGACAAAAACGGCGCCCGTCCATCTGTCGGCGACAATGTGATAATCTATGCCGGCGCCATGATTCTCGGCGACATCTCCATCGGCAGCAACACCATCATCGGCGCCAATTCCGTGGTCCTTGATTCCTGCCCTCCCGGCTCAATCCTCATCGGCTCCCCAGCTAATCCCCGCCCTTAATATCAGCCTATCTCCGCCGTTTGCCCCTCAGTTCAATTCCCGCCCTTAATCCTGGAGTTAAATCCCTCAATATCAGCCTAATCTCTTTTAGGATGCTGCGCTGAGGGCGCAAGCCCGCAGTTCTCCGGCTAAGCCCCTCTTCTGCATCTTGAAAAAATTTTTTTATCCCCTTTACTTATTTATTTGGATTTCAAATAATATTTACATAATTTTGTTTCAAATTAAATAACAGTAAAAATCATGCACCAGAATAATATCAGCGGCGTAAACATTGTCATAATGTGCATCGCCACATGTATATCCATGCCATTTGTCAATGCACAAGCTTACCAGATATCCGACATCATCAGCATCGAAAACCTTGATTTCCCTGTCAATTCCAACCCTGCCGCTTCTGATGCCTTCCTCGACGGCAAAATCACAGCTACCGCCTGTCAGCTCGGCGACTACCGTTCTGTCCCGACCCCCTCGCTGATAGCTTCCGGCACCGAATACGGCATCAGAAAAATGAACCTCCATAACGGCAACATATTATTCCAACAGAAAAATCTTACAGGCTCTGACGAACAGAACAGCGTAATATATACCTTGAATAATCCTCATAAGCTCAAATCGATAGCCGTGATGGGAATCAGTGATACCGGGAAATGGCGTATTTACGGGAGGAATGATTTCTTTGGCATCTTCGGCCCCAATAAATCCTATGGTGCGGATTTACTTGGCCAGGCAATCTCCTTTACCGAAGGCAAGGAGTCCAAATATACTCTTGATGAAGCCGGCTCTAATTCTTTCAAATGGTATTGCTTTGTACCTTGCACCAACAGCAACTATTCCTACGTCAAATTCACATGGGAAGTGGATGCCACCGACCCGGAGCTCGAGTATTATGGCACTATTGACGGAAATGGTATATGCTCCCGAAAATACGGACTATCTGATTACAATCTGCCGGAACTACGGAATCCGTTGAAACTGCAGGTCCTGTATGCCTCATCTAATCCGGATGTGGCCTCTGTTGACGCTCTCGGCAACGTCACAGTACATGCCATGGGTCAGACAATAATCTCAGCTACACCCAAGGATGCGGAGACATATGGCCCCAGCATGGCCCGCTATCTGCTCAACGTGCATCCGCAGCCCGTATCCGTGTCGCTGACTGACAGCCCCGGTGTGTCGCTGCAATTGGATGACGACTATATGTCGTACATCATTAATTACCCCAATGCGGAAGCCAACGACATCGCCAAAATAAAACCCGAAGCTCAAGGTGAAGGTGTATCGATATGGTATCGGTTTATCACGGCAGTGGATGCATCTGAAGACATCGAAAAGGTTGGCATTAGCACAATCCCTGCCGCCGCATTGAGACATTATAAGAAGTATGAAGGAACGCCCATAGAGGTGAGCCAGAAGGAAAAGGGTACTTTGAGAATATTCACCGAGGCTGCCGGCGCCCGTTCAGAAGCCGTCAACATATTCAACGACATCATGACCAGTGTTGCGCCGATAATCGAATCCCAAAGCGAGTCAGAAGAATATTACACACTGCAGGGCATTCGTCTGGAGCATCCCGGTCACGGCATCTTTCTCGTACGCAGGGCCGGCAAATGGTGCAAAATAATAATGTGATTCTGCATCGTGGCTGCTGAAGAAATCATCGAAACAACGGTGTGTCTGAACTGCGGCTGCGAATATGCGGGCCGTTACTGTCCGCAATGTGGACAGGCATTACAGACGTCCAGCCGTATTACCATGAAGACATTCTGGAAATCGGCAGCGTTGAGTTTTTCCCGACTTACCCCCGGATTCCTTAATACCTTCTGTGGGTTGCTGACACATCCATGGACAGTGATACGAAATTATCTTCATGGACATCGCATAGCTTATTCTCAGCCGGTAACGATGGTGATACAGTTGCTGCTTTATTTCACTTTCATCTATACCGTGCTCGGGAATATCTTCGACGTGAATTTCCTGAGGATAAACAGGGATGAATCGCCACTGACTGCCGGCAACTGGCTCATCGACATGATTCTTTCGTCGGATGTCATTTCCAAGATAGCCATATCATGCCTGCTCGCGTTCAGCTGCTATCTTACCTACGGCAAGGCTTCAAAACGCGATTACAACATGGCCGAATACCTCACGGCTGCCATTTACATGGCCTGTTGTTTCGCCATATACAGCAACTTGCTGAAACCACTGTCTCTCCTTAGCCCGGCATTTACAATGATTCTAACAATAGCCATCGAGCTCGTGATAGGAACCATAGCCCTCAACAAAGCATTCCCGATGCACCCACGATGGAAATCGGCCATAACCTGGCTGGCCTTCATGTCCCTCAACATCCTCTTCCTCGGCGCCCTAGGCGCCCTCATCTATTATCTCACCAACTGATTACCTCTCCGCCGCCACTCCCGCTCATATCTCCGCCGCCTCTCCCATCAAAAGCCTCCTTTCCAGCCTCACTGTGCTGAGGGCGCAAGCCCGAAGTATCCGGCATCCCTCCATCATCCTCTCTGAAAAATTTCAATCTTTTTACCTGAAAATTTGGTTTATATCATAAACCTTAGTACCTTTGCACCCGAATAAGGGCGGAATCGCGCGGCCGCCTTTTTTCAGAGCTTAATGGTTTATAATATAAACCAAGTATAAACCCTCAAAATTCCTGAACAATGGAAGAAAGAAAACTCACCGAAAAAGAAAGCCTCGAAGTGATAACTTCGATGATTGCCCGCACCAAAAAGCGCTACATAGGGGATGGCCGCATCATGCTGATGTGGGGCTATCTGACAGTGGCCCTCTCGGCTCTTATATGGAGCCTTATCGGATTCACTCATAATCCGGTATGGAACTGGCTATGGTACCTGCTCTGGATTATCGGAGGCACGCTGACTCCGATAATGGACAAAAAAATGCACCGAGAGAAGGGTGTCAAAAACTATTCAGACACCATGACATCCCGTATATGGTCTACGGTCGGTTTCAGCGCAATTGCCGGTACTGCTATCTGTCTCGCATTTTTGCTTGCCGGAGGTATTGACACATGGTCAATGATGTTCGCTATCGCGCTGATAATCGTTCCTTTCGCCGAAATTGCTTCAGGAATTGTCATCAAGGAAAAATCCATGATTATTGGCGGTGCTATTGGCTTATCTGCAGGGCTCGTCACAATGGCTTGCATTGCCGGCGATGTTGCCCTATATACTTCCTGGTTTATGCCTATTTTCATCATCGCTTTCGTGGCAATGATGATTGTGCCCGGACACATCCTCAATAATAAAGCACGAAAAGAGGCATGAAAGAGCTGAATCCGCTGCTGCACTCGCAACTCCGGCTTGCCGTCATCTCCATTCTGATGAATGTGGAAGAAGCAGATTTCGTGTATCTCAAAGAGAAAACCGAATCAACCGCCGGAAACCTCAGCGTCCAGCTCGACAAACTATCATCCGCAGGATATATTTCTGTCGAAAAGGGAATGTCGGGCAAACGTCCCCGCTCCATATGCTCCATCACCCCGAATGGCAGAAAAGCATTTGAAGAATACGTGGAGGCATTGAAAACGTACCTCAATCTATAATGACACATCCCTTTTAATTTCGAAGCCCCTACAATCCCAAAATTTTAAGGAACGTGCTCTTAATTTCGCGGCTCCACGGCTTCGAAATTTAAAGGGATTCTTTCCTGATATTTACCTGATGTCGAAATAATTTGTTACTTTTGCACCGAGTATGCCAGTCATGGGTATGATCTTCATGACTGGCATGTGTCGGTTTTATTTTAAGTAACGCATTCCAAGCATGAAAATGATTGTACTCTCTTTGCTCATGGCGATAACATCGGTAATTACATACGCATCTGCCAATGATATAGCGGAGATAGCGCGTCTGCGGGCCACTGCAGACAGTCTGCACAGCATAGGCCGCACTGATTCGGCAGCCATAATAGGGGAGAAAGCAATATGGCTGGCCGACAAAAGCGGCAATCCTACTCAGATTGTCGGTACGAATGCAGCGCAAGGCGTATTTCTTCGTTCGCTGGGCCGTATCGACGATGCCTTGCAGAGATATGAGGCGGCGCTGGCAATAATTACTTCGGGCAAATTCCGGGAGAATCCTGACCAGGAATCTGTGGAGGAAATAGCCTCGCTATATATCAATCTGGGTGTTCTTAACCTCGACATGCAGAACAAGGATGAAGCGGGACGCAATGCCATATTGGCAGGTGAGTGGGTTGCCAAAAGCAATGATCCGGAATTGAAGGGTGTAGTCTATGGTGTTGTAGGTTCAGTTCTCACAGGGTGTGGCGACATCGACAGGGCACTGAAATATCAGGATCTCGCATATCGGTATTCCATGGAAAGTGGCAGCACGGACGCCGCTTTTCGTGCCGCGGCCTACAATATGCTCTTGTCAGACCGCAGCGGCGACAAAAACAAAACCGAGGCATGGCGTCAGAAATGTTTGGAGCTGATGCCCGAAATCAACTCCACTACAACCAAAATGGCATACTATCAGGCGGAATGTTCCATATGTCTGAAAAACAAGGATAACAGAGGAGCCATTGTTTGGTTTGACAAGATTCTCGGCTTGGATGGGATCGACAACCTCCCGTTTGTAAAATTCGATTGTTACAACAACCTTCATCTGGCATATTCCGACCTTGGTGAATACAAGAACGCCTATGAGACGCTTCTGAAGAGCAACGAGATTCGAGATACCCTATGGGCACAGGAGAAAGCCGAGAGTCTGCGGGATCTGACCATAAAATATGAGACAAAAGAAGCGCAGCTGGCACTCGCGCAGAGCGAGGCCAAAAGAGCCAATATATTGATGTGGCTGTTTGCAACTATTGCCGTCCTTTTGATCGGGGCAGTTGTATTTGTGGTATATGCCACGCGCCAGAAACGTCGTCGCCTGCAACGAGAGATGGAATTTGCCAAAATACGCGCCGACATTGGGCGGCAGCTTACACAGCAATATATAGAAGGACTTGAAAGCGAACGGCAGCGTATGGCCCGGGAACTTCATGACGGGGTATGCAATGACCTTCTTGCCATTCAGATGAACATCAATGCCGGAAAACCTGCCGACAGCACGGCATCAATGATTGACACATGCCGTGAATCGGTGCGTCGCATATCCCATGAGCTGATGCCTCCGGAGTTTTCTTACGCTTCGCTGGATGAAGTGGTAAGGTTCTTCATCGCCAAACAGGCCGAAGCGAATAAAGGGAAAATATCATTCGTTTATGATTCCTCGGCAATTGATTCCAACTGGAGCGATGTGCCTGACGCCACATCTCTTGAGGTCTACCGTATCATTCAGGAGGGAGTAGGAAATGCCGTAAAGCATTCAGGAGCCACGAATATCGACTTAAGCCTCTACTTGACAAAAGACAAGTTGGAAGCATCCATCAACGACAACGGCACGTATAAGCAAAAAATATCAGGAACAAAGAAAGGAATAGGTCTCGATTCCATCCGTCGCAGAGCTAACGCCGTTGGCGGATCTGTTACTATAGAGCCATCCGAACCTTCAGGTACGACAGTAAAACTGACGATCATTTTTTAGAGCGAGTCCTTAGTTTCTCTTTCAAGACATTGAAAACTACGGTAAACCGTAATTGACAGGCGTCCATAAATGAGGTAATTTTGCATGTGAAAAATATGCAATTTTCAAACACTTATGGATGACCAATCGATACTGTCACAGATGAAAATAGCCGTTGTCGACGACCACGACCTTGTCAGGGAAGGCATGACAGCCATCCTTGCAAGCCGTAATGCCAATAACGTCACTAAGTTCAGCACGGCTATGGCTCTCGTGACTCAACTGGATGCCGGAATAGAATTCGATTTTTATATAATAGATCTCGAATTGCCCGACTTTGGGGTCAAGCCGAAAAGCCGGTGCATTTGTTAAAATTGAAGATTAGAAATGT